>NZ_JBEYYU010000002.1:0-302362 GCF_040645755.1 Streptomyces sp. NPDC046716
CGCCGAGGTGCTGCGCACGCACGGCGACGGGGTCCTCGGCCCCTGAGGCAGGCGCTTCGCGCCGCCTCCCCTGGACGAGCGAAGCTCGTTTCAGGGGCGCGGGGAACTGCGCGACCAGCCACGACGAGAGCGGCGGTCAGCCGCTCTGGGTCAGCCCCTCGACGAGTTCGTCGGCGGCCCGGTAGGGATCCAGGTCGCCGGAGACGATGCGCTCGGCAAGGGCACCCAGGCGCCGGTCCCCGGAAAGGTCGCCGATCCGCTCGCGAAGGGCGGTCACCGCGATCGTCTCGACCTCGCGGGACGCGCGAGCCACCCGCCGCTCGGAGAGCACCCCGTGCTCCTCCATCCACGCCCGGTGCTTCTCCAGCGCCTCGACGACCTCGTCGATGCCCTCGCCCCGCGCCGCGACCGTCTTCACGATGGGCGGCCGCCAGTCACCGGGCGCCCGGGACTCCCCGAGGCCCAGCATGTGGTTCAGCTCGCGCGCGGTGGCGTCGGCGCCGTCCCGGTCCGCCTTGTTGACGACGTACACGTCACCGATCTCCAGGATCCCGGCCTTGGCGGCCTGGATCCCGTCCCCCATCCCGGGCGCGAGCAGCACCACGCTGGTGTCGGCCTGGGAGGCGATCTCCACCTCGGACTGCCCGACGCCCACGGTCTCGACCAGCACCACGTCGCACCCGGCGGCGTCGAGCACCCGGATGGCCTGCGGCGCGGCCCAGGCGAGCCCGCCCAGGTGCCCACGCGTGGCCATGGAGCGGATGTAGACCCCGGGGTCGGAGGCGTGGTCGGACATCCGCACCCGGTCGCCGAGCAGCGCGCCCCCGCTGAACGGCGACGACGGGTCGACGGCGAGCACCCCGACCCGCTTCCCGGCCCTGCGGTACGCGCTCACCAGCGCCGACGTGGAGGTCGACTTGCCGACCCCCGGCGATCCGGTGAGCCCGACCACGTACGCGTTCCCCGTCAGCGGGGCGAGGGCGGCCATGACCTCGCGCAGCTGCGGGGACGCCCCCTCCACCAGCGAGATCAGCCGGGCCACGGCCCGTGGCCTGCCCTCTCTCGCCTGGGCGACCAGCGTGGGGACGTCCTGCATCACAGCTCCGTTCCGTCAGACCCGTACCGAGAAGTCGGTGAACCGGTGAACCGGTGTACCCGTTACGCCTTGGGTACCCGCAGCACGAGCGCGTCACCCTGACCGCCGCCGCCGCACAGCGCGGCCGCGCCGACACCGCCCCCGCGCCGCTTCAGCTCCAGGGCGAGGTGCAGCACGATGCGCGCGCCGGACATCCCGATCGGGTGACCCAGGGCAATGGCGCCGCCGTTGACGTTCACCTTTTCCGAGGACACGCCGAGGTCCTTCATTGACTGCACGGCGACGGCCGCGAACGCCTCGTTGATCTCGATCAGATCAAGATCCGCGACCCCGAGGCCCTCCTTCTTCAGGGCGTGCCGGATCGCGTTCGAGGGCTGCGACTGGAGCGAGTTGTCCGGCCCCGCCACGTTGCCGTGCGCGCCGATCTCCGCGATCCAGTCCAGGCCCAGCTCCTCGGCCTTGGCCTTGCTCATGACGACGACCGCGGCGGCGCCGTCCGAGATCTGCGAGGAGGTGCCGGCCGTGATCGTGCCGTCCTTGGCGAAGGCGGGACGCAGCTTGCCGAGGGACTCCGCCGTGGTCTCGGCGCGGATGCCCTCGTCCTTGCTGAACAGGACCGGGTCGCCCTTGCGCTGCGGGATCTCGACGGGCGTGATCTCGGCCTCGAACAGGCCGTTCTTCTGCGCGGCGGCGGCCCGCTGGTGCGAGAGGGCGGCCACCTCGTCCTGCTCGGGACGGGCGATGCCGAGGCGGGTGTTGTGCTTCTCCGTCGAGGCGCCCATGGGGATGTTCTCGAAGGAGTCCGTCAGGCCGTCGTACGCCATCGCGTCGAGCATCTCGACCGCGCCGTACTTGTAGCCCTCACGGGACTTCGGCAGCAGGTGCGGGGCGTTCGTCATGGACTCCTGGCCGCCCGCGACCACGATGTCGAACTCACCCGCGCGGATCAGCTGGTCGGCCAGCGCGACGGCGTCGAGGCCCGACAGGCAGACCTTGTTGATCGTGAGCGCCGGGACGTTCATCGGGATGCCCGCCTTGACCGCGGCCTGGCGTGCCGGGATCTGCCCTGCCCCGGCCTGGAGCACCTGGCCCATGATCACGTACTGCACCTGGTCGCCACCGATGCCCGCACGGTCGATGGCGGCCTTGATCGCGAAACCGCCGAGGTCGGCTCCGGAGAAGGACTTGAGGGATCCCAGCAGTCGTCCCATGGGCGTGCGCGCGCCCGCGACGATCACTGAGGTGGTACCGGTCGTTCCAGACATGAGGCACAGCCCCTTGGGAGATGAGGAGTGAACGAGGGTTTACTCGAATGTACTGAGCGGTACGCCGCCCGTCATCGGCCAGTGAATGTGATCGCGCGCACGTTGCGTAACCACGACGAACCGCGCTGCACTTGACCCATGCTGACGCGAATCGACCACATCGGGATCGCCTGCCACGACCTCGACGCGACCGTCGAGTTCTACCGGGCCACGTACGGATTCGAGGTGTTCCACACCGAGGTCAACGAAGAGCAGGGCGTGCGCGAGGCCATGCTCAAGATCAACGAGACCGACGACGGCGGGGCCTCCTACCTCCAGCTGCTGGAACCCACCCGCGAGGACTCCGCGGTGGGCAAGTGGCTGGCCAAGAACGGCGAGGGAGTGCACCACATCGCCTTCGGTACGGCCGATGTCGACACCGACGCCGACGCCATCAGGGGCAAGGGCGTACGCGTCCTGTACGACGAGCCCCGGCGGGGTTCGATGGGGTCCCGCATCACGTTCCTGCACCCCAAGGACTGCCACGGCGTGCTGACGGAACTCGTCACCTCCGCACCCCAGGAGTCGGCCGACCACTGACCTCCGCATACTCGGGCCGGTAGGGTTGGGGAGCGACTGTCGCCACCAACGGACAGTCGTGGGCCGGGGTCCGGGTATCGGGGGACGAGGGTCGGGGCGAAAGGGCCGGAACACATGGGTCCCGAGCGCCGACTGCGTACTCCTTGTCGATCTGACACCATTCCCCGGGGGCCCCGTTCGGCGTATGGACGGAGCTCGTAAGGAAGAACTTGCGACCAGGGGACGGATGGGACCGCGCAGTGCGGGGCTACGAGAGCCAGGACGGCCGGCGGCCGGCTGAGACCGACCATCTCTCGCGGTTCGAAGCCGAGATGGAGCGGCTGAAGACCGAGCGGGAGAAGGCCGTCCAGCACGCCGAGGACCTGGGCTACCAGGTGGAGGTGTTGCGCGCCAAGCTGCACGAGGCGCGCCGCAGCCTCGCGTCCCGGCCTGCCTATGACGGGGCGGACATCGGCTATCAGGCCGAGCAGTTGCTCCGCAATGCCCAGATCCAGGCCGAGCAGCTGCGCGCCGACGCCGAGCGCGAGCTGCGCGAGGCCCGGGCGCAGACCCAGCGCATCCTCCAGGAGCACGCCGAGCAGCAGGCCCGGCTCCAGTCCGAGCTGCACACCGAGGCGGTCAACCGCAGGCAGCAGCTCGACCAGGAGCTCGCCGAGCGCCGCCGCACGGTCGAGACCCACGTCAACGAGAACGTGCAGTGGGCCGAGCAGCTGCGCGCCCGCACCGAGCAGCAGGCCCGCCGCCTGCTCGACGAGTCGCGCGCCGAGGCCGACCAGTCGCTGGCCGCCGCCCGCGCCGAGACCGAGCGGGTCGCCGCCGAGGCCGGCCGCCGGCTGACCGGCGAGGCGGAGACCGCGCGCGCCGAGGCCCAGGCCCTCCTCGCCCGCGCCCGCCAGGACGCCGAGCGCCTGCTCAATGCCGCGTCGACGCAGGCCCAGGAGGCCACCGACCACGCGGAGCAGCTGCGCACCAGCACGACCGCCGAGTCGGACGCCGCCCGCCGCCAGGCCGGCGAGCTGAGCCGGGCCGCCGAGCAGAAGATCTCCGAGGCGGACACCGCGCTGCGCGAGGCCCGCGCCGAGGCCGAGAAGGTCCTCACCGAGGCCAAGGACGCCGCGGCCAAGCAGCTCGCGAGCGCCGAGTCGGCCAACGAGCAGCGCACGCGGACCGCGAAGGAGCAGGTCGCGCGCCTGGTCCAGGAGGCCACCAAGGAGGCCGAGACCACCAAGTCGGAGGCCGAGCAGGTCGTCGCCGACGCCAGGGCCGAGGCCGAGCAGCTGATCGCGCAGGCCAAGGAGAAGGCCCGTACGGTCACCGCGGAGGAGACCGCCGGCGAGCTGGCGAAGGCCGCGCGCACCGCCGAGGACGTGCTCAACAAGGCCTCCGAGGAGGCCAAGTCGACGACGAAGGCCGCCACCGAGGAGGCCGAGCGGATCCGCACCGAGGCCGAGGCCGAGGCGGACCGGCTGCGCGCCGAGGCGCACGACATCTCCGAGCAGCTCAAGGGTGCGGCCAAGGACGACACCAAGGAGTACCGGGCCAAGACGGTCGAGCTCCAGGAGGAGGCGCGCCGGCTGCGCGGCGAGGCCGAGCAGCTGCGGGCCGAGGCCGTCGAGGAGGGCGAGCGGATCCGGGCCGAGGCCCGCCGCGAGGCCGTCCAGCAGATCGAGGAGGCGGCCAAGACCGCCGAACAGCTCCTCGCCAAGGCGAGGGCCGACGCCGACGAGCTGCGCAGCGGTGCCACGACCGAGGCCGAGCGGGTCCGCACCGAGGCCATCGAGCGCGCCACGGGTCTGCGCAAGCAGGCCGAGGAGACGCTGGAGCGCACCCGCGCCGAGGCCGACCGGCACCGTGCCGAGGCCGACGAGCAGGCCGAGGCCACCCGCGCCGAGGCGGAGCGCGCCGCGCAGGCCCTCAAGGACGAGACCGAAGAGGCCATAAGGAACCGGCAGGACGAGGCGGCCCGCGAGCTGACCCGGCTGCACACCGAGGCCGAGGAGCGCCTGACGGCGTCGGAGACGACGCTGACGGACGCGCGTGCCGAGGCCGAGCGGCTGCGCCGGGAGGCAGCCGACGAGGGCGACCGGCTGCGCACCGAGGCCGCCGAGCGCGTACGGACCTTGCAGGCGCAGGCCGAGACGGAGGCCGAGCGGCTGCGCACCGAGGCCGCCGCCGACGCCTCGACGACCCGCTCCGAGGCCGAGAACATCGCGGTACGGCTGCGGTCCGAGGCCGCCACCGAGGCCGAGCGGCTCAAGACCGAGGCCCAGGAGTCCGCCGACCGGCTCCGCGCCGAGGCGCAGACCGCCGCCGAGCGGATCGCCGCCGAGGCCGCCGAGACGCTGGCCGCCGCGACCGAGGAGGCCGCCCGCAGGCGCCGCGAGGCCGAGGAGACGCTCGGCAGCGCCCGCCAGGAGGCCGACCAGGAGCGCGAGCGGGCCCGCGAGCGCAGCGAGGAGCTGCTGGCCGTCGCCCGCGCCCGGGTCGAGGAGGCGCAGACCGAGGCCACCCGGCTGGTCGAGGAGGCGGACCAGCGGGCCACCGAGCTGGTCTCCGCCGCCGAGCAGACCGCGCAGCAGGTGCGCGACTCCGTGTCCGGGCTGCAGGAGCAGGCCCAGGAGGAGATCGCGGGGCTGCGCTCGGCCGCCGAGCACGCGGCCGGCCGCACCAAGCAGGAGGCGCAGGAGGAGGCCGACCGGGTCCGCTCCGACGCGTACGCGGAGCGCGAGCGCGCCGCCGAGGACGCGAACCGGCTGCGGTCCGAGGCCGCCACCGAGGCGGAGGCCGCCAAGTCGCTGGCGGAGCACACCGTCTCGGAGGCGATCGCCGAGTCCGAGCGGCTGCGGAGCGAGACCGCCGAGCACGCCCAGCGGGTCCGCACCGAGGTCTCCGACCTGCGTTCGGGCGCCGACCAGGACGCCTCGCGCACCCGCGCCGAGGCCCGCGAGGACGCCAACCGCATCCGGTCGGACGCCGCCACCCAGGCCGACACCCTGATCGGAGAGGCGCGCACCGAGGCCGAGCGGCTGACGACGGAGACGAACACCGAGGCGGAGCGGGTCCGCGCGGAGTCCACCGCGGCGGCCGAGAAGCGCGTCGGCGACGCCACCACCGAGGCCGAGCGGCTGCGCACCGAGTCGGTCGCCAAGGCCGAGAAGCTGATCGCGGACGCGTCCGGCGACGCCGAGCGGCTGCGGGCCGAGGCCGCGGAGACGGTCGGCTCGGCGCAGCAGCACGCGGAGCGCGTCCGTACCGAGTCCGAGCGCGTCAAGGCCGAGGCCGCCCAGGAGGCGGAGCGCGTCACGTCCGCCGCGCGGGACGAGGCGGAGCGCACCCTGGACGAGGCCCGCAAGGACGCGAACAAGCGCCGTACGGAGGCCGCCGAGCAGGTCGACAAGCTCATCACGGAGTCCGCCGCCGAGGCCGACAAGCTGACGCGCGAGGCGCACGAGACGGCGCAGAAGACGACCGCCGACGCCGAGGCGCAGGCCGACACGATGGTCGGCGCGGCCCGCACGGAGGCCGAGCGGCTGACCTCGGAGGCGACCGTCGAGGGCAATACGACGGTGGAGAAGGCCCGTACCGACGCGGACGAACTCCTCGTCGGGGCCCGCCGGGACGCCACTCAGATAAGAGAGCGGGCCGAGGAGCTGCGCGACCGCATCACGGGCGAGATCGAGGAGTTGCACGAGCGGGCACGCCGCGAGTCCGCCGAGGCGATGAAGAACGCGGGCGAGCGCTGCGACGCCCTGGTCAAGGCAGCCGAGGAGCAACTGGCCGAGGCCACCGCCAAGTCCAAGGACATCCTCAACGACGCCAACTCGGAGGCGGGCAAGGTCCGGATCGCCGCCGTGAAGAAGGCCGAGGGGCTGCTCAAGGAGGCCGAGCAGAAGAAGGCCGAGCTGACGCGCGAGGCGGAGAAGATCAGGGCCGACGCCGAGGAGGAGTCCACCGCCATGATCGAGAAGGGTCAGCGCGATCTGGATGTGCTGGTCAGACGCCGCGAGGACATCAACGCCGAAATCTCCCGTGTCCAGGACGTGTTGGAGGCGTTGGAGTCTTTTGAGACTCCCGGATCGGGCAAGGACGGCGGCGTCAAGGCCGGCGCCGCGGCAGGGGGTACCCGATCGGGTGGCAAGGGGGCAGAGGGCTAGCCAGGAGAGCAAGTAACGTGCTTGAAGAGGTCGTTCGGCCCTACTCCTGGCAAGTGCTCAGCCGCTACGCCACTCAAAAGGGGTGTCATTCTCCAGATCAAACAGGCATCTGCTCGATGACACGCCGCTTTGACCCCTAGGATTCCCCTTATCACCTCACCGGTCTCATTCGACAGGAACCCCATGAGCGACACTTCCCCCTACGGCTTCGAGCTTGTGCGGCGTGGGTACGACCGCGCTCAGGTGGACGAACGAATCTCCAAGCTCGTCTCCGACCGTGACAGCGCTCTCGCTCGCATCACTGCTCTGGAAAAGCGCATCGAGGAACTCCACCTCGAGACACAGAACGCCCAGGCCCAGGTGAACGACGCGGAGCCGTCGTACGCCGGCCTCGGCGCGCGTGTCGAGAAGATCCTCCGTCTCGCCGAGGAGGAGGCCAAGGACCTGCGCGAGGAGGCCCGCCGGGCCGCCGAGCAGCACCGCGAGCTCGCCGAGTCCGCGGCGCAGCAGGTGCGCAACGACGCGGAGTCGTTCGCCGCCGAGCGCAAGGCCAAGGCCGAGGACGAGGGCGTCCGGATCGTCGAGAAGGCCAAGGGCGAGGCGTCCACGCTGCGCTCCGAGGCGCAGAAGGACGCGCAGTCCAAGCGCGAGGAGGCGGACGCCCTCTTCGAGGAGACCCGCGCCAAGGCCGCCCAGGCCGCCGCGGACTTCGAGACGAACCTGGCCAAGCGGCGCGAGCAGTCCGAGCGCGACCTGGCCTCGCGTCAGGCCAAGGCCGAGAAGCGCCTCGCGGAGATCGAGCACCGCGCGGAGCAGCTCCGCCTGGAGGCCGAGAAGCTGCGCACGGACGCCGAGCGCCGCGCCCGTCAGACGGTGGAGACGGCCCAGCGCCAGGCCGAGGACATCGTGGCCGACGCGAACGCCAAGGCCGACCGCATCCGCTCGGAATCCGAGCGCGAGCTGGCGGCGCTCACCAACCGCCGCGACTCGATCAACGCCCAGCTGACGAACGTGCGCGAAATGCTGGCCACGCTCACCGGTGCGGCGGTCGCCGCCGCCGGTGCGCCGGTCGAGGACGAGCCCATCTCCCGTGGGGTTCCGGCGCAGCAGTCCCGCTGATCGCCACAGGCGTCACTCTGTAAGCCCCCTGCCCCGAACAAGTGGCAGGGGGCTTACGCGCGCTCTAGCGTGGCCGCATGATTGAGCTCGAGGGGCTGACGAAGCGCTACGGCGACAAGACCGCCGTGGACAACCTCACCTTCCAGGTCCGGCCGGGCATCGTCACGGGCTTCCTCGGCCCGAACGGCGCGGGCAAGTCGACGACGATGCGCATGATGCTCGGGCTCGACAACCCCACCGCGGGCACGGTCCGGATCGACGGCAGGCAGTACGCCCGGCTCAAGGACCCCCTCACGTTCATCGGCGCGCTCCTCGACGCGAAGGCGATGCACGGCGGCCGCAGCGCGTACAACCATCTGCTCTGCCTCGCCCAGTCCAACGGCATCCCCAGGAGCCGGGTGGACGAGGTGCTGGACACCGTCGGCCTGACGGCGGTGGCCAAGAAGAAGTCCAAGGGCTTCTCGCTCGGCATGGGCCAGCGGCTCGGCATCGCGGGCGCGCTCCTCGGCGACCCGCAGATCCTGATGTTCGACGAGCCGGTGAACGGCCTGGACCCCGAGGGCATCCACTGGATCCGCAATCTGATGAAGTCGCTCGCGGCCTCGGGCCGTACGGTCTTCGTCTCCTCGCACCTGATGAGCGAGATGGCGCTCACCGCCGAACACCTGGTGGTCATCGGGCAGGGCCGGCTGCTCGCCGACACCTCGATGGCGGACTTCATCCGGGAGAACTCGCGGTCGTTCGTGCGGCTGCGTTCGCCGCAGCGCGAGCGCCTGCTGGACGTCCTGCACGAGAACGGCATCACGGCCGTGGAGTCCGGCAACGGCACCCTGGAGGTCGACGGCGGCTCCCCCGAACAGCTGGGCGAGCTGGCCGCGAGCCATCAGCTGGTGCTGCACGAGCTGAGTCCGCAGCAGGCGTCCCTCGAAGAGGCGTTCATGCAGCTCACCGCCGGGTCGGTCGAGTACCACGCGCACTCGGGCGAGGCGGCTCCGCCACCGCAGCAGCAACAACAGCCGCAGCAGCAGGGCTGGGGCGCGTCCTGGAACCGTGACAAGCACCAAGGGAAGGGGGCCTGAGATGGCCGCGGCCCAGGTCCTCCGCTCCGAGTGGACCAAGATCAAGTCGGTCAACTCGACGGCCCTCACCCTCAGCCTCGCCGTCGTCGTCTCGGCCGGGCTCGGCATGCTCGTCAGCGCCCTGTCCGGCAACGACTTCGACAACATGTCCCGCGAGAGCAGACTGACGTTCGACCCGACCTACATCTCCTTCTCCGGCCTCTCCCTCGGGCAGCTGGCGATGGTGGTCTTCGGTGTCCTCGTCGTGGCCAGCGAGTACAGCACCGGCATGATCCGCACCTCGCTCGCGGCGGTCCCGCAGCGCGGCACGTTTCTGTTCGGCAAGATCGCGGTGGCCTCGCTGCTGGTCCTGGCCGTCGCGCTGGTCACCAGCTTCGCGTCGTTCTTCCTCGGCCAGCTCATGCTCGGCGACCACAGCACGGACCTGGGCGCCCCGAACGTGCTGCGCGCGGTGATCGGCGCCGCCGTCTACATGACGCTGGTGGCGATGTTCTCCATGGGCGTCGCCTCGGTCCTCCGCTCACCGATGCTCTCGCTCGGCATCCTCATGCCGTTCTTCTTCCTGATCTCCCCGATCCTCGGCAGCGTCTCGGCGACGAGGAAGGTCGCCCAGTACTTCCCCGACCAGGCGGGCCAGCGGATCATGCAGGTGGTCCCCCCGACCGACGACACCGCGTACGGCCCGTGGGGCGGCCTGGCGATCCTGCTGGTGTGGGTGGCGGTGGCACTGCTCGTGGGCTACGCCCTCCTGAAGAAGCGGGACGCGTAGCAGCGCCCCGTCAGGGGCGCGGGCCGTATCGATCCGCGGCTCCACCGCGCAAGCGCGACCGGCCATGTGCGCCCCGTCAGGGGCGCGGGGAACTGCGCGAGAAGCCCCACCGGACCCGCACGGACCCCCTAACCTGCGCCCCTATGGCGCCAAAAGACCCAGCCCGCACCCTGAAGGCCCTCGGCTACGGCACACCCCCGGCCCTGGCCCCGCTCACCTACCCGGGCCGCCCGATCACGACCCCGGCCCTCCTCCTCGGCGACGAACTCCACGACCTCACCATTCAGGACGCCCTGACAGACGTACTGAAGGACCGCACACCCGTCCTCGCCGTGGGCTCCAACGCCTCCCCCGCCCAGATCGCCCACAAGCTGACCCGCCTGAGCCTTCCGGTACGGGTCCCCATGATCCCGGTCCGCACGCGCGGCATCGGCATCGGCTGCTCCGCCCACATCGGCCGCAACGGCTACGTCGCGGCCGCCCCCTACCCCGACCCCGGCGCCGCCCTCACCCTCGTCGTCACCTGGCTCGACGAGGTCCAGCTCAAGGCCGTGGACGCGACCGAGCTGCCGAACTACCGCAGGGTGGCGGTGCCGGACGCCCCGGTCCCGGGGCTCCAGCTCTACGTCAGCGAGTACGGGGTCCTGACCGACCCCGCGACCGGCGGCGCCCCGCGTCCCGGCGGCGGGGACCAGGCGGCGCTGCTCACCGCCCTCCTGCGCCGCTCCCCCGCGCTGCTGGCCCTGCTCGGCCCGACGCCCGACGACTGGGTGCGCCGGGCCGCCGCCTCCCCCGCCGCGCGTGAGGAGGGCACCCGGCTGCTCCGGGAAACCGGTTACCAGACCGCCCACTGGCCCCGCTGATCCCTTTGCTCACTCTTGGCCGGAACCGTCAGCGCTCGGATACGCTCCTAACCCTTACGGGGGCGTCTGCCCCGACGTCCTGAACCTTTCAGAACCGTTCAGACCTTCCGATGGGTGCGGAGAATGATCGAGGCAGTCGGCCTGACGAAGCGCTACGGCGCGAAGACGGCCGTGTACAACCTTTCCTTCCAGGTCCGGCCGGGAACAGTGACCGGCTTCCTGGGGCCGAACGGCTCGGGCAAGTCGACGACGATGCGGATGATCCTCGGCCTCGACAAGCCGACCCAGGGCAGGGTGACCATCGGCGGGCACCCGTACAACGAGCTGCCGAACGCGCCGCGCCAGGTGGGCGCGCTGCTGGACGCGAAGGCCGTGCACGGCGGCCGGACCGCCCGCAGCCATCTGCTGAGCCTGGCCCAGCTCTCCGGCATCCCGGCCCGCCGGGTCGACGAGGTGCTCGGCGTCGTCGGCCTCCAGGAGGTCGCCAGGCGGCGTTCCAACGGGTTCTCGCTCGGCATGGGCCAGCGGCTCGGCATCGCGGCGGCGCTGCTCGGCGATCCCCAGGTGCTGCTCTTCGACGAGCCGGTCAACGGCCTGGACCCGGAGGGCATCCTCTGGGTCAGGAACCTGATGAAGTCGCTGGCCGCCGAGGGCCGCACGGTCTTCGTCTCCTCGCACCTGATGAGCGAGATGGCGCTGACCGCCGAGCACCTGATCGTGATCGGACGCGGGCAACTGCTCGCCGACATGAGCGTCCGGGACTTCATCGCCCACAACTCGGCCGGTTTCGCGCGCGTGCGCACCCCGGACACCGAGCCGGCCCAGCGCGAGAAGCTGAGCACGGCGCTGACCGAGGCGGGCGGCCAGGTGCTGCCCGAGCCGGACGGCGGGCTGCGCGTGACGGGCCTGCCGCTGCCGCGGATCAGCGACCTCGCGCACGAGGCGGACGTCCGGCTGTGGGAGCTGTCCCCGCATCAGGCCTCGCTGGAGGAGGCGTACATGCGGATGACGCAGGGCGCCGTCGACTACCGCTCCACGGTCGACCAGCGGGCGGGCCTGCAGCAGCCGCTCGCGCCCGGCATGATGCCGCCGCAGGCGCCGATGCCGGTCCCGGGCCAGGACCAGCCGGGCTGGTACGCCCCGCCGCCGCCCCAGGGCCAGCCGCAGCAGCCCCCGGCCCCGGTCGCGAACCCGTACGCCACCCCGCAGCCCCCGGCGCCCGCAGCGGCGCCGGCGCCGGCCCTCCCCGTCGCGCCGCCCGCCCCGGCGAACACGACGGCCACGATGGACAAGACGGACGAGACGCAGAAGGACGACGCCCGATGAGCACGCCGCCCCCTCCCTACGCCCCGCCCGGCACCTCGTACCACTCCCCCATCCCCGTGCGCCGCGCCCACCTCGGTGACGCGCTCGCCTCGGAATGGACCAAGATCAGATCGGTGCGCTCCACGATGTGGACGCTCGGCGTGATGATCGTGCTCATGGTCGGCATCGGCCTCGCGTCGGCCGCGGTCGTCGCCTCCGCGGACACCTCGGCGATGGACGGCAACGAGACGCTGGGCCTCGGCTTCTTCGGTGTGCTGCTCGGCATCATCTGCGTGATCACGCTGGGCGTCCTGACCATCGCGTCCGAGTACGGCACCGGCATGATCCGTACGACGATGACGGCCTGCTCGAGCCGCAGCCGGGTGCTGGCAGCCAAGGCCATCGTGTTCTTCACCCTGGTCTTCGCGCTGACCACGGTGGTCGCCGGACTGGTCGGCGCGCTCCAGGTGGCCATCGTGGGCGCCGAGGACTCGCCGACCGGCACCATGTGGTTCAAGTCGACCGTCGGCGTCGGCCTGTTCGTGGCGCTGCTCGGCCTGCTCGGTCTCGCGCTCGGCACGCTCGTGCGGCACTCGGCGGGCGCGATCACCATCATGATCGGCCTGGTGCTGCTGCCGCTGGTCCTCGCGCTGTTCATGTTCGCGGAATCACTCAAGGACCTCCAGCAGGCCCTGCTGGAGTACTCGATCCCGAGCCAGCTCGCGGTGCTCTACAACAACTCGGTGACCGGGGGCTCCGGGCCGTCCGGCTGGGACCCGCTGTGGATCATGATCGCCATCAGCGGCGTCGCCCTGGCCGCCGCGTTCGCGAGCCTCAACAGCCGCGACGTGTAGGACGGGCCCCGGGGCGGGAGCCCTCAGTAGCGCGGCGCGTTCCGGGACCGCTGCACCTTCGTGGTGCGGCGGTCCTTCGCGTTCCAGCACGCCTTGTGCCAGTGGCGCCGGTCGTCCACGCCGCCGTACTGGGGCCAGGCCACGACATGGGCGACACCGGAGGCGATCTCCTGGTCGCACCCGGGGCAGCGGTAGGTCTTGCCGGCCGCGCTCGCGCCCGCGACGTGGCGCACGCTCCACTCCTCGCCCTGCCAGTGCTCGGAGGACTGGAACCCGCCGTAGCGCCGCCCCTCGTCGTCGCTGCTGCCTGACGATCCGCCGGCCTTGGGGCGGTTGCGACGCGGGGACACGGATCACCTCACGGGGTGCTGGTACGGAGCGGGGTCCGGACCAGCGTACGCCGACGGAGCTGCGGCGATCGGCGCTCACCACGTCCCCCACCGGCCCGCGGCAACCCCACCGGCACCGGCGCTCCGGAGAAAATCTGTCAATCTTCATGCCAAGCCGTGTCTTTGGCACTTGCCAACCGTTAATGCCTGCATGGGGAGTGCCCGCGTCGGCGCCAAGGAGGCAAAAACGCGATGCGCGTAGGAACTTTTGTACTGGCGGCCCAGTTCCCGGGTCAGGGGCAGGGGGAGGCCCTGCACCGGGCGGTGCGGTCGGCCGAGATCGCCGAGGAGGCGGGCCTGGACACGGCCTGGCTCGCCGAACATCATTTCGTGCCGTACGGGACCTGCCCGTCGGCCATCACACTGGCCGCGCTGCTGCTCGGCCGCACCCGCACCCTGCGGATCGGCACGGCCGTGAGCGTGCTGCCGACGGCGCACCCGGTGGCCCTGGGCGAGCAGGCGGCACTGCTGCACCTGACCTCGGGCGGGCGGTTCTCGCTCGGCGTGGGGCGCGGCGGGCCGTGGGTGGACCTGGAGGTCTTCGGCGCGGGACTCGAGGCGTACGAGTCGGGGTTCCCGGACTCGCTCGACCTGCTGCTGCGCTGGCTGCGCGAGTCCCATGTGGGGGGCGAGGACGGCCGGTTCGCGTTCCGCGAGGTGCCGGTGGTGCCCCGCCCGGCGGAGGCGATAGGCGACACGGACCCGGCGGGACCCGAGATCGTCGTCGCCTGTACGTCACCGAAGAGCGTGCGCACCGCCGCCGAGCGCGGCCTGCCGATGCTGCTCGGGATGCACTGCGGCGACGAGGAGAAGGCGGAGATGGTGGCACTGTGGCGCCGCTGCGCGCGCGAGGCCGGGCGTACGCCCGACGAGATCCTCTCCGCGCCCCATGTCTCCGCCGGGGTCGCCCAGATCGGCGACCGCGGCGCGGACGCGTCGGAGGCGCTCCTGAAGGCGATGCCAGGCTGGCTGAAACAAGGGCTGGACGCGCATGTGACGGTGGACGGCCGCGTACGCAAGATGCGGGATCCGCGCGCCTACACGGAGCTGCTGTGCCGTCTGCACCCGGTCGGCACCCCGCAGTTGTGCGCGGACCGGCTCGCCGCCACATCGGAGCGCACCGGCATCACACGCTTCGCGTTGCTCGTCGAGGGCTCGGGGGATCTCGCGGCGACGGAGGAGAACGTCCGCCGGCTGGGAGCCGAGGTTCTTCCGCAACTCGGCTGATCCCGCCCGTCGGTCGCCTTGAAGGTCCGGTGCCTGCCGCCCGTACAGATGCACCTCCCGCGCACGGGACGGCAGGCAAACCGATCCAAGGCGTAAGCCGTCAGCAGTCCCGCAGCTCCGGGGACTGGTTGAGCAGCTGGTTGCGGACCGAGGTGAAGCGGGCCAGCGTCTCGTCCACCGCCGGGGTCAGCGGGAAGACCGCGACCCGGTGGCAGTTCTGGAACGCGAGCCGGACACCGAAGTGCCGCTGCAGTGCGCCGCGAATCGCGTCACTTGCGAGCGCGCGCAGCAACTGCCCGCGCTCCTGCTCGCTGGGGGGCGGCGTCTCGTTGTCGGCGAACTCTCCGCCGTCAACCTTCAGCTGGGCCACCAGAGAGCTGATCATCTCCCATGCGTAAGGCAGGGAGGTCCGGACGCAGTCGACGAAGTCCGCTTCGTCAACCTCGCCTCGCTCGGCCTGTTCCAACAGTGCCGGTGAGACGTCGAGCGACATGGGTTCTCCTCTCGCACCCCCAGGGAGCGGGGGTTGACGGACAGGCCAAGAGCCCCCGGCACGCACGGCCCCTCGAACACTCAGCGTGCGCGCACCGCGACCTCCTGCTTCTACGGTAAGCAACGCTTCCGGAGCGCAACAGGGCGTACCGCGCACCGGTCGCACACAACCAGCCAATATCGAACGGGGTGCTTCTTGATAAAAGGGGCACCCGAAAGCGCTCGGACAGGGTGGCGCCGGGCGACCGGCGGGCGAAGTGCGGGGAGCGTCGGCAGTCGAGTAGCGTTGCCCACCATGCGTCTCGTCATCGCCCGCTGCTCCGTGGATTACGCGGGCAGGCTCACCGCCCATCTCCCGTCGGCCCCCCGTCTCATCCTCGTGAAGGCGGACGGCAGCGTCTCCATCCACGCGGACGACCGGGCCTACAAGCCCCTCAACTGGATGTCGCCGCCCTGCACCTTGAAGGAGGGCACGGGTGACGACGAAGGCACCTGGACCGTCATCAACAAGGCGGGCGAGAAACTGATCATCACGATGGAGGAGATCCTCCACGACTCCTCGCACGAACTCGGTGTCGATCCCGGCCTCATCAAGGACGGCGTGGAAGCACACCTTCAGGAACTCCTCGCGGACCGCATCGACACCCTCGGCGAGGGCTATACGCTGATCCGCCGCGAGTACATGACGGCGATCGGGCCGGTCGACATCCTGTGCCGGGACGCCGAGGGGCAGACCGTCGCCGTCGAGATCAAGCGGCGCGGCGAGATCGACGGCGTGGAGCAGCTCACGCGCTACCTGGAGCTGCTCAACCGCGACCCGCACCTCGCGCCGGTCCGCGGGGTCTTCGCGGCGCAGGAGATCAAGCCTCAGGCCCGGGTGCTGGCCACCGACCGGGGGATCGGGTGCACGGTGCTGGACTACGACGCCATGCGGGGTATCGAGGACGACAAGTTGCGGCTGTTCTAGGGCTCGGCCGCGAAAAGCCGCGGTCGCGTCTGCTCGGTCGATGAGCGGATGCGGCCGCGGCTTTCGTCGTGGTTGCCCGCGCAGTGCCTCGCTCCCCTCGCGGGGCGCTTCTACATCACGGTGTCGGACGCGCTCGGGGCGACGGGGTTGCTCGCCGTGTCGGTGGTCTCCGTGTCCGTCGGTGTCGGGTCCGTCGGGTCCGGGGTCGGCGACGGGGACGTCGGGTCGTCGCTCGGCGACGGGGACTTCGTCGGGGACTTCGTGGGCGACTTCGTCGGGGACTTCGTCGGCTTCTTGGTCGGGGACTTGGTCGGCTTGTCGGGCGACGTGGAGCCGCTCGGGGTGTCCGACGGCGTGCCGCTGGAGCTCTGGGACGGCGTCGGGTCGTCCGCCGTGCCCGGGACCCCGTCCGCGCCGGGATCGGCCGACGCCGACGCGGAGCCGGAACCGTCTCCGCCCTTGGCCGTGTCGTCGGCCTTGTCCGCGCCCAGCTCCCCGCCGCTCTCCCCCGCCGTCGCCGACGGATTGGTGTTGACCTTGTCGGACGGCGGCTCGTCGTTGTTCGAGAGGGTGCCGAGGGTGACGACCGTGCCCAGCACCGCCGCGAGCAGCGCGCCCGCGCCGGCCGCGACCATGTTGCGCCGGGCGCCGCTGACGACGGACCTGCGCGAGGGCGCCGTGCCGCCGCCGACCACGGTCGGGGCGGGCGCCGGCGGCCGGCTCACCAAGGTCTCGGCCTCGCCCGGCACTTCGGGCTTCGCGAACCCGGCGGCCACTCCGCCGGGCGGCGACTGCGACTCCTCGTACATCGCGTCGGGGACTTCCTCGCCGGCCGCCGTGCGGCCACCGGGCAGCGCGCCGCCGGAACGGTCCGCCACCAGGGCGAGGGCGCGCCGGCCGGCGATCGTGCCGCGCTTGTCGGCGAGGGCGCCGCGCAGGCCGATGGAGGCCTCCAGCTCGGCGCGGGCGCGGTCGAGCTGTCCTTCGAGCAGCGCGAGGATCCCCAGCTCGTGGTGGAAGTAGGCCTCTTCGGAGACCAGCCCGGCGATCCGTGCCGCCTCCTGCCCGGAGCGCAGCGCGCGCTCCCAGGCGCTCCAGGCGAGCCCGGCGGCGAACGCGGGCGCGGCCGCGCGGGCCAGCTCCACGGAGGCGGGCGTCTCGCCGTCGTCCGCCGACACCGGCACGAGGACGGCGAGCGCGGCGAGCAGGGCGTCGCTCTCGGCGGCGACCCGCTCGGGCCCGACCGACGGATGCCCGGCCCACCAGGCGTAGTGCAGGGCCGCGGTACGGGCCCGCTCGACGGCCTCGTCCCCGAACCCGGCGGCCTCCAACTGCACCTGGACACCGGCCGCGAGGCGGTAGCGGGAGCCGACCGCGGTGACGAGCGCGCTGGAGACCAGCTCGGCCAGGGCCGCGTCGGCGTGCTGGTCGCCCACGAGCGCCGGCAGATGCGCCTGGTGCGGGATCTCGCCGCCCAGCGCGACGGCGAACCGCAGGGTGGCGCGGGCCGAGCGGCTCAGCCGGGAGGCGAGCAGGGCTACGGGCGCGGCGCCCTCGGCGAGCGAGGGCAGCGGTACGTCCTGCCCCTCGGCGGAGTCGAAGGGCGCGTCCACCGGTGCGTCGGAGAAGTAGCCGAACTCCTCGAAGACGTCCGGATCGGCGCGCAGTTGGTCGACCTGCCGCAGCAGGGCGCCGGCCTGCGCGAACCGCAGCGGCAGCCCCTCGGACTCGAACCACAGGTCGCCGGCCCACTGGGCCTCGTCGTCGGTCAGCACCCGGCCGACGACGCGCTCCAGGAGTTCCAGGCTGCCGCCGCGGCCCAGGCCGCCGAGGAAGACCTCCTCCACGTGGGAGTCGGCCGACGGCGCGGCGACGTCGGGCGTCGCGGCGAGCAGGTAGGCGCACTCCGGAGTGGCTTCGAGGAGTTCGTCGAGCTGGGCGCCGCCGAACTCCAGGTCGTCCAGGACGACGACGGCGCCGACCTCGTGCACGAGTTCGCGCATCAGGGTGCGGTCGGGGCGGTGCAGCGGGGTGTTGTAGACGGCGCCGAACAGCTCGTGCAGCAGGTCGTCGGCCGAGCGGCGGTGGCCGGAGAGCCGGACGACGCCGTCAGGCGCGATGCCGAGGCAGTCCTCGGCGACCTGGTCGAGGAGCGCGGTGCGCCCGGATCCCGACGGTCCGGTGAGCCGTACGGAGCGCCCGCGCGCGAGGAGCCGTACGAGGCGCTCGCGGTCCTCCTGGCGCTCCAGGAGCGGCAGCCGGGGCAGTGCGGGCCCGGGCGGCAGCGGCGGCCGTGCGGCCCGCGCGCGGTCGGCGCGCTCGGTGTCGTCGAACTTGACGGGCCTGCCCGGGCGTTCCCCCGGCGGGCAGGGCTCGATCTCGCTGCCGTCGACAGGGTTGACGGTGAGGAGATGGTCGCCCGACACGAGCCGCACGGTGCGCGCGAGCGCGGGTGCCGGCTGGCCGAAGTCGGGCGGGACGGGCGACCGCGGGCGGCCGCCGTGCGCCGGTGTGCTGTCGTCTCGCCGATCCTGGCTGAAGTCTTCAGGTTCCCGGTTCGTCGGGTCCATGGTCAAAGCCCCCCAAAAGCGTGGTGTGCCGCTTGCCCCTCCCGGCCTGTGCACACTGCGCTGTCGCTTCTGGTCCGGTGCCCGCGAGGCGGGTACGTCATACCGCGGGCGACCGAACCCTAGACCTTGTCGCAGTATCTCCGAACAGCCGGGGTGCCGCGCCGTCCGAGACGTCACAGTCTCGTGAGGATTGTGGGCGCTTCCCCCAGGAATGAGTGATTCACACCTTCGAGGGGTGAACGTGCCTCACACGCGGGGCAGCGACTCGACTCCGATGCCGCCCTCGATGGCCAGGATCCGGTGCAGCCGGGTCGCGACCAGCAGGCGCTGCATGCGGTCCGGGACCCCGCGCAGGACGAGCCGTCGTCCACAGCGGCCGGCGCGCCGGTGGGCGCCCATGATGACGCCGAGTCCGGTCGCGTCCCACGAGTCCAGTTCGGACAGGTCGAGGACCAGGTCTCCGATGCCGTCGTCGACGGCGGTGTGCAGGACCGTACGGGCGTCCGCCGCGCTCCGGACGTCGAGGCGGCCCCCGACGACCAGCTCGGCGTGGTCGCCCCTGATGTGCATATGCGCTCCCCGTGCGATCAGTAGTGACGAGAGGTTTCCATGTGATCTGGGTATGTCACTGCAACTGACTGGCTCAAGGCGCCAGAAGTTGCCGTCTGTAAGCGAACCGATACCGAATTCACCCTGAGGGGTGATGTCGCGTCAGGCGGGGCCGGTTCAGCCCCGCTTGCCGGTTCAGCCGTGCTTGTAGAAGCCCTGCCCGCTCTTGCGTCCGATGTCACCGGCGTCCACCATCCGGCGCATCAGCTCCGGCGGCGCGAACTTCTCGTCCTGCGACTCGGTGTAGATGTTGCTCGTGGCGTGCAGCAGGATGTCGACGCCGGTGAGATCGGCCGTGGCCAGCGGGCCCATCGCGTGGCCGAAGCCCAGCTTGCAGGCGATGTCGATGTCCTCGGCGGTGGCGACGCCCGACTCGTACAGCTTCGCCGCCTCGACGACGAGGGCCGAGATGAGCCGGGTGGTGACGAAGCCCGCCACGTCGCGGTTGACGACGATGCAGGTCTTGCCGACGGACTCGGCGAACTCCCTCGCGGTGGCGAGGGTTTCGTCGCTCGTCTTGTAGCCGCGGACCAGCTCGCACAGCTGCATCATCGGCACGGGCGAGAAGAAGTGCGCACCGACGACGCGCTCCGGACGGTCCGTCACCGCCGCGATCTTGGTGATCGGGATGGCGGAGGTGTTCGACGCGAGCACCGTGTCGTCCCGCACGATCTTGTCGAGCGCGCGGAAGATCTCGTGCTTGATCTCCAGCTTCTCGAAGACGGCCTCGACGACGAGGTCGGCGTCGGCGGCCGCGTCCAGATCGGTGGTCGGGGTGATGCGGGCGAGAGCCGCCCCGGCGTCCTCGGCCGTCAGTTTGCCCTTGCTCACGAACTTGTCGTACGACGCCTTGATGCCGTCGGTACCCCGTGCGAGGGCTTCGTCGGTGACGTCGCGCAGGACGACGTCCCAGCCCGCCTGGGCAGAGACCTGGGCGATGCCGGACCCCATGAGACCGGCCCCGATGACGGCGAGCTTCCGTGCCACGTGCGACTCCCCTTACCGCGTACCCGCGTACCGCTTAACCACTGTTTACGTTGCTCTGTGGCGGACGATAGCGCCCGTGAGCGGGCATGTGGCGGTTAAGAGATGCGCGTCACGTCTCGAATGACGGACATCACACCGGCGGGCTCCATCAGGCGTCGCGCACCGCATAGTTGAGCACCTTTTCGCTCAGGAGTTCCTCTGCGCCGTCGAGAAGATCGAGCATCTCGCGGGAGACCTCGGCGGGTCTGCCGCCGGCGAGCATGCGGCGGCCGATGCCCGCCATGACCGTCTGGTGCACCCAGCCGATCTGGCCGGCGATCAGGTCCGGCAGCGGATCGTCGTCGGCCGCGCGCGTCTCCTGGCGCAGGGTCTCGGTGAGGTCGTCGTGGACCTCCTGCTGGATGGCCCACAGCCGGGAGCGCAGGGCGGGAGCGCCGTGCACCACCCGCATGAAGTCGCTGTAGCCGTCCATCAGGCCGACGCGCGGCGAGACCGACTCGATCTCCTCGCGCAGTTCGCGCAGCACGGCGACGGCCGCGGACTCCCCCGGGGCGCGCCCGCGCACCCAGCGCGACATCCGGTCGACGACCCCCTTGGAGCGGTCGAGGAACAGGTCCTCCTTGGCCGGGAAGTAGTTGTAGACCGTGTTCACGGAGACGTTCGCGGCGTCCGCGATCTCCGCGATGGTCACCGCGTCGAACCCGCGCTCCAGGAAAAGACCCGTCGCCACGTCCGAGATGTACTGCCTGGTCTGCCGCTTCTTCCGCTCCCTGAGCCCTTCCGCCATGCGCCGATCCTACGCGCTCAATGGCCTCACTGAAATTTTGGAGGCATTGCAAAATTTCAGTGACTCTGTTTTTCTGGCTCGCATGGCAGTCATCAGCGCGTCCGGGCTGGCCCGGACCTTCACGACCAAACGCGGGCCCGTCGAGGCCGTCCGCGGCATCGACCTGCGGGTCGAGCCCGGCGAGATCCTCGGTTTCCTCGGCCCGAACGGCGCGGGCAAGACCACGACCCTGCGGATGCTCACGACGCTGCTCCCGCCGACCGGCGGCGCGGCCACCGTCGCGGGCCACGATCTGGCGGGCGACCCGGCAGGCGTGCGCCGCGCGGTGGGTTACGTCGCCCAGTCAGGCGGCGTCGACCCGACCGTCTCCGTACGGGAGGAACTGGTCACGCAGGGCCGGCTCTACCGACTGACGAGGCACCAGGCCGTGGCCCGTGCCGAGGAGTTGGCGTCGGAGCTCGGCCTCACCGAGCTGCTGGAGCGCCGGACCGCCGCGCTCTCCGGCGGTCAGCGGCGCCGCCTCGACATCGCGCTGGGGCTCACCCACCGCCCCGCCGTCCTCTTCCTGGACGAGCCGACGACCGGGCTCGACCCGGGCAGCCGCGCCGACCTGTGGGACCTGGTGCGGCGGCTGCGCGACGAGCACGGCACCACCGTCTTCCTGACCACGCACTACCTGGACGAGGCCGACGCCCTCGCGGACCGGATCGTCGTGGTCGACAAGGGAGTCGTGGCCGCCGAGGGCACCCCGAGCGCGCTCAAGCTGAAGCACGGCGGGTCGATCGACGCGACGCTCCAGGAGACCTTTCTGGCGATCACCGGGCGCGGTCCCGCGCCGGTGGACACGACCCCGGTGGCGGTGTGAGCGACATGAAGACCCTCGCCGCGGACACCGCGCTGATCTTCGGCCGTTACGCGCGCCAGACCTTCTCCTCCAAGTTCCAGATGCTCTTCGGCGTCCTGATGCCGCTGCTCTACCTGCTCTTCTTCGGGCCGCTGCTCACCGGCCTGCCGCTGGGGTCGAGCGGCAGCTCGTGGCAGGTCCTGGTGCCCGGCCTGCTGCTCCAGCTCGGGGTGTTCGGGGCCGGGTTCGCCGGGTTCTCGGTGCTCATCGAGAAGAACTGGGGCGTGGTGGAGCGGATGCGGGTCACCCCGGTCAGCCGGCTCGCGCTGCTGCTCGGCCGCGTGCTGCGGGACACCGCGCTCTTCGTCCTCCAGGCCGTGCTGCTGGTCCTCGCCGCGCTGGCGATGGGGCTGCGGGCGCCGCTCGCCGGGATCCTGATCGGCTTCGGCTTCGTGGCCCTGCTCACGGTCTCCCTCGCCGCGCTCTCGTACGCCTTCGCGCTGCGGGTGAGCACGCCGCAGGAGTTCGGGCCCGCCGTCAACGCGCTGACCGTGCCGGCGATGCTGCTGTCGGGACTGATGCTGCCGATGACGCTGGCCCCGGGCTGGCTGGACGTGCTCTCGCACTTCCTGCCGGTGCGGTATCTGGTGGACGCGATGCGGGACGCGTACGTGGGTGAGTACGCGACGGCGCGGATGCTGTACGGGGTGCTGGTCGCGGTCGGCTTCGCGGTCTGCGCCGTGACGGTCGGCACACGTGTCTTCCGGCGGGCCGGAGCATAGGGGCAGCCCGAAGGGCTTCGTACAAGGGTGGTGGTGGGTGACGGGCGGGCATAACTACGCTGGTCGCATGGTCAATCTGACGCGCATCTACACCCGTACCGGAGACAAGGGCAGCACCGCCCTCGGCGACATGAGCCGCACCGCCAAGACCGATCTGCGGATCTCGGCGTACGCGGACGCCAACGAGGCCAACGCCGTCATCGGCACGGCCGTCGCCCTCGGCGGCCTGGACGAGGAGGTCGTCACGGTGCTCACGCGCGTACAGAACGACCTGTTCGACGTCGGTGCCGACCTGTCCACGCCGGTCGTGGAGAACCCCGAGTACCCGCCGCTGCGCGTCGAGCAGTTCTACGTCGACAAGCTGGAGGCGGACTGCGACCGGTTCAACGCGGAGCTGGAGAAGCTGCGCTCGTTCATCCTGCCCGGCGGGACCGCGGGCGCCGCCCTCCTGCACCAGGCGTGCACCGTGGTGCGGAGGGCCGAGCGGTCGACGTGGGCCGCCATGGAGGTGCACGGCGAGACGATGAACCCGCTGACGGCGACCTACCTGAACCGCCTCTCCGACCTGCTGTTCATCCTCGCCCGCACCGCGAACAAGGCGGTCGGGGACGTGCTCTGGGTGCCGGGCGGCGAGCGCTAGGGCGTGTCCGTGCCGGGCGCCGTGCGGGGCTCGGCGGACACCCCCTGGGCGAGCGGGACACCCACCGCGTCCCAGGCCGCGCGGACGGCCCTGCACTCGGCGCCGTCCGCGCCGTAGCGGGCGGCGGCGGCCCGCACGGTGGCCGTGGCCCAGGACGCGAAGTCCGGTGCGGGGCCGGGCAGTTCACCGGTGAGGGCGTCCCACCAGATGCGGCCCGCGCGCTCCCAGGCGTGGCCGCCGAGCTCGCTCGCGAGGCGGTAGAAGGCGTGGTTGGGAATGCCGCCGTTGATGTGGACGCCGCCGTTGTCGAGATCCGTCTCCCGGTACGCGTCCATGTGCGCGGGCTGCGGGTCCCTGCCCATCACCTCGTTGTCGTAGGCCGTGCCGGGGGCCCTCAGGGAGCGCAGCGCGTGGCCGCCGGGGCCCGGCACGATGAGGCCGTCGGCCAGCAGCCAGTCCGCGTCCTCGGCCCGCAGGCCGTCGGCGTACTGGCGGGTGAGCGTGGCCAGCACGTCCCGGATCGAGACGTCGAGGGCGCCCGACTGCCCCTCGAAGGGCAACCGCTCCAGCTCGCGCAGCCGCCACCAGCCCTCCGCGGTCACCACGTCGAAGTGGGCGAAGCCCCGGAAGAGTTCCCGGTCGCCGTCGCCGAGGACGATCAACTGCCCGTTCCACCAGCCGTTGTTGTACCGCCGGTCGTAGTGCACGACCGCCGCGAACGGGAAGCGCGAGGCATCGTCCTCGTCGATGTCGAGCACGTCGACGCCGAACCGGTCCATCGCCTCCAGCGCCTCGTACGCGGTCTCCACGGCGGGGTCCGCGCTCACCGCCGAGCCGGTCCAGCGCACCGGCCGCAGCCCGTCGAGCCGCTTGCCGCCGGCCGCGTCGAAGACCAGGTGCCGCACCAGATCGGAGGGGTCGGCGCCGGGCCGCACCTCCAGGCCCCCCTCGCGCACGACGTAGGCGGGGGCGCCCGGCACCGGCGGGACGCCGCCCCGGGGCACCAGCGCGACCGGGAGCATGCCGGGGCTCGCCACGATGTTGGCGGCCGCGCCCGGCTCCAGCGGCGCCGTCCACGCCTGGATCTGGTGCGCGGACATGTGGGCGACGGAGCCGACCTCCCGTATCGCGGTGATCAGCTGCCTGCACGCCTCGTGGACGAGCTCGTCCCGCTCGTCGCCCGACAGGTCGTTCGCGGCGACGGCCCTGGCCAGGTCCAGCGCCTCGTACCCCCGGTTGGCGCGCTCGAAGACGTCGCCGGAGCGCATCCGGGCGAGCACCGGGCTGTTGCTCTGCCAGGCGGTCTTCGACAGGGGCGGCGCCATCCACTGCCCGGTCTGCCGGAACTGCGCCACGGCGGAGCTGTCCCGGGTCAGTTCCGCGTACACCAGCCGGGCCGCCGTGCGCGCGGAGGCCCGATTGCGCAGCCAGGCCCCGGTGCCGGTGGCCGCGCTGCCGCCCACCGTGCCGACGAGCGCGGCCAGGAGCGTGCTGTCCATGCCCGCATCGTCGCCCCGGCACGGGCCGCCGCCCATGGCCCGGAGAGCGTATTTCCGCCGGTCACCGGTCGAGCGCGGGTGCCTTCTTCGGGAACAGCGTGTAGCTCACGGCGATGACCACGTTGATGCCGATGAGGAACAGCATGCGCTGCTGCCACTGGGTCAGGGACCCGGTGTCCCCGTCGTCGCCGACGTACCAGACCGCGCCCTGGAGCAGGACGAGGGCGATGACCGCGGCGAGCACCCAGCGCGCGGCCAGCTTCCACTCGTGGACCGCGCGGGCGGTGCCGTACTTGGGCGTGGACGGCGGCGGGCCGCCCGCGAAGCGGTGGGCGACCCGGACGTCGACCCACCGGACGGTGTAGTGGCCGAGCGCCACCGAGTAGCCGATGTAGACGGCGGCCAGGCCGTGCTTCCAGTCCGGTTCGGCGCCGTTCTTCAGGTCGATCGCGGTGACGACCAGCAGCAGCACCTCCAGAAGCGGCTCGCACAGCAGGACGGCGAGACCCGTGCGGGGCATCCGGGCCCCGTAGCGCAGGGCGAGTCCGGCGGCGAGCAGCACCCAGAAGGCGACCTCGCAGACGACGATGAGCGTGACGATCACGACGGGCTCCTCTCGTTCCCCGCTTCCAGCCTGGCCGCCGAACCGGGCGTGATCGTCGTCGTGGGTGACGAGACGGGACTGCATCCTTCGATGTACCGGCGGCCCGCGCGACGTCGTCCCAGGGCACCGTGCCCGGCGGCCCCGGTCCGTGTTGGATGGGGTCATGCACCTGCCGCTCCCCCGCCCGCCGCACCGCGACGACGTCCGGATCGCCGTGGCGGGCCTGCTGGGCGGGCTGCTGCTGTGGGGCATCGGCCTGCGCATGAGCACGGGCCGTCCGCTCGACGGGGCGTGGCCGCTGCTGCCGCTCGTCGCGATGGCGGGCCTGGAGCTGGTGCGCCGGACGCTGCCGTGGTGCGCGGTCGCGGCGGGCACCCTCGTGCTCGTCGCCGACCAGTGCACCTCGGGCAGCCTGGCGACGGTCCTGATGTACACGGACCTGGTCTACGCGGCCGTCCTGTACGGGAGCCCGGCGGCGGCCCGGCGCATCCCGGTGGCCAGCGGTCTGGTCACGGTCGCGGCGACGCTGGGCGCCCTGGCCGTGCTGCGACGCCCGGAGGCGCTGCTGATCGGGATCGCCGTGAGCCTGGTGACCCTCACCCCGGCCGCCACCGGAGTACTGGTCCGCAACCACCGAGAGACGGCGGCGGCCGAGCGGCTGCGGGCCGAACAGACCGCGCTGCTCGCCGAGATCGACCGGACCCAGGCGGTGACGGCGGAGCGCGCCCGGATGGCCCGCGAGCTGCACGACATGGTCGCCAACCACCTCTCCGCGATCGCGATCCACTCCACGGCCGCACTCTCCATCGACGACGCGGCGACCACCCGTACGGCGCTGGAGACGATCCGCGAGAACAGCGTCGACGGACTGGCCGAGATGCGCCGCCTGATCGGCATCCTGCGCGACGCGGGCGCCTCCGCCGAACCGGCCGCGGCACCGGCCCTGGACGGCCTGGGCGCCCTCGTCGAACAGTCCCGCGCGAACGGACTGGACGCGGAGCTGACCGTCACCGGCGCCACCACGGGACTGCCCGCGCCGGTCGGCCTCGCCGCCTACCGCATCGTCCAGGAGTCCCTCACCAACGCCCTCAAGCACGCCGCCCCCGGCCCCGTCACGGTCGAGGTCGCACGCGCGGCCGACCGGGTCGAGGTGCGGGTCACCAGCCCGTGCGGGGACCGGGACGGGCCGCGCGCCCCCGGCTCCGGTGCCGGGCTCGTCGGCATGCGCGAGCGCGCCGAACTGCTCGGCGGGACCTTCGACGCGGGCCCGCAGCCCGACGCCGGGCGCACCGTCTGGCGGGTGCGCGCGGCGCTGCCCCTGGAAGCCCCGGCCCCCGAAGGAGAACCCGCGTGATCCGCGTACTCGTCGCCGAGGACCAGTCCGCCGTACGGGCCGGGCTCGTCCTCATCCTGAACAGCGCGCCGGACATCGAGGTGGCCGGCGAGGCCGAGGACGGCGAGCAGGCGGTGGCGCTGGCCCGCGAGCTGCGGCCCGACCTGGTGCTGATGGACATTCAGATGCCGCGCCTCGACGGGGTTTCGGCCACCCGCGCGATCGTCGCCGAAGCCCTCGCGGACGTTCTCGTGCTGACCACCTTCGACCTCGACGCGTACGTCTTCGGGGCGCTGCGCGCGGGCGCCAGCGGCTTCCTGCTCAAGACCACCGAGGCCAAGGACCTCATCGAGGGGGTGCGGACCGTGGCGCGCGGCGAGGGGACGATCGCGCCGGCCGTGACCCGCCGGCTGATCGCCGAGTTCGCGTCGGGTCCGCGACACGCGCCCGCGCCGCCGGAGTTGGCGACCCTCACCCGGCGCGAGCACGAAGTCCTCCGCCGCCTGGGCGAAGGGCTCTCCAACGCGGAGATCGCGGACCGCCTCGACATGGCGGAGGCCACGGTGAAAACCCACGTCAGCCGCCTTCTCGGCAAGCTGGGGCTGCGCAGCCGGGTGCAAGCCGCGGTGCTGGCGCAGGAGTTGGGCCTGTAGGCCGCGCCGCAGGTTGGCCGAAATCCGTAATTGGTTTAGACCTTGACCGATGGTCCAGACCTTTCTATTCTCACCGCACTGCGGTGAGCACACCCCCCACTCCTGGTGCTCATGGGCGTCGCAGGGATCCACCCCCTTCACGGACCCCGGAACCCCGAGGAGCACCCCATGCGCTCGACCGACGTACCCAGAAAGCGGCTGCGGCACAGATTCACCGCCGCCCTCGCCACACTCGTCCTCCCCGCCGCGGGCCTCACCGCCGTCACGGCCCTCGCGACGCCCTCCCAGGCCGCCGCCGCGGCCAGCGCCGTCACCGCCACCTACGCCAAGACCCAGGACTGGGGCACCGGCTTCGAGGGCAAGTGGACGATCAAGAACGGCGGCACCACGGCCATCAGTTCGTGGGCCGTCGAGTGGGACTTCCCCTCCGGTACGAAGGTGACCTCGGCCTGGGACGCCACCGTCACCAACTCCGCCGACCACTGGACCGGCAAGAACCTCTCCTGGAACGGGTCGCTCGCCCCCGGCGCCTCGATCTCCTTCGGCTTCAACGGCTCCGGCGCCGGCGCCCCCACCGGCTGCAAGATCAACGGCGCCTCCTGCGACGGCGGCGACGTCCCCGGCGACGCGGCCCCCTCCGCGCCCGGCACCCCGACCGCCTCCGCCATCACCGACACCTCGGCGAAGATCTCCTGGTCGGCCGCCACGGACGACAAGGGCATCAAGAACTACGACGTCCTGCGCGACGGCGCCAAGGTCGCGACGGTGACGGGGACCTCGTACTCCGACAGCGGCCTGACTGCGGGCACCGACTACTCGTACACCGTCCAGGCCCGCGACACCGCCGACCAGACCGGCCCCGTCTCCGGCTCGGTCAAGGTCCACACCACTGGCGGCGGCACCGACCCGGGCAACCCGGGCGGCGGCGGCAACGTCAAGATGGGGTACTTCACGGACTGGGGCGTCTACGGCCGCCAGTACTACCCGAAGAACCTGGAGACCTCCGGCTCGGCCGCGAAGATCACGCACATCAACTACGCGTTCGGCAACGTGCAGAACGGCCAGTGCACGATGGGCGACTCCTACGCCGACACGGACATGGCCTACACCGCGGCCAACTCCGTCTCCGGCGTCGCCGACACCTGGGACCAGCCGCTGCGCGGCGCCTTCAACCAGCTGCGCCAGCTCAAGGCCAAGCACCCGAACCTGAAGATCCTCTGGTCCTTCGGCGGCTGGACCTGGTCCGGCGGCTTCGGCCAGGCCGCGCAGAACCCGGCCGCGTTCGCCGACTCCTGCTACAAGCTGGTCGAGGACCCGCGCTGGGCCGATGTCTTCGACGGCATCGACATCGACTGGGAGTACCCCAACGCCTGCGGTCTGTCCTGTGACACCTCCGGCCAGGACGCCCTGAAGAAGCTGACGACGGCCCTGCGCGCCAAGTTCGGCTCCTCCAACCTGGTCACCGCCGCCATCACCGCCGACGGTTCGGCCGGCGGCAAGATCGAGAAGAACGACTACGCGGGCGCTGCCCAGCCTCTCGACTGGTACAACGTCATGACCTACGACTTCTTCGGCGCCTGGGCCGCCAAGGGTCCGACGGCCCCGCACTCCCCGCTCACCTCGTACTCCGGCATCCCGCAGTCGGGCTTCACCTCGGCCGACGCGATCGCCAAGCTCAAGGCGCAGGGCGTCCCGGCCGCCAAGCTGCTGCTCGGCATCGGCTTCTACGGCCGCGGCTGGACCGGCGTCACGCAGAAGGAGCCGGGCGGCACCGCCACGGGTCCGGCCGCCGGCACGTACGAGCAGGGCATCGAGGACTACAAGGTCCTGAAGACCAAGTGCCCGTCGAACGGCACCGTGGCCGGCACGGCCTACGCCTTCTGCGGCTCGGACTGGTGGTCCTACGACACCCCGGCGACGATCGGCTCCAAGATGAGCTGGGCGAAGTCGCAGGGTCTGGGCGGCGCGTTCTTCTGGGAGTTCTCGGGAGACACGGCCAACGGTGAACTGGTCACCGCGGTGGCCAACGGCCTGAAGTAGGCCCCCCAGCGAAGCCGGGCCCACGGGAACGCCCCCCGTGCGCCCGGCTTCTTCATGTGCGGCACAGAAAAAGCGCCCCTGAACGAGCGAAGCTCGCTCCAGGGGCGCGGGGAACTGCGCGACCGGCCACGACGAACCCGCGGCCGAGAACGCTCAGGCCACATTGACCCGCTGCCCGGGCGGCGCCGCCTCCAGCCACGCCAGGAAACCGGTCAGCGCGTCCTCGCTCATGGCCAGCTCCAGCCGGGACCCGCGATGCGTACAGGCCAGCACGATGGCGTCGGACAGGAGCGCCAGCTCCTCCTCGCCCTCGGGCGCCCGGCGCCCGGTCACCTCGATCGCCGCCCGCTCCAGAATCCGCCGGGGCCGAGGCGCGTACGAGAACACCCGGAACCACTCGATCCGGTCACCGTTGTAGCGCGCGATGCCGTATCCCCACCCCTTGCCGGAGGTGTCCACGGCATCCGCCGCGGGAGCGTCCCACCGCAGCGAGCAGTCGAAGGTGCCGCCCGAGCGCTGGATCAGCCGCCGCCGCAGCCCGAAGACGAACAATCCCAGCAGTACGAGTACGACGACCGCGACTACGCACAGCACGAGAACGAGGACCATCTGCACCGACCTCCTCGTCTCTCAAGGAACTTCTCGACCGATCAAACGCCTGATAACGGAACAGCAAAAACGGGTGGAGATCGCCTCAGCCGCGACCCGGTCCGGAGAGCGATCTCCGGCCTGGGCCGCGGCTGAGGTACGTCATAGGGCTCGCTGGGGTCAGCGCGCCGCCACCGCACGCAGACGGACGTCGGCGCGACGCTCGGCGGACGCGTCGGCGTCCGACTTCGCGCGCTCCAGCGCCCGCTCCGCCCGCTGGACATCGATCTCGTCCGACAGCTCGACGATCTCGGCCAGCAGCGACAGCTTGTCGTCCGCGAACGAGATGAAGCCGCCGTGGACAGCTGCCACGACCGTTCCACCGTCGCTCGTGCGGATCGTCACCGGGCCCGACTCCAGCACACCGAGCAGCGGCTGGTGACCGGGCATGACGCCGATGTCGCCGGACGTGGTACGCGCGACGACCAGGGTGGCCTCGCCGGACCAGACACTACGGTCCGCGGCGACGAGCTCGACGTGCAGCTCAGCAGCCAAGGTGGGCTCCTCGGGTCACCACCCGGCGGCATCCGCTGCCGGGTGTTGGGTCAAAGTCTAGTGGGCGTTGCGGGAGGGCCGGGACACGCCCCGGCCCTCCCATGAGCTACGAGGCTCAGGAGACGCCGAGCTCCTTGGCGTTGGCCTTGAGGTCCTCAATGCCACCGCACAGGAAGAACGCCTGCTCCGGGAAGTGGTCGTACTCGCCGTCGATGATCGCGTTGAAGGCCGTGATCGACTCGTCCAGCGGGACGTCCGACCCGTCGACGCCGGTGAACTGCTTGGCGACGTGGGTGTTCTGCGACAGGAAGCGCTCCACGCGACGGGCGCGGTGGACAGTGAGCTTGTCCTCCTCGCCGAGCTCGTCGATACCGAGGATCGCGATGATGTCCTGGAGGTCCTTGTACTTCTGGAGGACCGTCTTCACACGCATGGCCGTGTTGTAGTGGTCCGCCGCGATGTAGCGCGGGTCCAGGATGCGGGACGTGGAGTCCAGCGGGTCCACGGCCGGGTAGATGCCCTTCTCGGAGATCGGACGGGAGAGAACCGTCGTCGCGTCGAGGTGGGCGAACGTGGTGGCCGGGGCCGGGTCGGTCAGGTCGTCCGCGGGGACGTAGATCGCCTGCATCGAGGTGATCGAGTGACCACGGGTCGACGTGATGCGCTCCTGGAGGAGACCCATCTCGTCGGCCAGGTTCGGCTGGTAACCCACGGCGGACGGCATGCGGCCGAGCAGCGTGGAGACCTCGGAACCGGCCTGCGTGAAGCGGAAGATGTTGTCGATGAAGAACAGCACGTCCTGCTTCTGCACATCGCGGAAGTACTCCGCCATGGTCAGACCCGCGAGGGCCACGCGCAGACGGGTGCCCGGCGGCTCGTCCATCTGACCGAAGACAAGGGCGGTCTTGTCGATGACGCCCGAGTCGGCCATCTCCTCGATGAGGTCGTTGCCCTCACGGGTGCGCTCACCGACGCCGGCGAACACGGAGACACCGTCGTGGTTGTTGGCGACGCGGTAGATCATCTCCTGGATGAGCACCGTCTTGCCGACGCCGGCACCACCGAACAGGCCGATCTTTCCACCCTTGACGTACGGGGTGAGAAGGTCGACGACCTTGATGCCGGTCTCGAACATCTCGGTCTTCGACTCGAGCTCGTCGAAGTTCGGAGCCTTGCGGTGGATGCCCCAGCGCTCGCCCGTGTACTGCTCGTCCGTGTTCAGCACCTCGCCGAGGGTGTTGAACACCTTGCCCTTGGTGAAGTCACCGACGGGAACGGTGATGGAGGCACCGGTGTCGGTCACCGGGGCCTGGCGGACCAGACCGTCGGTGGGCTGCATGGAGATCGCGCGGACCAGGCCGTCACCGAGGTGCTGGGCGACCTCGAGCGTCAGGGTCTTCTGCTCGCCGTCCTTGGCCGGGTCGGCCACCTGGACGTGCAGGGCGTTGTAGATGTCCGGCATCGCGTCGACGGGGAACTCCACGTCGACGACCGGGCCGATGACCCGGGCGACGCGGCCCGTGGCAGCGGCCGTCTCAACAGTGGTCGTCATTACTTGTCACTCCCCGCGGTCGCGTCGGCCAGGGCGCTGGCGCCACCGACGATCTCGCTGATTTCCTGGGTGATTTCGGCCTGGCGGGCCGCGTTGGCAAGACGGGAGAGCGTGTTGATCAGCTCGCCCGCGTTGTCGGTCGCCGACTTCATCGCGCGGCGCGTGGCGGCGTGCTTGGAGGCAGCCGACTGGAGCATCGCGTTGTAGATACGGCTCTCGACGTAGCGCGGCAGCAGGGCGTCGAGGACGTCCTCCGCCGACGGCTCGAAGTCGTACAGCGGAAGGATCTCGTCCTTGGACGCCGACTCCTCCGCCACCTCTTCGAGGCTGAGCGGCAGCAGACGGCTGTCGACCGCCGACTGCGTCATCATCGAGACGAACTCGGTGTAGACGATGTGGAGTTCATCCACGCCGCCCTCCGCCGTCTCCTTCTCGATGGCCTCGATCAGCGGGCCCGCGACCTTCTTGGCGTCCGCGTACGTGGGCTCGTCGGTGAAGCCCGACCACGACTCCGCGACCTTGCGCTCGCGGAAGTTGTAGTGGGCCAGACCGCGGCGGCCGACGATGTACGTGTCGACCTCCTTGCCCTCGGCCACGAGCCGCTCGGTGAGCTGCTCCGCGGCCTTGATCGCGTTCGAGTTGAAGGCGCCGGCCAGACCGCGGTCGCTCGTGAGGAGCAGAACCGCGGAGCGGGTCGGCGTCTCGGCCTCGGTCGTCAGCGGGTGCTTGGTGTTCGACCCGGTCCCCACCGCCGTGACCGCGCGCGTCAGCTCGGTCGCGTACGGCGTGGAGGCCGCCACCTTGCGCTGCGCCTTGACGACGCGCGAGGCGGCGATCATCTCCATCGCCTTGGTGATCTTCTTGGTCGCGGTGACGGATCGGATGCGACGCTTGTAGACCCGGAGCTGGGCTCCCATGAGTCAGGTCCCTTCCGTCGTCACTTACCGGCGGCGGCCGGAGCGTCCTCGCCGAGAAGCTTCCCGTCCGAGGTCTCGAACTGCTTCTTGAACTCGACGATGGCGTCGGCAACAGCGGTGAGGGTGTCGTCCGACATCTTGCCGCCCTCCTTGATGGAGGTCATCAGGCCCTGCTCCTTGCGGTGCAGGTGCTCGAGGAGCTCCTTCTCGAAGCGGCGGATGTCGGCGACCGGAACGTCGTCCATCTTGCCGGTGGTGCCGGCCCAGACGGAGACGACCTGGTCCTCGGTCGGCATCGGCTGGTACTGAGCCTGCTTGAGCAGCTCGACCAGACGCTGACCGCGCTCCAGCTGCGACTTCGACGCGGCGTCCAGGTCGGAACCGAAGGCGGCGAACGCCTCCAGCTCGCGGTACTGGGCCAGGTCCAGACGCAGACGGCCGGAGACCTGCTTCATCGCCTTGTGCTGCGCGGAACCACCGACTCGGGAGACGGAGATACCGACGTTCAGCGCGGGGCGCTGACCGGCGTTGAAGAGGTCCGACTCCAGGAAGCACTGGCCGTCGGTGATGGAGATGACATTGGTCGGGATGAACGCGGAGACGTCGTTGGCCTTCGTCTCGACGATCGGCAGACCCGTCATCGAACCGGCACCGAGGTCGTCCGAGAGCTTCGCGCAGCGCTCGAGCAGACGCGAGTGCAGGTAGAAGACGTCACCCGGGTAGGCCTCGCGCCCCGGCGGGCGGCGCAGCAGCAGGGACACGGCGCGGTAGGCGTCGGCCTGCTTCGAGAGGTCGTCGAAGATGATGAGGACGTGCTTGCCCTCGTACATCCACTGCTGGCCGATGGCCGAGCCGGTGTACGGCGCCAGGTACTTGAAGCCGGCCGGGTCGGACGCCGGGGCGGCGACGATGGTCGTGTACTCCAGCGCGCCGGCCTCTTCCAGGGCACCACGCACGGAGGCGATGGTGGAACCCTTCTGACCGATGGCGACGTAGACGCAGCGGACCTGCTTCGACGGGTCGCCGGTGCGCCAGTTGTCACGCTGGTTGATGATCGTGTCGACGGCCAGGGCGGTCTTGCCGGTCTGACGGTCACCGATGATCAGCTGACGCTGGCCACGGCCGATCGGGGTCATCGCGTCGACGGCCTTGTAGCCGGTCTCCATCGGCTCGTGCACCGACTTGCGCTGCATGACCGTGGGGGCCTGCAGCTCAAGGGCGCGGCGGCCGGACGTCTCGATGTCGCCGAGGCCGTCGATCGGGTTGCCGAGCGGGTCGACGACGCGACCCAGGTAGCCCTCGCCGACGCCGACGGACAGGACCTCGCCGGTACGCGTGACCGGCTGGCCCTCCTCGATGCCGCTGAACTCACCGAGGACGATGGCGCCGATCTCGCGCTCTTCCAGGTTGAGCGCGAGGCCGAGGGTGCCGTCCTCGAACTTCAGCAGTTCGTTGGCCATGGCCGAGGGGAGACCCTCGACCTTCGCGATGCCGTCGCCGGCAAGGGTGACCGTACCGACCTCCTCGCGCGAGGCCGCGTCCGGCTTGTACGCCTGGACAAAGTTCTCCAGCGCGTCCCGGATCTCCTCCGGCCGGATCGTGAGCTCCGCCATCTGGGTTCCCTGCTCTCCTTGTTGGGCCCGAAGTGTTCTTGGGGTCTGGGGTCAGCCCCCAGGAATCCTCTGCACGGCCCAACTAGGGCCGTAGTCGTACTAGGTGAGGTGTCAGCCGGCCATGCGGCGGCTGGCGTCCTCGATGCGGTCCGCGATGGAGCCGTTGATGACCTCGTCGCCGACCTGCACCTTGATCCCGCCGAGGACCTCGGGGTCCACGTCCAGGTTCAGGTGCATCTGACGCCCGTAGAGCTTCGCGAGGGCCTGGCCCAGGCGCTGCTTCTGCTGGTCGGTCAGCGGCACCGCCGTCGTGACGACGGCCACCATGCGCTCCCGGCGCTCGGCGGCCAGCTTGGAGAGGGACTCGAGTCCCCCTTCAAGGCTACGTCCACGCGGCACGGTCACAAGACGCTCGACGAGGCGCTCGGTGGTGGGCTTGGCCCGCCCGCCGAGAAGCTGCTTGACGAGGTCGCCGCGCAGCTTGCCCGAGGCGCCCTTGTCGGTCAGCGCGGAACGGAGCTCGGTGTTGGAGGAGACGATCCGGTCGAACCGGAACAGCTCGTCCTCGACGTCGTCGAGCTCGCCGCTCTTCTGCGCCGCGGTGAGGTCCGCGGTGTTGGCCAGCTCCTCCAGGGAGTCGACCAGGTCGCGCGAGGCCGACCACCGGGAGCGGACCAGACCGGACACCAGGTCGACGGCTTCGCCGCTGACCTGGCCGCCGAGCAGCCGGCCCGCGAGCTCGGCCTTGGCCTCGGCGGCCTGCGCCGGGTCGGTGAGAACCCGGCGCAGCGAGACCTCGCGGTCCAGCAGCGCCGTCACCGCGGCCAGGTCGCCGGCGAGCGTCTTGGCGTCGACCGACGTGGAGTCGGTCAGCGCGTCCAGACGCTCACGCGCGGCGGCGAGGGCCTCGCGGCTCGCTCCGTGGGCGGTCATCGAGCAGCCTCTGCCTTCTCCTCGAGCTCACCGAGGAAGCGGTCGATCGTGCGCGACTGCCGGGCGTAGTCGTCCAGCGACTCGCCGACCAGCTTGCCGGCCAGGTCGGTGGCCAGCTGGCCGACGTCCTGACGCAGCGACTGAGCGGCGGCCTTGCGGTCGGCCTCGATCTGGGCGTGGCCCGCGGCGATGATCTCCTCACGCTGCCGCTGGCCTTCCGCGCGCATCTCGGCGATGAGCGTGGCGCCCTGCTCCTGCGCCTCCTGGCGCAGCCGCGCGGCCTCGTGCCGGGCCTCGGCGAGCTGAGCCTTGTACTGCTCGAGCACGCTCTGGGCTTCGGTCTGGGCGGCCTCGGCCTTCTCGATACCGCCTTCGATCAGCGCGTGACGCTCTTCCAGCACCTTGTTGATGCGCGGGAGGAGCTTCTTGGCGAAGAAGAAGAAGACGATGGCGAAGGCAAGGGTGCCGACGAGCAGCTCGGGACCGGGCGGGATGAGCGGGTTCTGCTCCTCCTCGGCCGCGAGTGCAACCAGGTTGGCGATCACATCAGTGCCTTTCGTCGAACTTGGCTATTCGTCTGCGGCTGTCAGGAGCCGTAGACGAACGGCATGACGATGCCGATGAGGGCGAGCGCCTCACAGAAGGCGAAGCCGAGGATCTGGTTGGCGCGGATCAGGCCGGCGGCCTCAGGCTGGCGAGCGAGGGCCTCGGTGCCCTTACCGAACACGATGCCGACGCCGATGCCCGGGCCGATGGCGGCGAGACCGTAGCCGATGGAGCCGAGGGCCTTGATGTCGCCAGTGAGAGCGGCAAGAGTCTGCATGCCAGTTCTTCCTTCTCTTTCATGGACCGGTGGGGGTTGGCCACCGGGCGCTTAGGGGTGTTGGGGGTGCTCAGTGATGCTCGGCGAGAGCACCCTGGAGGTACGAGCAGGCGAGGAGCACGAAGACGTACGCCTGGACAGCCTGCACGAAGAGTTCGAAGAGGATCATCGCCATGGTCATCACGAAGGAGACACCGGCGGCAGGGATCATCCAGCTGTTCAGCAGGTACCAGGAGGCGACGGTGAACATCACCAGCATCAGGTGACCGGCGAACATGTTGGCGAAGAGTCGCACCGCGTGCGTGAAGGGACGCACCAGCAGGTTCGAGAAGAACTCGATGAACGAGACCAGCCACTTGATCGGGCCGAGCGAGTCGTCGTAGCCGGTGATGTTCTTCCAACCGCCCACGAAGCCATGGCGCTTGAAGGTCAGCGGCACCCAGATCAGGTAGACGATGACCGCCAGGACCACCGGGTACGCGAAGACCGACGCGACCGGGAACTGGGCCAGCGGGATCACGGACCAGATGTTCATGATCCAGATGAAGAAGAACAGCGAGACCATCAGCGGGACGTACTTCTCGCCGTCCCGCTTGCCCATCGTCTCGTACACGATGCCGCGGCGGACGAAGTCGTATCCGGCCTCACCGATCATCTGGACCTTGCCCGGCACGACCTTCGCCTTGCCGAACGCCACGTAGAAGAAGGTGACGACGACCAGGCTGGTGAGCAGCGCCAGCAGCATCACCTTGTTGAACTCGAACCCGCCGACCGTGAAGATCGGCTGGAAGAGGAAGGAGTGCAGGCCCGGCGCCGGGAAGCCACACCCGTTGTCGGACATGATCCGACAGCTCCAGTCAAACGCGAGCTGGGTCGTGTCAGCACTCACCGCGGGCTCCTTCGGCGTGACGCATAAGTACGGCAACCTCGTTGTGTCGGTGCGGCGCGCAGCCGCGGGTCGGCACCGGTCTGGTGTTTCGGGTGTGGGGGCGGCGGGAAGGCTTTGAGCCTCGCGATCGTGCAGGCGTCAGCTCACATGCCCGCGCCAGCGATGCCGCAGTTGGCACCGGACGATAGCAGGACATCGAACGAGCACTTATCCCGGGCCTACCCCTCACGACGAAGACCCGGTCTTTTCTGAGCTCTCGCTCTTCGCCGAGTCCTTCGCCGCGTCGGGATCGATGTAGAGGATCTTCGCCTTGAGATAGGCGCGGGCCTGGAAGCCCATCCACACGATGGTCGCGGCAACGAGCGTGACAGCGAAGGCCTTGGGGTTGAACAGCGTGGTGTCCTTGAAGACTCCCACAAAGATCAGGAGCAGCAGCAGCTGGGCGACGTAGACCATCATGCCCATCGCCTGGAACAGCTGCGGAAGCTTCTTCGCCGTCCACTGAAGCGCGAGCTGCCCGATCCCCATGAAGGCGATGACCACCACCGCACCGATGACCGCTCCGAGAGCACCCTTGCCGCCCGCGACCACACCACTGATCACCGCGGCGATCACGCCGGCGATGGCGGTGGGTACGACAGCTTGAAGAAGGGTCCGTGCGTCGGTGGACGGCATGGCGGCAGCTCCGCTAATTGATGGGGGCAGGGTGTCGTCATGGACGAGCGTAGTCCGGGGCCGAGAGGGAACTTCGGGCCAAGGGACCGTCGCACTCCGGTCTTTCGGCTCTATCCCCGGGTTTCGTGAACGGTATCACAAACTATTTGATGCGGTCTTTACCTAGATGGTGTGCTCGCTGTCACACATGAGAGTGACAGTGCGCGTCTGCGCGCCCACTCCATCAACTTGTCTGGTATTGGGACCTTTTGGAACGCCGCGTCAGCGCGACGAACCCGCCTTCCGCCGATCGGAGAAGCGCGAACGGGCGCCAATTGCCGTCGCCCCGTTGACTCCTGCGGGAATCGGCGCGCGATCGCCCTCGTCCTCCTCGCCCGTTTCCGCGGCGGACGTCTCACCCGCGGAGGTGGCCGACGCCTCGTCGGCCGTGGCCCGGCGACGCCGGTAGCGGGGCGGCACCAGACGCTCCGCCCAGCGCGGGGTGTGCGGCGTGAAGCGCGGCAACAGCAGCAGCAGGAGGCCGACGAAGCTCAGCGCGACGACGCCGAGCATGACCCACATCCCGGACGCGGAGTGCACCGAGTAGGCGACCGCGCCGAAGGCGACGAGCGCCGACCAGAAGTACATGATCAGCACCGCGCGGGAGTGCGAGTGGCCGATCTCCAGGAGCCGGTGGTGCAGATGGCCGCGGTCGGCGGCGAACGGCGACTGCCCGTTCCAGGTGCGGCGCACGATCGCGAGCACCAGGTCGGCGAACGGGATCGCGATGATCGTCAGCGGCATCACCAGCGGGATGAAGACCGGGAGCAGCGCGTGCGTGGTGTCACGGGTCGAGCCGCCGAGGTTGAGCTTGAGGGCGTCCGGGTCGACCTGTCCGGTGATGGAGATGGCCGCGGCGGCCAGCACCAGGCCGATGAGCATCGACCCCGAGTCGCCCATGAAGATGCGCGCCGGATGCATGTTGTGCGGCAGGAAGCCCAGACACATGCCCATCAGGATCGCCGCGAAGAGCGTGGCGGGCGCCGCGTTCTCGATGCCGTAGCCGTACCAGATCCGGTACGCGTACAGGAAGAACGCCGCGGCCGCGATGCACACCATGCCGGCCGCGAGACCGTCCAGGCCGTCGACGAAGTTCACGGCGTTGATCGTGATGACCACGAGCGCGACCGTGAGCAGCGTGCCCTGCCACTGGGTCAGGGAGACCGTGCCGACGCCGGGGATCGGCAGCCACAGGATCGTCAGACCCTGCATGACCATGACGCCCGCGGCGATCATCTGGCCGCCCAGCTTGATCAGGGCGTCGATCTCGAACTTGTCGTCCAGTACGCCGATCAGCCAGATCAGCGCGGCACCCGACAGCAGTGCTCTCGGCTCGTTCGACGACTCGAAGACCTGGTCCAGATTGGTCAGGTGGTCGGCGACCAGCAGACCGGCGCACAGACCGAAGAACATGGCGATACCGCCGAGCCGCGGCGTGGGCTCCCGGTGCACGTCTCGTGCCCGGATCTCCGGCATCGCGCCGGCCACGATCGCGAACTTCCGCACCGGGCCTGTGAGCAGATACGTCACCGCGGCCGTGATGCAGAGCGTCAGCAGGTATTCACGCACGGGCTTCCCCACAGGTATCGCTGGCCATCTCAGCCCCACACCCTAGCTTTGTGTGCTTGAGGTCGGGGACTTACGGGTAGCGACGATGGTTGCACGAGTGACGGTTCCGGCCCGCACTGCCGCTGCTCCGCCGGTGCGTCTACCCCTCATCCGCCCGGATACGGGGGAAATCTCCGGGCCAGTTCACGGACCTCCTCGCGGACGGCGCGTACCTCGAAGGCGTCGCGGACGACACCCGAGAGGAGCACCGCGATACGGGCCATCTCGGCCTCGCCCATGCCCTGGGTGGTCACGGCCGCGGTTCCGAGGCGCAGGCCCCGGCCCTCGCCGTACGGCAGGGCGCAGGTGTCCAGGACGATGCCGGCCGAGGCCAGCCGGCCGCGGGCGGTGGGTCCGTCGACGCCGACGCCGACGCCGACGCCGTCGCCGAGCGGCGCGGGGTCGACGGTCACCAGATGGGTGTCGGTGCCGCCCGTGGTGACGGCGAACCCCTCCGCCTCCAGGGCCCCGGCCAGCACCCGGGCATTGGCGACGACCTGGTGCGCGTACCCCGTGAAGGCGGGGGTGGCCGCCTCGCCGAACGCGACGGCCTTGGCGGCGATCGTGTGCATCTGGGCGCCGCCCTGCGTGAACGGGAAGACCGCCCGGTCCACCCGGTCCGCCAGCTCGGCGCCGCACAGCAGCATGCCGCCGCGCGGGCCGCGCAGCACCTTGTGCGTGGTGGCGCAGACGATGTCGGCGTACGGGACCGGGTTCGGGGCCGCTCCCCCGGCGACGAGCCCGATGGGGTGCGCCGCGTCCGCGATGAGGTGCGCGCCCACGTCGTCGGCGATGTCGCGGAAGGCGGCGTAGTCGATGTGCCGGGGGTAGGAGATCGAGCCGCAGACGATCGCCTTGGGGCGGTGGGCGCGGGCCAGCGCGCGGACCTCGTCGAGGTCGATGAGTCCGGTCTCGGGGTCGACGCCGTAGGGCACGAAGTCGAACCAGCGGCCCGAGAAGTTCGCCGGTGAGCCGTGGGTGAGGTGCCCGCCGGCGGGCAGGCCCATCGCCAGGACGGTGTCTCCTGGGCGCAGCAGGACCGCGTAGGCGGCCAGGACGGCCGAGGAGCCGGAATGTGCCTGCACGTTGGCGTGCGCGGCCCCGAAGAGGGCCCTGGCGCGCTCCACGGCCATCCGCTCGGCCACGTCGACGATCTCGCAGCCGCCGTGGTGCCGGGCGCCCGGATAGCCCTCCGCGTACTTGTTGGCGAGCGGGGAGCCGAGGGCGGCCAGGACGGCGGGCGAGGTGAAGTTCTCGGCCGCGATCAGCTGGAGGGAGTCGGCCTGCCGGGCCGTCTCGCCGAGCAGGACCTCGGCCAGCTCGGGGTCCTGACGGCGCAGTGCGTCGAGCGCGGCGGGTTCGGTGATCACCGGCATGTTCGGCTCCGGGCCTCGCGGAGGAGAGTGGGTGTCTAACAGCCTAGGTCCGAGCCCCGGAAGGGGCGCGGGGAACGGCAGGACACCATCGCGACCCGCACCTACTTGGGCACGCCCGTCAGCGCCGAGACCACCGGGTCCAGCGCCTCGCTGATCTCGGAGCCGACCGACCGGAAGAACGGCAGCGGGGCCCCGTACGGGTCGTACACCTCGTCGGCCTCGACGCTCGGCGCGAGAAGCCACCCGCGTAGAGCCGCCGCGGCCCGCACCAAGGACCGCGCGCGCTCGACCACGCCCGCCTCGACCGGATCGGGCAGGGTCGCCGGGTCTATGGCCCGCACGAGCCGGGTGAACTCCTTGAGCGTGAACGTGCGCAGGCCCGCGCTGTGCCCCATGGAGATGACCTGGGCGCGGTGATCGCGGGTCGCGGTCAGCACCAGGTCGGCTCTTATGACGTGGTCGTCGAGGAGTTCGCGCCCCACGAAGCCGGAGGCGTCCGCGCCGAAGTCCGCCAGGACCGCCTCGGCGTTGGCCTCCATGGGGGCACCCTCGTGGCCCCAGGTTCCCGCGCTCTCCACGATGAGGCCGCCGGCCACCCGCTCGCCGAGCCGGGCGGCGAGGGCGTGCCGGGTCAGCCGCTCGGTGATCGGCGAGCGGCAGACGTTGCCGGTGCTGACGTGGAGGATGCGGAAGGAGTCGCCGGGGAGCACCAGAGGCTCCCCGTACGGGATGGACTCGGTGCCTATGCCACGCCCCGTCTCAGGGGCTGTCAATTCGCCACCTCGAGGTCGGGTACCACCTTGCGCAGCTCGTCGGCGCTGAGCGCGCCCGCGCGCAGCAGGACCGGCACGGGGCCGGTCACGTCGACGATGGAGGAGGGGATGTTGCCGGGGGTCGGGCCACCGTCGAGGTAGACGGAGACGGAGTCCCCGAGCATCTCCTGCGCGGCGTCGCAGGTCTCGGGAGAGGGGTGTCCGGTCAGGTTCGCCGACGACAGGGCCAGCGGGCCGACCTCGGTGAGCAGCTCGATGGCGACCGGGTGCAGCGGCATGCGCACCGCGACGGTGCCCCGGGTCTCGCCGAGGTCCCACTGGAGCGACGGCTGGTGCTTGGCGACGAGGGTGAGCCCGCCCGGCCAGAAGGCGTCGACGAGCTCCCAGGCCAGCTCGGAGAAGTCCGTGACGAGGCCGTGCAGGGTGTTCGGGGAGGGGATGACCACCGGCGTCGGCATGTTCCGGCCCCGGCCCTTGGCCTCGAGCAGGTCACCGACCGACTCGGGCGAGAACGCGTCGGCGCCGATGCCGTAGACGGTGTCGGTGGGGAGGACGACCAGCTCGCCGCGGCGGACGGCGGACGCGGCTTCGCGCAGACCGGTGATGCGGTCGGTCGCGTCGTTGGTGTCGTAACGCCGTGCCATTTAGCGGGCCTCCAGCTCTGCGTACTGCTCGTCTGCGTAAAGGTGATCGGTCACGGCATCGCCTTGCGGGCGGTCGCGAAGCGCGGCCTGTTGTTGAGGTCCGGGTGGTCGGCGGCATCCGCCCAGCCCCGCTCCTCGGTGAAGATCCACGGCACCTGGCCGCCCTGGGTGTCCGCGTGCTCGATGACGACGACGCCGCCGGGGCGCAGCAGCCGGTGGGCGGTGCGCTCGATGCCGCGGATCAGCTCGAGGCCGTCCTCGCCGGAGAACAGGGCGAGGTCGGGGTCGTAGTCGCGGGCCTCGGGCGCCACGTACTCCCACTCGGTGAGCGGGATGTAGGGCGGGTTCGAGACGACGAGGTCGACCTGGCCGTCGAGGTCGGGGAAGGCCGTCAGAGCGTCTCCCTGACGCAGGTCGACCCTGGACCCCTCGACGTTCTTCCGCGTCCATTTGAGGGCGTCCTCGGACAGCTCCACGGCGTGCACGCGCGAGCGCGGCACCTCCTGGGCGAGCGCGAGGGCGATGGCGCCGGAACCGGTGCACAGATCGACGATCAGCGGCTCGACGACGTCCATCGCGCGCACGGCGTCTATGGCCCACCCGACGACCGACTCCGTCTCGGGGCGCGGCACGAAGACGCCGGGCCCCACCTGGAGCTCCAGGTAGCGGAAGTAGGCGAGTCCGGTGATGTGCTGGAGCGGCTCGCGCGCCTCGCGGCGGGCGATGACCTCCCAGTACCGGGCGTCGAAGTCACGGTCCTTGACGGTGTGCAGCTCCCCCCGCTTGACGCCGTGCACGAACGCGGCGAGCTCCTCCGCGTCGTTGCGCGGCGAGGGCACGCCGGCGTCGGCCAGCCGCTGAGTGGCCTGGGCCACTTCCGCGAGCAGCAGGTTCACGCTGGTCCTCCGGGGCTGAGCTGTGAGCGTGTGGGTCTTACGCGGCGGCGAGCTTGGCGGCCGAGTCCGCGTCGACGCACGCCTGGATGACGGCGTCGAGGTCACCGTCGAGCACCTGGTCCAAGTTGTAGGCCTTGAAGCCCACGCGGTGGTCCGAGATGCGGTTCTCCGGGAAGTTGTACGTACGGATCTTCTCGGAGCGGTCGACGGTGCGGACCTGGCTGCGGCGGGCGTCGGCGGCTTCCTTCTCCGCTTCCTCCTGCGCCGCGGCGAGGAGCCTGGAGCGCAGGATACGCATCGCCTGCTCCTTGTTCTGCAGCTGGCTCTTCTCGTTCTGGCAGGAAGCGACGACGCCGGTGGGGAGGTGCGTGATGCGGACGGCGGAGTCGGTCGTGTTGACGGACTGGCCGCCGGGGCCCGACGAGCGGTACACGTCGATGCGCAGGTCGTTGGCGTGGATCTCGACGTCGACCTCCTCGGCCTCGGGCGTGACGAGCACGCCGGCGGCGGAGGTGTGGATGCGGCCCTGCGACTCGGTCGACGGCACACGCTGTACGCGGTGCACACCGCCCTCGTACTTCAGGCGGGCCCAGACGCCCTGGCCGGGCTCGGTCGCGCCGTTGCCGCCCTTGGTCTTCACGGCGACCTGGACGTCCTTGTAGCCGCCCAGCTCGGACTCGGTGGCGTCGATGATCTCGGTCTTCCAGCCGACGCGCTCCGCGTACCGCAGATACATGCGCAGCAGGTCGCCGGCGAACAGGGCGGACTCGTCGCCGCCCGCGCCGGCCTTGACCTCGAGGATGACGTCCTTGTCGTCGGAGGGGTCGCGGGGCACCAGCAGAAGCCGCAGCTTCTCGGTGATCTCCTCGCGCGACTTCTCCAGCTCCTTGACCTCGGCGGCGAAGTCGGGGTCGTCGGCGGCGAGCTCCCGGGCCGTCTCGATGTCGTCCCCGGTCTGCTTCCAGGAGCGGTACGTCGTGACGATCGGGGTCAGCTCGGCGTAGCGCTTGTTCAGCTTGCGCGCGTTGGCCTGGTCGGCGTGGACCGACGGGTCCGCGAGCTTCTTCTCCAGATCGGCGTGCTCACCGATGAGGTCCTCGACGGCCTCGAACATCTCCGGCTCCTGCTGGTACGGGGGGTCAAAAGGGGGCTGCACCGCAAAGCGCCGGTCCCGGTGCCCCCGCGGAAAACAGGGGCACCGGAGACCGGCGCTGAAGCCTCGCTACTTGTTGGCAGCGGCAGCCTTGCCGAAGCGGGCCTCGAAGCGGGCCACACGGCCACCGGTGTCGAGGATCTTCTGCTTGCCCGTGTAGAACGGGTGGCACTCGGAGCAGACCTCGGCACGGATGGTGCCGGAGTCGATGGTGCTCCGCGTGGTGAACGACGCGCCACAGGTGCAGCTGACCTGCGTCTCGACGTACTCGGGGTGGATGTCGCGCTTCAAGGTGTCTCCTAGGTTCGGGAGGGCGCCGGGTCGCAGCCGCGGATTGCGGGAGCGTGAACCGGAGCCGACGTACCAGTCTGCCAGCACTGGCCGCATCCCCCAAAACCGGGGTGGGCCCAGAAGTATTCCCCGACGTCCGAGCGGGCGCCGCGGTTACTTCACGACGCCGTCGGCCTGGCCGGTGGCGGTGCCCTCGCTGGCCGACTTCGGGATGGCCCGGTCGGCCTTGAGCGCCTTCCAGACCTGGTCGGCCTTGGTCTCGTCGACCAGGACGCGGTTGGCGTCGTTGGTGTCGTACTGGACCGGCAGCGTGACCATGGTCATGTCGTTCGAGCCGATGCTCTTGAGCCCGTTCGCGAACGAGGCCAGGTCCTTCACCGAGGCCAGCTCGGAGTCGGTGGTCACGGACTTGGTGGCGGTGTCGGCGAGGTCGTACAGCTTCTTGGGGCTGGTGAAGACGCCGACGCTCTTCAGCTGGTCCATCAGGGCCTTCATGAACGCCTGCTGGAGCTGGATGCGGCCCAGGTCGCTGCCGTCGCCGACGCCGTGCCGGGTGCGGACGAGGCCGAGGGCCTGCTTGCCGTCGAGCGTGTGAGTGCCCGCGTCGAGCGTGAGGTGGCTGTCGGGGTCGTCGATCGCCTTGGTGGTGGTGACCTCGACGCCGCCGAGGTCGTCGATGAGCTGCTCGAAGCCGCTGAAGTCGACCTCGACGTAGTGGTCCATGCGGATACCGGTCACGGACTCGGCGGTCTTGACCGCGCAGGCCGCGCCGCCCGTCGAGTAGGCGGAGTTGAACATGACCTGGGACGCCGCCTGGTGCACCGTGCCGTCGCCGTCGGTGCACTCGGGCCGGTCGATGAGCGTGTCCCTGGGTATGGAGACCACGCTGGCCTTCTTGTGGCCCTTGTAGATGTGGACGATCATCGCGGTGTCGGAGCGGGCCGAACCGTCGTCCTGGCCGCCGCCGGCCTTCTTGTTGGCCCCGGCGCGGCTGTCGGAGCCGAGGACCAGGATGTCCTGCGAGCCGTTGTCCACGTTCTCCGGGCGGTCGGTGCCGAGCGCCGCGTTGATGTCCACGCTCTTGATGTTGCCGTCGAGCTTGAAGTAGACGTACCCGAGACCGGTGCCGCCGAGCACGACGATGCCCGCCGCGCTCCAGGCCGCGATGCGCAGCGCCTTGCTGCGTCCGCCGCGCGGCTTGCGGCGGCGGCCCTTGGCGCGTCCGCGCCCGGGCTTGCTGTCACGGTCCGGCATGTGTTCCTCGCTGGCTCTGTCAGCTCCACTGTGGCCCTCACCTGGTGTGACGGCGAATCGCCAAGAAGGGTTGCACAGGGAACTGTGTCCGCAGCGAGCACGCGTCCTCACGGAACGTAACGGGACCAAGGTCCCTAACCCCTCCCACCTGCACTTTCGTCGATGCCCGCCACATGCTTCACAAAGGGCCCGAATTCTTATGCATGTGGTGAAGGTCTCCGGAGACCGGCACAAAAGGGCCGGGCCCCGCCGCATGCGCGACGGGGCCCGGCCCTGAAGGACGTACGACGGTCAGTCGTTGCCGTTGCCCGGCGTCGGCGTCGTCTTCTGGATCTGGAGCAGGAACTCCGCGTTGGACTTCGTCTGCTTCATCTTGTCGAGCAGCAGCTCGATCGCCTGCTGCTGGTCGAGCGCGTGCAGCACGCGACGCAGCTTCCAGGTGATCGCGAGCTCGTCGCTGCCGAGCAGGATCTCTTCCTTACGGGTACCGGACGCGTCGACGTCCACCGCGGGGAAGATGCGCTTGTCGGCGAGCTTGCGGTCGAGCTTGAGCTCGGCGTTGCCGGTGCCCTTGAACTCCTCGAAGATCACCTCGTCCATGCGGGACCCGGTGTCGACGAGCGCGGTGGCGAGGATGGTGAGCGAGCCACCGTCCTCGATGTTGCGCGCGGCGCCGAAGAAGCGCTTCGGGGGGTACAGGGCGGTCGAGTCGACACCACCGGACAGGATGCGGCCGGAGGCCGGGGCGGCGAGGTTGTACGCGCGGCCCAGACGGGTGATCGAGTCGAGCAGCACGACGACGTCGTGGCCCAGCTCCACCAGGCGCTTGGCACGCTCGATGGCGAGCTCGGCGACCGTGGTGTGGTCCTCGGCCGGACGGTCGAAGGTCGAGGAGATGACCTCGCCCTTGACCGACCGCTGCATGTCGGTGACCTCTTCCGGACGCTCGTCGACCAGGACGACCATCAGGTGGCACTCGGGGTTGTTGTGCGTGATCGCGTTGGCGATCGCCTGCATGATCATGGTCTTGCCGGTCTTCGGCGGGGCCACGATCAGACCGCGCTGGCCCTTACCGATCGGCGCGACGAGGTCGATGATGCGGGTCGTGAGCACCCCCGGGTCGGTCTCCAGGCGGAGCCGGTCCTGCGGGTACAGCGGCGTCAGCTTGTTGAACTCCGGGCGCCCACGGCCGGATTCGGCCGCCATGCCGTTCGCCGAGTCGAGGCGGACCAGCGCGTTGAACTTCTCGCGGCGCTCGCCCTCCTTGGGCTGGCGCACGGCACCGGTGACGTGGTCACCCTTGCGCAGGCCGTTCTTGCGGACCTGGGCGAGCGAGACGTAGACGTCGTTGGGACCCGGGAGGTAGCCCGACGTACGGATGAAGGCGTAGTTGTCGAGGATGTCGAGGATGCCCGCGACGGGGATCAGGACGTCGTCGTCGGAGACCTGCGGCTCGTTGCCGAAGTCGTCGTCGCGGCCGCGGCGGCCACGGCGGTCGCGGTAGCGCCCGCGACGGCCACGACGGCCGCCCGCCTCGTCGTCGAAGTCGTCCTGCGGACCGTTGTTCCGGTCCTGGCGGCCGCCCTGCTGCTGGCGGTTGCCGCCGCCCTGACCCTGGTCCTTGTTGCCCTGGCCCTGGCCCTGGCCGTCGCCCTTGCCGCCCCGGCGGTCACGGTCGCGGCCACCGCGGTCCCGACGGTCGCGGCGCTCGCGCCGGCCCTCGTTGCCCCCGTTGTCCTGGTTGCCGTCGCCCTGGCCGTCCTGCTTGGACTCGTTCTTGGCCTCGGCGGTGACGGTCTCCGGGCTGCCCGCCTCGGCGGTCGCGCGCCGGCGCCGACGCTCACCGGCGGGCTGCTCGTCCCCGGCGCCCTGGCCCGGGATCTCGATCTGCTGCTGGGCGTCGGACTTCTTCGCCTTGGCAGCACCCTCGGCCTTGTCGGCCTTGGCGGCGCCGGACTCGGCCTTCTCCGCCTTGGCGTCGACCGCGGACTCGTCGCCGGTACGGGCCTTCGAGGTGGCCCGGCGCTTCGGCTTGGCCTCGGCGGTGTCGGCGCTCTTCGCCGGGGCTCCGCCGCCGGCCTGCGCCTCCTTGATGACCTCGATCAGCTGGCTCTTGCGCATCCGCGCAGTCCCCCTGATACCGAGGCCCGATGCGACCTGCTGCAGCTCGGCCAGCACCATGCCGTCGAGGCCGGTACCGCGGCGCCGCCGGGCAGGCGTAGCAGAGGTGTCCCCTGCAGACGCTGCGGGCGCGGCAGCGGAGCTGTCGGCAGTCACGCCCATCAGATCGGTGGTGTCGCTCACGAAGGGTCCTTCCCTGGAGCGGACGTCGGCCTGTCTGGCTCGGCGACCGGTTGTGCTGTCCGGCGGTGGTCCTCTCGGTACGGACCGTGCCGGGGCGGTTGTCCGCCGATGAGGCGGAAGAATTCATTGGTGGCAGCGATTCCGGATTCCGCGGGTGCACTGAATTTCCGTGTCACGCGGCTCGGTCACGCCGGTTCCGGAGCAAGCTCGGCAACGTTCAGCGCGAGCTGTCGACAGGCGACGGCATCGCGATGAATTGCTGGGGAGGCTCCCGGAAGAATGGTTGTCCCGGACGGGGACACACAGCACCTCGCCATGGTGGGGTCGGGTGCAGGTTTGAGGTTAACACTACCGGATCCAACAAACATTCCCCCTCTCTCATCCGGCAACCGTGTGTCAGGAGCCAAGCGGCAGCACGCTCGCTCCGTCGACGTCGAGGGCCAGGCGATTGGCCGCCCACCCCTCTCCGGCCAGCCGGGCGACCTTGTCGGCCGCGCCGTCCTCCACCAGGGCGAGGACCGTCGGTCCCGCCCCGGAGATCACTGCGGGGACACCGTCTGCCCGCAGCCGCTCCACGAGGGCGGCGCTCTCCGGCATGGCCGGAGCGCGGTACTCCTGGTGAAGTCGGTCTTCAGTGGCCGGCAGCAGCAGCTCGGGGCGCCGGGTGAGGGCCTCGACGAGCAGGGCCGCCCGGCCCGCGTTGGCCGCCGCGTCCACATGGGGGACGCTGCGCGGCAGAAGTCCTCGCGCCATTTCGGTGAGGACGGGTTTCCCGGGGACGAAAACCACCGGAACGATGGAATCCGCGGCGGACAGGCGGATCGCCCGGCCCGCGCCGCTCTCCATCCAGGCGATGGTGAAGCCGCCGAGCAGGCAGGGCGCCACATTGTCCGGGTGGCCCTCGATCTCGGTGGCGAGCTCCAGCAGCGCGGCGTCGTCGAGGCGGGCGTCGCCGCCTATCGTCACGGCGCGCGCGGCGACGACGGCCGCGACGATGGCGGCCGACGAGGAGCCCAGGCCGCGGCCGTGCGGAATGCGGTTCGCGCAGACGATCTCCAGGCCGCGGGGCTGTCCGCCGAGCGCGTCGAAGGCGGTGCGCAGGGCCCGTACGAGCAGGTGGGACTCGTCGCGCGGCAGATTCTCGGAGCCCTCACCGGCGATGTCGATGTTCAGCCCGGAGTCGGCGACCCTGACGACCACGTCGTCGTAGAGCCCCAGCGACAGGCCGAGGCTGTCGAAGCCCGGACCGAGATTGGCGCTGGTGGCGGGGACGCGCACCCTGACGGCGGCGGCGCGGAACGCGGGACCGGCCATCGCTCGATGACTCTCCTTGAGCTGCGGGATGTTTCGAGAACTTCCGAGACTTCCGATGTTTTATGAGGCACCCGGGCCGCGAACGACGGAATCAGAAGAGAAAACGACGGAACGACGGCGGCACCGCTGCATATGCGGTGGGCGGGTTCGGTACAGCCTATCGAAGGAAGGTTCTGTGGCGACATAGGGCGCACAGGAGGCGCACGATGCGTGTCGTAAGCCCCCTGTGCACCCCGTATGCGAACAGGCCCGGTTGACGAGGCGTCAGCGCCGGACGCGGCTCAGGCGAGGCCGAGACGCTCCGCGGCGGCGGCCGCGTCGACCGGGACGGTGACCGGCTGCGGGGCGCCCGCGACGGCCCAGTCCGGGTCCTTGAGGCCGTTGCCCGTCACGGTGCAGACGATCTTCTGGCCCTTGTCGACCTTGCCCTGCTCGGCCGCCTTCAGCAGACCGGCGACGGACGCGGCGGACGCCGGCTCGACGAAGACACCCTCCTGGGACGCCAACAGCTTGTAGGCGCGCAGGATCTCACGGTCCGTCACCTCGTCGATGAAGCCGCCGGACTCCTCGCGCGCGGCGAGCGCGTGCTGCCACGACGCCGGGTTCCCGATGCGGATTGCGGTCGCGATCGTCGAGGGGTCCTTGACGACCTCGCCGCGCACGATCGGCGCGGAGCCGGAGGCCTGGAAGCCCCACATGCGCGGAGTGCGCGACGACACCGAGTCGGCGGCGTACTCCTTGTAGCCCTTCCAGTAGGCCGTGATGTTGCCCGCGTTGCCGACCGGGAGGACGTGGATGTCGGGCGCGTCGCCGAGGGCGTCCACGATCTCGAACGAGCCGGTCTTCTGGCCCTCGATGCGGTACGGGTTGACGGAGTTGACCAGCGCCACCGGGTAGTTCTCGGAGAGGCTGCGGGCCAGGTTGAGGCAGTCGTCGAAGTTGCCGTCGACCTGGAGGATCTTCGAGCCGTAGACCAGCGCCTGGCCCATCTTGCCGAGCGCGATCTTGCCCTGCGGGACGAGCACGGCGCAGACCATGCCGGCGCGCACGGCGTAGGCCGCGGCGGACGCCGAGGTGTTGCCGGTGGAGGCGCAGATGACGGCCTGCGCGCCCTCCTCCTTGGCCTTGGTGATGGCCATGGTCATGCCGCGGTCCTTGAAGGAGCCGGTCGGGTTCGCACCCTCGACCTTCAGGTGGACCTCGCAGCCGAGGCGCTCGGAGAGGACCTGCGCGGGCACGAGCGGAGTGCCGCCCTCGCGCAGCGTCACCACCGGCGTCGTGTCGGTCACCGGGAGCCGGTCCCGGTACTCCTCGATGATGCCGCGCCACTGGTGGGTCATTCCGGTCATCCCTGCTACTCCCCTTCAACACGCATGATGCTGGCGACACCGCGCACGGTGTCGAGCTGGCGCAGCGCGTCCACGACCCCGGTGAGGGCCGCGTCCGCCGCGCGATGGGTGACGACGACGAGGGAGGCCTCGCCGTCCTTCCCCGACTGGCGCACGGTGTCGATGGAGACGCCGTGCTCGGCGAAGACCGTCGCCACCTGCGCGAGAACGCCGGGCTTGTCGGCCACGTCGAGGCTGATGTGGTACCGCGTCACGACGTCGCCCATCGGGGAGACGGGCAGCTGCGTGTACGCGGAGTCGCCGGGTCCGGTCGCGCCGCCCAGCCGGTTGCGGCAGACGGCGACGAGGTCGCCCAGGACGGCGGACGCGGTCGGCGAGCCGCCGGCGCCGGGCCCGTAGAACATCAGCTGGCCCGCGGCGTCGGCCTCGACGAACACGGCGTTGTACGCGCCGCGCACGGAGGCCAGCGGGTGGGTCAGCGGGATCATCGCCGGGTGCACGCGGGCGGTGACGGACTGCCCGTCGGCGGCCCGCTCGCAGATGGCGAGCAGTTTGATGGTGCAGCCCATTTCCTTCGCGGACGCGAAGTCGGCGGCGGTGACCTCGGTCATGCCCTCGCGGTACACGTCGTCGAGACGTACGCGCGTGTGGAAGGCGATCCCGGCGAGGATGGCAGCCTTGGCGGCGGCGTCGAAGCCCTCGACGTCGGCGGTCGGGTCGGCCTCGGCGTAGCCCAGGGCGGTGGCCTCGTCGAGGGACTCCTGATAGCCCGAGCCCGTCGAGTCCATCTTGTCGAGGATGAAGTTCGTCGTGCCGTTCACGATGCCGAGGACGCGGTTGACCTTGTCCCCCGCGAGGGACTCGCGCAGCGGCCGGATCAGCGGGATGGCGCCCGCGACGGCGGCTTCGTAGTACAGGTCGGCGTCGTGGTCGAGCGCGGCCGCGTGCAGGGCCGCGCCGTCCTGGGCGAGCAGCGCCTTGTTGGCGGAGACCACGGAGGCGCCGTGCTCGAAGGCGGTGGTGATGAGCGTCCGGGCGGGCTCGATCCCTCCGATGACTTCGACCACCACGTCGATGTCGCCGCGCTTGACGAGCGCGGTGGCGTCGGTGGTGACGAGGGCGGGGTCGATCCCCTCGCGGACCTTGGAGGGACGCCGCACGGCGACACCGGCGAGCTCGACCGGGGCCCCGATGCGGGCGGCGAGGTCGTCGGCGTGCGTCGTCATGATGCGCGCCACCTCTGAGCCGACGACCCCACAGCCCAGCAGCGCCACCTTCAGCGGACGCGTACGCATCATCCGACCTCGTTTCCTCTCCTGCTGCGACATGGCACTACGCACCACATCCCTACGATGGGTCCAGTCTCACTTACCGGACCGGGGATTCTGCCCCCGGTCCGGATGATGAGACAGATATTTCATTTATCCGACGTCGAGACGCAGGAGATCTTCCTCCGTCTCGCGCCGCACGATCACCCGGGCCTCGCCGTCGCGCACGGCGACGACGGGCGGGCGGAGCGCGTGGTTGTAATTGCTGGCCATGGAGCGGCAGTACGCGCCCGTGGCGGGCACGGCGATGAGGTCGCCGGGCGCGATGTCCGCGGGCAGGAAGGCGTCCTTCACGACGATGTCGCCGCTCTCGCAGTGCTTGCCGACGACGCGCACGAGCACGGGCTCGGCGTCGGAGCGGCGGGAGACGAGGGCGACGGTGTACTCGGCGTCGTAGAGCGCGGTACGGATGTTGTCGGACATGCCGCCGTCCACGGAGACGTAGGTCCGCAGGCCGTCGAGCGGCTTGACGGTGCCGACGGTGTAGAGGGTGAACGCGGTCGGCCCGACGATGGCGCGCCCCGGCTCGACGGAGATCCGCGGGGTCCGCAGCTTCGCGGCCTCGCACTCCCGCGTCACGATCTCGTCGAGCGCCTTGGCGATCTCGTGCGGCTCGCGGGGGTCGTCGTCGCTGGTGTACGCGATGCCGAGGCCGCCGCCGAGGTCGATCTCGGGGAGTTCGACGCCGTGCTCGTCGCGCACCTCGGCGAGCAGCCCGACGACGCGGCGCGCGGCGACCTCGAAGCCGGCCATGTCGAAGATCTGCGACCCGATGTGGGAGTGGATGCCGATCAGCTCGAGCCCGTCGAGCTTGAGCGCCCGCCGCACGGCCTCCGCGGCCTGTCCCCCGGCCAGCGCGATGCCGAACTTCTGGTCCTCGTGCGCGGTGGCGATGAACTCGTGGGTGTGGGCCTCGACGCCGACGGTCACCCGGATCTGCACGCGCTGCCGCTTGCCGAGCCCGTCGGCGATGTGGGCGACGCGGGCGATCTCCTGGAAGGAGTCGAGGACGATGCGTCCGACGCCGGCCGAGACGGCGCGCTCGATCTCCTCCTCCGTCTTGTTGTTGCCGTGGAAGGCGATGCGCTCGGCGGGCATGCCGGCGGCGAGCGCGGTGGCCAGTTCGCCGCCGGAGCAGACGTCGAGATTGAGCCCTTCCTCGTGCAGCCAGCGCACGATCGCCCGGCTCAGGAACGCCTTCCCGGCGTAGAACACGTCGGCGTCGGGGCCGAAGGCGTCGCGCCAGGCCGCGCACCGGGCGCGGAAGTCGGCCTCGTCGAGGAAGTAGGCCGGGGTGCCGAACTCCTCGGCGAGCCGGGCGACCTCGATGCCGCCGACGGTGGTGCCGCCGTCGGCGGTGCGGGCCACGGTCTGCGACCAGACCTTGGGGTCGAGGACGTTGAGGTCCGTGGGCGGGGCGGCGTAGTGCCCTTCGGGCAGGACGTCGGCGTGCCGGGGGCCTGCGGGGTGTGCGGAACGGCTCATGGCTGCGGTTGCGCTCTCTTCGGGATGCTCATACGTGTACGGGGGCGTCGATGCCGAGCAGGGTCAGGCCGCCGGCCAGCACCGTCCCGGCGGCTTCGGCGAGCGCGAGCCGGGCGCGATGGGCGGCCGAGGGTTTCTCCCCGCCCAGGGGCAGGACGTCGTCGAGGGCGGGCGGCAGCGCGTCGGCGACGACGACGAGGTGCCGGGCGAGCCGGTCGGGGGCTCGGTGCCGGGCGGCGGAGAGCAGGATGCGGGGGTACTCGGCGAGCGCGGCGACGAGGTCGTCGTGGCCGGGAATGTCACCGGGCTCGCTGCGGTAGCCGAGGTCTGCGGCGTTACGGGTGAGGGCCCGGGTGCGGGCGTGCGCGTACCGGACGCGGAAGAGCGGGTTCGTCTCGCGCTGCGCGAGGAGGGCCGCGCGGTCCTCGGCGGTGGCGGTGCGCGGGTGGTCGTGCGCGGCGGGGTGGAGCAGGGCCCAGCGGGCGGTGTCCCGGCCGAGGAGCGCGAACAGCTCGTCGGGACGGGCGACCGGCACGGGCCGCAGGGTGGCGTCGCCGGACGCGGCTGCCGGTGCCCGGTGGACCTCGGCGCCCTGGCTCCGCGCGATCCGCTCGACGGCGTCGGCGACGGCCTCAGCACGCAGTTCGTCCGGAACGCGCAGGTCGAGGCGGTCGCCGCGGAGTGCGTCGCCGTGCCCGTGGGCGTGGCCCCGGCGCAGGATGTCGGCGACGAGGGTCCGGCTCAGGTCGGCCGCAGGGGCGAGCGTGAGGTTGAGGAATCCCGGCCCGGTGATGTCGACGGCCGCGATGCCCGGGCTGCCGGTCAGCCGCTCGGAGAGAACCTCGGCGATCTGGCGCGGGGGCCGGCCGGTGGGCTTGGCGATCTGCAGCGCGGCGTTCGTGGCGTAGTCCCCGTGCCCGCCGGGCCGCGGCCGCTCGACGACGACCCGCGCGACGGCCTCGTCGACGGCCCCGCCCTCGACCACACCGAACGCACCGTCGTCGACCGCGCGACGAACGGCGCGCAGGACGGTGCGGGAGAGGTCGGCGGGCGTCACAGGGCAAGCGTAGGGGAGGAGGGGGGTGGGTAGGCGAGTCGGTTACGCGGATGGTCCGGGATGCGGACGGGGTGGGGGCGCCTTGGGCTGGGCCGGGCCTCGTGGTGCCGGGTCGCTCGGTGCCGGGTCGGGGCATCGGTGGGGGGTGGGCGCCGTGGGCTGGGCCGCGCTCGGCAGCGCCCTGCCCTGGCCTGCCGTGCCGTGCCGGGTCAGGCGTCTGCGGTGCGGGGGGCCCGCCCGGTGGAACCGTCGCCGTTCTCCGGCTGCGACGGCCCGGAGCCGTCACCGGCTCCTCCCTCACCGCCACGGTCGGCGCCGCTGCGGCGGGCGGTCCTCCCCTGCTCCCTCAACTGTCCTACGACGCGCACCAGTTCACCGGGCTCGAAGGGCTTGGCGAGGAAGGCGTCGACGCCGACGTCCAGCCCGTTCTCCACCTCGTACTGGGTGCAGGCGCTCACGATGACGATGGGCAGGTCACTGGTACGGGCGTCGGCGCGGAGCCGCGCGGCGGTACGCAGGCCGTCGAGGCGCGGCATGACGACGTCGAGGGTGACGATGTCCGGCCGCACCTGATGCACGACTTCCAGACATTCGGCACCATCGGCCGCGGTCACGACCTCGAAGCCCTCCAGCTCGAGATTGACCCTGATCAGCTGCCGGATCACCTTGTTGTCATCCACGACAAGGACCCGGCCGGTGGCGCCTGGCACAACTCGAGAGTAGGTCCGCACCGGCCACCGCGTCCGGGTTTTCCCCACTTCCGCCCCGTACAGGGGACACGACCCCCCTCCGCTCCCCGTTCCGACCGCCCACCGCCGGCTTCCGCCACCTCGGAAAACCTGTTCCTGAGGACCCCGAGCAAGCTGGTAGTGTTCTACCCGTCGCCACGCACAGCGCGGCGCACGCCCCCGTAGCTCAGGGGATAGAGCAACGGCCTCCGGAGCCGTGTGCGCAGGTTCGAATCCTGCCGGGGGCACCTTGGATGAGGTGCCTAAAAGACCCCGTCATCAGTGGAGACGCTGACGGCGGGGTTTTTGCGTTTGCGGGACGGCCTGTGGGCAGGGTGTTGGAGCGTTTCCGCGGGCGGGGTCAACTGCGCGCGGACGCCGGGCCCTTTGGGCTCCATGGCCGTACGTCAGAGGGGTGCGCTTGGATGCGTGAGTGACCGTTCAAGACGTTGCTCGGCAGTTGCCCGAGATATCCGTGCTCCGCGAGCACTGCCGTTCCTTGGCCGTGTTGGAGGCCATCCTCAGCCCTGAGTGGGAGGACCGGTACCACTCCTTCGACGATCGATGGTCAGGGACAGAAGCGATGGCCTCGATGCGGGACGGGTCGGGCGACGAGTTCTCGATCGTCTTCTCCCCCGCCGGCGCCTATGTTCGCGGGTTCGCCCATGAATCACCGATGAGTCCCTACGCGCAGGACGGGCCCTGGCCGGGAGTGCTCGACGACGTCCCCGATGTCTTCCGATCGTGTGTCGAGGAGCCCGCGTTCTGCGACGAGGACGAGATGCCCGCCGTCACGGCATGCGTGTGGCGGGAAACGAAGGATGCGGTCTGGAAGACGGGGAGGATCGAGTACCCCGATGGGCAGTCGGACGACCCTGACGGCGCGGGATCCCTCTTCGAGCTGCTCGTGGACCGCTCCCCGGAGGCATTTCAAAGGTGGGCCGAGGACTACTACGAGGTTCCGGTCGCGTTGACGGCGGTGTCCCACATCTTCGCGTCCCGTCCTCTGAGCGACTCGGTCGTCACCGCGTTGAATCCAGAGATCACGTTGGCCGATCTCGCCGAGGAGCTCACGGAGATCGGCTACCCGCTGAGCTAGATCCGACGAGGAACGGCGGGCGTATTCGATCGCCAGGGCGGTCAGCGCGGGCAGGGGCCAGGGGCTTGCCAAGTGCCGCTGCCAGCGGTCGCCGGGAGGCCGACGGGGCGGCGTCGTCCAGACGGGGCGGATGCCGCCGGAAACCGCTTTGACCGGTGGACGGCGGTCTCGGTTGGATGTCGGCAGGTGCTCGGGTGCTGGCAAGCTCGGGGACCGGCCGATGGTTGCGCCCGCCTGGCTCTGGCAATGAGCGGGGTACGTCTGATGACGGGCGCCGTCGGCCACTTGGTGTTTTCCGGAGTTGCGGTTCGCCGTCGGGGCGGCGCGGTGCGTGGGATTGTTGTGGCGTGACCAATTTGCAGGACCTTGTTCGGTTGCGGCGGGCCCGGGACCGGATGGATCGGGAGTATGCCGAGCCGTTGGATGTCGCCGCTCTGGCGCAGACCGCGTTGATGTCTCCGGGGCACTTCTCGCGGAGCTTTCGTGCCGCATTTGGGGAGACTCCGTACAGCTATCTCATGACCCGGCGGATCGAGCGGGCCAAGATGTTGCTGCGGCGGGGGGACCTGTCGGTGACCGAGGTGTGCTTCGAGGTGGGGTGTACGTCGCTGGGGTCGTTCAGCTCGCGGTTCACCGAGTTGGTGGGGGAAACGCCCAGTGCCTACCGGGCCCGGGGGCGTGCCGAGGGCGGGGATCTGCCAGCCTGTTTGTCCCGTATTCATACGCGGCCGGTCAAGGGGCAGCCGGACCGTTCCACGGGCGTGTGACAGACACCACCCATGTCCGGCACAGGTTTACGTGCGCCGCAATCGGTGACTACGGTGCCTGAGATGTCTCGCCGCCACATGAATCCCGTAAACCAGAGAAGACGCGAAGACGAGAGTCGAGGTTCCATCTGGGAGGGATCATGAGCGAACCACTTCAGCTCGCGGCGCAGCGAGCCCCACTGCCGGACCAGCGCGCCGCCGCCGCACCCTCCACGGGCAGCACGGCCGCGGCGCCCGCCGCCGCGGCGGAGAAGAAGCCCGGCAAGGCGCGGGACGCGTTCTTCGACAACGCGAAGTACCTGGCGATCGTGCTCGTCGCGATGGGACATTCCTGGGAGCCGCTGCGCGGTGACAGCCGGGCGGCGTCCGCGCTCTACATGACCGTCTACGCGTTCCACATGCCGGCGTTCATCGTGATCTCCGGCTACTTCTCGCGGTCCTTCGACGCGAGCCCGGGCCGGCTGAAGCGGCTGATCACCGGGGTGGCCGTGCCCTACGTCGTCTTCGAGGTGGCGTACACGTTCTTCAAGCGGACCGCCGGGGGCGACCCCGACTACCCGATCAGCCTGCTCGATCCCTGGTACCTGACCTGGTTCCTGATCGCGCTGTTCGTGTGGCGGCTGTCCACGCCGTTCTGGAAGGTCGTCCGCTGGCCGCTGCCGCTGTCGCTCGCGATCGCCGTCCTGGCGTCCGTCTCGCCGGACATCGGGGACGACCTGGATCTGCAGCGCGTGCTGCAGTTCCTTCCGTTCTTCGTGCTCGGGCTGTGCCTCAAGCCTGAGCACTTCCAGCTCGTGCGGCGCAAGGAAGCGCGGCTGCTGGCCGTGCCGGTGTTCGCGAGCGCGTTGCTGTTCGCCTACTGGGCGGCGCCTCGGATGAACGCGGCCTGGTTCTACCGTCGCGACAGCGCCCAGGAACTGGCGGCGCCCGGCTGGTCCGGCGCGGTCATGACCCTCGCCATGTTCGGCTGCTCGGCGGTCCTGGCCGCCTGCTTCTTCGCCTGGGTGCCGGGGCGCAAGCTCTGGTTCACCGCGCTGGGCGCCGGAACGCTGTACGGGTATCTGCTGCACGGGTTCCTGGCGAAGGGCTCGCGCTTCTGGGACTGGTACGACGTGAACTGGGTGCACACGCCCTGGGGCGAGATCGTCGTCACCGTCATCGCCATGTCCGTCATCACCGCGTTGTGCACGCCACCCGTGCAGCGCGCCTTCCGGTTCGTCATGGAACCGAAGATGGAATGGGCCTTCAAGAAGGATGCCGCCGAGGTGGCCCGCCGGAGGTAGGCCGTCGGCCGAGGCTGGCAGTGCAGGGCAGGGCGGGCAGGGCCTGAGACCGAGTGTGGGGCGTCCGGAGTGTGCAGGTGACTCCGGGCGCCCCACTTCTTGGGTTCGGACGGATTCAGGCGGAGGCCTTCTTTCTCGGGGTCGCCTTCTTCGCCGCGGCTGCCTTCTTCGTCGTGGCCGTCTTCTTCGCCTCGGTCGTCTTCTTCGCCGCCGTCTTCTTCTTCGCCGCGGTGGTCTTCTTGGCGGGCGTCGTCTTCTTCGCCGCCGTCTTCTTGCGGGTGCGGCCCGCGAGGTGCGTCACCTCGGCCACGTCGTCGCCGGAGCCGCGTGCCTCCTTCGCGGCTCTCACGCTGCTCTCCAGCGCGGCCATCAGGTCGATCACCCGGCCGCCGCCTTCGCCGGACGCCGCGGGGGCCTCCTCCCGCTCGTCGCCGGAGGCCTTCGCCGCGATCATGTTCTCGACCGCTTCCCGGTAGTCGTCGTGGAGGTCGGCGAGATCGACCTCGCCGAGGGTGTCCATCAGGGCGTCGGCCAGGTCGAGTTCGGCGTCGCGCACCGTGACCTGGGTGTCCGGCGCGACGTCCTCGGGGGCGCGGATCTCGTCCGGCCACAGCAGGCCGTGCATCGCGATGACGTCGTCGACGACGCGCAGCATGCCGAGCCGCTCCCGGCCGCGCAGGGCGAACTTGGCGATGGCGACCTTCTGGCTGCGCTTCAGGGCCTCGCGCAGCAGGGTGTACGGCTTGGCGGCGGGGACGCCGTTCGCGGAGAGGTAGTAGGCCGCGTCCATCTGGAGCGGGTCGATCCGGTCGGCCGGGACGAAGGCGACGATCTCGATCGTCTTCGCGGTCGGGATGGGGAGGGAGGCCAGGTCGTCCTCGGTGATCGGGATGATCGAGCCGTCGGCGTCCTCGTAGCCCTTGCCGATCTCGGCGGCCGTGACCTCCTTGTCCTCCAGTTCGCACACCTTGCGGTAGCGGATGCGCCCGCCGTCCTCCAGGTGGATCTGGCGGAAGGAGATCGCGTGGTTCTCGGTGGCGTTGACCAGCTTGATGGGGATGCTGACCAGGCCGAACGAGATGGCGCCGTTCCATATGGAGCGCACGGTGTACCTCCCGTTTGTCCAGATGAGCGAGAAAGGTGCGTATAAGAAGATTGTTCCAGTATGGGTGCATGGCGCCCATCACAGAAGTGGACGGTCGGCGGCTCGTGCTCAGCAATCTGGACAAGGTGCTGTATCCGGAGTCCGGGTTCACCAAGGGCGAGCTGCTGCACTACTACGCGACCACGGCCGGAGCCCTGCTCCCCCACCTGTACAACCGGCCTGTCTCCTTCCTGCGCTTCCCGGACGGCCCCGGGGGCCAGCGCTTCTTCGCCAAGAACGTGCCGCCGGGCACCCCCGCCTGGGTGAAGACGGCCGAGGTGCCGCGCTCGGACGGGGAGAGTGCGCGGCAGATCCTCGTCCAGGACCTGCCGACGCTGATGTGGGCGGCGAACCTGGTCACCGAGTTCCACACCCCGCAGTGGCAGGCGGACGCGCCGGGCGTCGCCGACCGGCTCGTCCTCGACCTCGATCCGGGGGCGCCGGCCGATGTCGTGCAGTGCTGCGAGGTGGCGTTGTGGCTGCGTGAGCGGCTCGCCGGGGACGGGCTGCACGCCTACGCGAAGACCTCCGGATCGAAGGGGCTGCACCTTCTCGTGCCGCTGGTGCCGACCCCGTCCGCCCGGGTCAGCGCCTACGCGAAGGCGCTCGCGCAGGAGGCCGAGGGCGCGCTGGCGCATCTCGTCGTGCATCGCATGGCGCGCAGCCTGCGGCCCGGCAAGGTGTTCGTCGACCACAGCCAGAACTCCGCCGCGAAGACGACGGCCGCGCCCTACACGCTGCGGGCCCGGCCCGAGCCGACCGTGTCGGCGCCGGTGACCTGGGACGAGGTCGCGGGCTGTGCGCACGCCGACGAGCTGGTCTTCCGCGCCGACGACATCGCGCCGCGGCTGCGCCGGTACGGGGATCTGCTCGGGCCGCTGATCAATCCCTCCCGGGCCGGGCGGGTGCCGGGATGAAGCGGCCCGTGGAGGTGGCGCTGGCCGATCCGGTCGATGAGCTGCCGGTGGACGGTACCGGGGCGGCCTGGTCGTTCGAGCCGAAGTTCGACGGGCATCGGATGGTGGTGTTCCGGGACGAGGACGGGGTGGTGCTCCAGGCCCGGTCCGGGCGGACGGTGACGCGGGCCTTCCCGGATCTCGTCGATGCCGCTCTGGCCCTGCCGGCCGGGACCGTGCTCGACGGGGAGGTGGTGGTCTGGCACGACGGGCGTACCGACTTCGCCGCCGTGCAGCGGCGGGCCGCCGCCGCGAGTGCCGGGCGGGCGCGGGGGCTCGCCCGTGAGCTTCCCGCGTCCTATGCCGCGTTCGATGTGCTGGGGGACGGGGGGCGTGACCTGCGCGGGCTCCCCTATCGCGAGCGGCGGGAGCGGCTGGTCGGGCTGCTCGGACCGTTGGGGCCGCCGTTGCAGGCCGTGCCCGCTACGACGGATCGGGGGACGGCGCTGGTCTGGTACGAGGCGTTGGTCGCCACCGGGGTCGAGGGGCTGGTCGCCAAGCGGCTCGACGGGGTGTATCGCGGGGGGCGGCGGGCTTGGCTGAAGATCCGGCACAGCGACACCAAGGACGCGGTGGTGGTCGGGTTCACGGGGGCGGCGGGGGCTCCGCGGGCGTTGGTGGTCGTGGTGGCCGGGGACGGGGAGCCGGTGTTGAGTGTGCCGTTGGCGGCGGGGGTTCGGGGGGAGGCGGGGCGGGTGGTGGGGGTGGCGGGGAGTGGGGAGGTGGGGGTTGTCGTGGGGGTGGGGGTGGGGGATGTGCCGTATCAACTGGTTCGGGGGGATGGGGAGTTGGTGGTGGAGGTTCGGCAGCGGAGTACTCGGCACGGGGTGTTTTCGGCGGAGGTTGTTCGGTTTCGGTGATGTGGGGTGGGGGTGGGGAGAGGGGTGGAGGGGTGGAGGGGTGCGTTGTCGGGTGCGGGTGCGTGGGGGCTGGGCGCGCAGTTCCCCGCGCCCCTGTTGGGTTGCCGGTCGGGTGCGGGCCGGTGGCCGCTTCTCGCGCCGTTCCCCGCGCCCCTGGGTCGTTCCTCGTCCGCGGGCCGGTGGCCGCTTCTCGCGCCGTTCCCCGCGCCCCTGGGTCGTTCCTCGTCCGCGGGCCGGTGGGGGCTTCTCGCGCCGTTCCCCGCGCCCCTGAAGCGAGCTGCGCTCGTCCAGGGGAGGCTGCGCGGAGCGCATGGTCAGACCCTGAGCCACGTTCCCCGGTCTCGGGCCATGGCGTGGAGGGCCTCGACGTCTGCTGGTTTCAGGAGGGCGCCGGAGTGGGCCAGGGTCGGGAGCTCCGCCTCGGTCAGGACCCGGACGTCGCGCGGCGGCGCCGCGATGTCGACCGGGCCGGGGTCCACCAGCACCAGCACGGCCCGCACCTCGGCCGTCAGGGCGAAGGAGGCGCGGGAGGCGTCCGCGCGGACTCGGCGCAGGAGGGGCTCCGGGGTGGTGCGGCCCGCCGCGACCAGGGGGTCGGCGATCCGGATGCGCTGCCTGCGGGCGGGCAGGACGTGCACGGCGAACAGGCCGCCGGGGCCGATCAGCAGATGGTGGACGCACGCGCCGCCGGGCAGCGGCACCGAGTGCAGGACACGCCAGCCGGCCGCCTCGAGCCCGTCGAGCGCCTCGCCGACCCGGTGCTGCGCGGCGAGCGCCCTGCGGCGCGGGTCCTGGCGCAGCCTGCGCGGAGGTGCGGGCGCCCGGTCGAGGGAGATCAGCAGCGCCTCCCCCGGCCGGTTCGGCGCGAGGTCGTCGTCCGGGTGGAGACTGAGCCGGGCCAGCTCCACGGGCGTGGGCACCGGCGGCGGCCCGACCGTGAACTGCCCGGTGATGAACGGGCCGAGCACCGCGAGCACGGCCTCCCTGCTCGACTCGCTGAGCAGATTCACCCGGCCCGCCTCCCGGTCGTACCAGGCGATGTTCGTGCCGTCCTCCCCATAGACGTAGAGCCGCTCCTGACCGTCCCGCCAGGTCGGAATGACGCGCAGTCCGCTCATGCCCCATCACCACCCCTCCGACCATGGGAGCAGCAAGAACGGCCGCAGGCAAGAAGTCCGCAGGCCGCTCCCGGCGCCGTGGAGCGGGCTCCGGGAGGGGCCCGCGAGCGGTCCGCGCGCCGTCGGCACATTGCCGCCATGGCGGACTTTTCCTGCTCAACGCGTCGAACCATATGAAGTGCCACCCCGCGCCACCCCACCTGGTGCGCACGGCCCGACGGGCTAATAAACAGGACCTCTCGCCGAAAAAGAACTTCCCTGACCATATGGTGTACGGGGTGAGGGAGCCGTCGGAGACAGGAGCGTGGAGCGCAGTGAAGCCCTGGCGCGCCGGCCGTCGCCCGGCGGCGGCGCTCGCTCTCGTCGTGCCCGCCGCCGCGCTGCTGCTCTCGGGCTGCGGCGACACGGGCGGCCTGGAGAGCGCGGGCCCCACCCCGACGGCGGTCGGCCCGCGCGAGCTGTGGCCGTCCCTGACGCCCGCCTCCGCCGCGGTCGACGACTACGGCTCGGGCGAGACCGAGGTGGTCAAGGGGGTCACCGTGCCGGGCGGCGATCTGCACCGGGTGGACCCGGTCGACGTGATCCGCGCCCAGCAGGCCGCGGACCCGGACACGTACAAGGAGATCGCGGCGGGTCTCGCCGACTGCGGCGATCCGGGGAAGCGGGGGTCCGGCTGTCCGGTGCTGTCCGCCTACTTCGCCGATCTGACCGGTGAGGGCGACGACGAGATGGTCGTCGGCGTCAAGGCGCCGAAGCAGCAGCTCGTGGTGCGCGTCTACACGTACCGGGGCGGCACCCTGACCCAGATCATGAACGACGAGGACGCCGTGATCAGCGTCGAGCTGGCGGGGAAGACCGTGGTCGTGCGGGCCGTCGCGGATCTGTCGGGGTACGAGTACCGGACCTCGTGGTCGTACGACTCCCATCAGAAGGCCATGCTCCCGACGCGCGACGAGATCGTGCGGACCGGGCCGCCGCAGACCCCGTCGGCCGGCCCGTCCGAGGCGCAGCCCGCGTCTCCCTCCGCGTCCCCGTCGGCGACGCCCTCGGCGAGCCCCTCCCCGAGCGCGTCATGACGTTCCCCGCGCGCCGGCCGTGGCTGCCCGCGTGGACCGCGTCGCTCACCTGGAAGGCGGCGGCGTTCATCACGGTGATGTGCTGTGCGCTCACCGCGCTGCTCGGGATCCTCGTGCACGTCTCGGTGACCCGGCAGACGGTGGGCGAGGCCCGGGACCGGGCGCTGACGCGGCTCGATGAGGCAGCCGGGGCGCTCGCTGCGGGCGACCGGCTGGGGCCCGACGCCGCGGTCGACCCGACGGAGCTGCCCGCGTCGCTGCGCGAGCTCGCGGCGCGCGGCGAGCACGGCACGATGCTCGGCCGGTCGGGGCCGCGGCCGGTGATGTGGGCGGCGGGGCCGGCCTCGGGCGGCGACAGCACCGAGCCCGGAGGCCCGGCCGGCGCGGGCCGGACCCTCGCCGTGCAGGTCGACTACGAGCAGAGCGCCCGCACCATCGACGGCCTCGACAACGCGATCCTCGGCTCCTCGGTGCTGGCCATCGGCGCGACCCTGCTCGTCGGCGCGTTCGCGGTGACCCGGGTGACGCGGCGGCTGCACACCACGGCCCGGGTCGCCCGCAAGATCAGCGCGGGCGAGCTGGACGCCCGCGTCAACGACCCGCGCACCAAGGACCCGCAGCGCCACCAGGACGAGGTCGCCGCGGTGGCCGGCGCGCTCGACTCGATGGCCTCCTCGCTCCAGGCCCGCATCCTCACGGAGCAGCGCTTCACCGCCGACGTCGCCCATGAGCTGCGCACCCCGCTGACCGGACTGCACGCGGCCGCCGAGCTGTTGCCGCCGGGCCGCCCCACCGAGCTGGTCCGCGACCGGGTCGCCGCGCTGCGCACGCTCACCGAGGACCTGCTGGAGATCTCCCGGCTCGACGCGCGCAGCGAGCGGGTGGAGCCGGACGCCACCTGGCTCGGGCCGGTCGCCGAGCGGGTCGTGCGCGCCTCGGGGACCGACTCCGGGCCGACCGAGGTGGTCGTCGTGCGGGACGTGTGCGTGGAGACCGACCGGCGGCGCCTGGAGCGGGTGCTCGGCAATCTCGTCGGCAACGCCCACCGGCACGGCGGTCCGCCGGTGGTGCTGACCGTCGACGGGCCGGTGATCACCGTGCGGGACCACGGCGAGGGCTACCCGGACTACCTGGTGGAGCACGGCCCGCAGCGGTTCCGCACCGAGGGCGGGGCGCGCGGGCACGGGCTCGGCCTGACCATCGCGTTCGGGCAGGCCGAAGTGCTGGGCGCGCGCCTTGAGTTCACGAACGCGGTGGACGGCGGGGCGCTGGCCACGCTGACGCTGCCGTACGACGAGCCCGCGCAGCCTTAGAGGCAGCCTTGGCGGCGACAGGGCGGAACCCGGGCGGCGCAGTACGCGCTGTGACCCTTTGCGCCCGTTCCGTCACGCTTTTAGTGTGAAGTGCGGCTTCACACCCATTTCCGGGTACCCGCCGCCCACCCTCCCCAAGGAGGCTCCATGAGCACTCGGACCGCAGCCACCCGTCTCGGCATAGCCGTCGCCGCCGTCGCGACCCTGGCCGCCACGGCGTCCCCCGCCCTCGCCGCCGACTCCACGTCCGGCAGCGGCGGTCACCCGGTCTACAAGGGCCGGGTCACGTCCAAGAGCGGTCTGAACCTGCGCGACGCGCCCACCCGCGGCAGCCGCATCGTGCGCACCGAGCCGTACAACGCGATCGTCCCGATCTTCTGCAAGACGGGCGGCGACAACATCGGCGGCAACCACCTCTGGTACCTGCTGACCGACGGCACCTGGGCCTGGGGCTCGGCGAAGTACATCGCGAACATCGGCGCGGCACCCCGTTGGTGCTGACATATCCAGATATCACCGGTGAACTTGCTAGGTTCCGGTCATGACCGGATCAACGGGTTCATCGGGACCGGTGGCCGCCACGGCCACCTCCGCGGTTCCGGCCGTGCGCGTCCCCCGGCGCCGGGGCACCGAACTCGTCCTGATCGTGCTCGCCGTGCTGCTCAGCGTCTACGGATACTGCGACGTGGGGCTCGCGAGGAGCGGAACCGTTCCGCCCGGCGCCGCCGGTTACGGCGCCGGGCTCGGGGTGCTCGCGCTCCTCGCCCACTGCGCGGTCCGCTTCCGCGCCCCGTACGCCGATCCGCTGCTGCTGCCGATCGCCGTGCTCCTCAACGGGCTCGGGCTCGTCCTCATCTACCGGCTCGACCTGGAGACCCCGGACTCGGACGCGGCCCCCACCCAGCTGGTCTGGTCGACGCTCGGCGTCGGCCTGTTCACCGTCTTCGTGGTCTTCCTGCGCCACCACCGCGTCCTCCAGCGGTACGCGTACCTGTCGGTGGTCGCGGCACTGGTCCTGATGATCCTGCCGATCTTCTTCCCCGCCGTGAACGGCGCCCGGATCTGGATCCAGATCGGCGGCTTCTCCATCCAGCCCGGTGAGTTCGCCAAGATCCTGCTCGCGATCTTCTTCGCCAGCTATCTCGCGGCCAACCGCAACGCCCTGCGCTACACCGGCAAGAAGGTGTGGCGCTTCCAGTTCCCCACCATGCGGGTGTTCGCCCCGATCCTCGTGGTCTGGCTGCTGAGCGTCGGGGTGCTGGTCCTGGAGACCGACCTCGGTACGTCGCTGCTCTTCTTCGGCCTCTTCATCGTGATGCTCTACGTGGCCACGGGCCGCGGCAGCTGGATCGCCATCGGGCTGGTGCTCGCCGCCGTCGGCGCGGTCCTCGTCGGCTCCTTCGAGCCGCATGTGCACAGCCGCGTACAGGACTGGCTGAACCCTTTCGCCTCCATCGACGCGGGCCTGGGCGCCGGCCAGCTCGCCCAGTCGCTGTTCGCGTTCGCCTGGGGCGGGATGCTCGGCACCGGCCTCGGCATGGGCCACTCCATCCTCATCGGCTTCGCCGCCAAGTCGGACTTCATCCTGGCGACGGCGGGCGAGGAGCTGGGGCTGGCCGGGCTGACCGCGATCTTCCTGCTGTACGCGCTGTTCGTGGAACGGGGCTACCGGGCGGGGCTCGCGCTGCGCGACCCGTTCGGCCGACTGCTCGCGATCGGCCTCGCCTCGATCGTCGCGCTCCAGGTGTTCGTCATCGCGGGCGGCGTGATGGGGCTGATCCCGCTGACCGGCATGGCGATGCCGTTCCTCGCGCAGGGCGGCTCGTCCCTCGTCACCAACTGGGTCATCGTCGCGATCCTCGTACGGATCAGTGACTCGGCGCGCGGCTCGCTGCTCCCCGAGGGTGCTTCGGAGGCCCGCCCATGACCAAGTACATCCGCCGCGCCTCCGTCTTCTGCTTCGTGCTGCTGGTCGCGCTGCTGCTGAACGCGGCCCGGATCCAGGTCTTCGAGTCCCCGTCGCTGGACGACAACCCGGCGAACCGGCGCGAGACCATCCAGCGCTACGACCAGCCGCGCGGCGACATCCTGGTGCAGGGCAAGCCCATCACCGGCTCACGGGACACCGGGGAGACGTACCAGTACGAGCGGACCTACACCAACGGGCCGCTGTACGCACCCGTCACCGGGTACGCCTCGCAGACGTACGGCACGACGTTCGTGGAGAGCGCCGAGGACGACGTGCTCTCCGGCACCGACGCGATGCTGTCGACGGTGCCCTTCTGGAACGAGATCTCCCGGTTCCAGAACCCGGGCGGCGACGTCGGGACGACCATCGTCGCGGCCGCGCAGCAGGCGGCCTACCAGGGGCTCGGCGGCAAGAAGGGCGCCGTCGCCGCGATCGACCCGTCGACCGGGAAGATCCTCGCGCTGGTCTCCACCCCGTCGTACGACCCCGGGAACATCGCCGGGACCGGGCAGTCCGACGAGGACAACTGGAACCGTCTGAACAGCTCCTCCAGCCGGCCGATGCTGAACCGGGCGATCCGGGAGACCTATCCGCCGGGCTCGACGTTCAAGGTGGTCACGGCCGCGGCGGTGCTGGAGGACGGCATCGTCGACGGGACCGGTACGGCGACCGACACCCCGTCGCCGTACACCCTGCCGGGCACGACGACGCGGCTGACGAACGAGTCCTCGTCCGACGCCTGTGAGAACGCCACCCTGGAGTACGCGATGGCGGCCTCCTGCAACACCGTGTTCGCCAACCTCGGGGTGAAGGTCGGGCTCCACGGCATGGTGAAGATGGCGGAGAACTTCGGGTTCAACGACACCGGGATGCGGATCCCGATGACCGCCGCCAAGTCGAACTTCGACACGGACATGGACAAGGCGCAGCTCGCGCTCTCCTCCATCGGCCAGTTCGACACGGCGGCCACCCCGCTGCAGATGGCGATGGTCTCGGCGGCCGTCGCCAACGGCGGGACGCTGATGCAGCCGCACCTGGTGGAGAAGACGACGAAGCAGAACGGCACGACGGTGTCGACCACCGACAACAAGAGCTACCGGCAGGTCATGTCGGCCTACACGGCGACGCAGCTCCAGCAGCTGATGGTCGACGTCGTCACCAAGGGCACGGGCACCAACGCGCAGATCCCGGGCGTGACGGTCGGCGGCAAGACCGGCACCGCGCAGAACGGCGTGAACAACGAGGGCGTGCCCTACGCCTGGTTCATCTCCTACGCGCAGGGGCCCGACGCCTCCACGCCGCAGGTGGCGGTCGCCGTGGTGGTCGAGGACGCGGCGGCGAACCGGGCGGACATCAGCGGCGGCGGCAGCGCCGCCCCCATCGCCCGGTCGGTGATGGAGGCCGTGCTCGACTCGTCCGACGGCTGAGTGGTCCCCGAACGGGCGCCGGGATTGGCCCTCCACGGCCGGCCGGGCACCGCCTAAGTTCCCGATCATGACGACGTACGAACTCGCGCAGGTGAACATCGGCCGTCTGAGGGCACCGCTCGACGCGCCGGGGATGAAGGACTTCACGGACAATCTGGAGCCCGTGAACGCGGTCGCCGACGCGTCGGACGGCTTCGTGTGGCGGCTCAGGGACGAAGCGGGCGAGAGGGACGACGCGACCGTCTTCCGCTTCTACGGAGACGACTGGCTCCTGGTCAACATGTCCGTGTGGCGCGACAAGGACGCGCTGACGGCCTTCATGTACCAGGGCGTGCACCGTGAACTCCTGGCCCGCAGGCGGGAGTTCTTCGAGCGGCTGAGTGAGGCGGTGACCACGCTGTGGTGGGTGCCGGCCGGGCACCGGCCCACGATCGGGGAAGCCGAGGACCGCCTCACGCGGCTGCGCGAGGACGGCCCCACGGCCTACGCCTTCGGCTTGCGGAGCTCTTTCAGCCCACCGGCTGCCTGATCTCCTCGCGGATCTTCGCGGCCGTCTCGGCGGCGGCGTCCAGGTCGACGTCCTGCGGGTCCTTGGTGGCGGTGTCCGCGGTGATCTCGCCGATCGAGGCGCCGGTGTTGCCGTCGACCCAGGCACACATCGGCATGGTGATCTTCGTGGCGCCGCTGCTCTGGGTCAGCACCTCGCAGGTGATGGTGACGTCGGTGCCGGACGGGTGGAAGTCCTTCGGGGGGACGGCGACCGAGGCGTTGTCGGACTCGGCGGCGCCCTTCATCATGTTCTTGCGCGCGTCGTCGGTGTTCTTGAACCGGCCGTACATGCCGGAGATGACGAGCACCCCGTTGCTCTGGTCGCCGCCGAGCGCGTACTGCCCGATGGCGGCCTTGGTGTCCCGCGCGTCCCAGGCGCCGTCGGCCTCGTCCTCCAGCGCCTGTCCCTTCGAGGAGGACAGGTCCTGGACCAGCTCGTACTTCTCGTCGAGCACCTTCTGCGGCAGCGTCAGTCTGTACTTCGCCTCGGGGAAGCCGCTGTCGGACTTCAGCCCGATGTAGGCGAGCGTGCCCAGGCCGAGCGCGACCACGACGACGACGCCGACCACGATCCCGATGATCATCCCGACCCGGCGCTTCGGCGGCGGCGGGGGCGCGCCCCACTGCGGGGCGCCCTGGTACTGCTGCTGCGGGAAGCCCGGGTAGGCCGGCGGCTGGTCGGTGGGCCGGCCGAACTGGGGCTGGCCGTAGGGCGGCTGCGGCTGCTGGGGCTGCGGCTGGCCGTAGGGGCCGGGCTGCTGGCCGTACGGGTTGGGCTGCTGGGGCGGGGGCGGCGGTGGCGTGGACACGACCGAAACGCTACTCCATCCGGAGGACACCGGGTTCCCCTTTGTTCCCCGCGCCCCTGGGAGAGCGAAGCTCGCTTCCAGGGGCGCGGGGAACTGCGCGGCCAGCCACGACGCACCGGCGGCCGAAGACGCTCAGCCCTCCGCGGAGCGGATCGTGGCGTCCACCTCCGCCACCCGCTCCCGCTCCTCGGCGGCGAACCGCTCCGCGTCCAGCTGCTCCGCGATCTCCTCGTCCTGCGCCATCAGCAGATCGAGGTTGGAGTTCCCCATCTCGAAGACGCCCATGTCCACGTACGCCTGCTGGAGGCGCTTGCCCCACAGGCCGATGTCCTTGACGCACGGCACGATCCGGGAGAACAGCAACTGCCGGAACATGGCCAGGAATTCGGACTCCTCGCTGTACTGCTCGGCCTGCGCCTTCGGGATGCCGAAGTTCTCCAGGACCTCCACCCCGCGCAGCCGGTCGCGCATCAGGTAGCAGCCCTCGATGACGAACTCCTCGCGCTCGCGCAGTTCGGCGTCGGTGAGCTGGCTGTAGTAGTCGCGCAGCGCCATGCGCCCGAAGGCGACGTGCCGGGCCTCGTCCTGCATCACGTACGCGAGGATCTGCTTGGGCAGCGGCTTGTCGGTGGTGTCGCGGATCAGGCCGAACGCGGCGAGGGCCAGCCCCTCGATGAGCACCTGCATGCCCAGGTACGGCATGTCCCAGCGGGAATCGCGCAGGGTGTCGCCGAGGAGGGCCTGGAGGTTGTCGTTGATGGGGTAGAGCATCCCCATCTTCTCGTGGAGGAAGCGGCCGTAGATCTCCGCGTGCCGCGCCTCGTCCATGGTCTGGGTCGCGGAGTAGAACTTGGCGTCGAGGTCGGGGACCGACTCGACGATGCGCGCCGCGCACACCATCGCGCCCTGCTCCCCGTGCAGGAACTGGCTGAACTGCCAGGACGCGTAGTGCTTGCGCAGCTCCCCCTTGTCCTTGTCGGTCATCTTGGCCCAGTACGGCGTGCCGTAGAGGGACATCGACTCGTCAGGGGTGCCGAGGGGGTCGCACGGGTCGACCTCCAGCTCCCAGTCGATGCGTTTGGCACCGTCCCACTGCTTGTCCTTGCCCTTCTGGTACAGGGCCAGCAGACGGTCGCGCCCGTCGTCGTATTCCCAGCTGAGGCGGGCCGAACTGGCCGATGGAACCTGCCAGTTGGGCTCGCCCACGGCCTCGGTGTACAGCTCATGGGTCGACATACCGGCAGGCTCACACGGTGGTAGACGCGCGGTCAACAAGTCGTGCGCGAGGGATTGACGGCCTTACTGACGCGCAGTCTCATAAGAGTCGAGGGCAGATCGTCTACAGGGATGGGAAGTCAGCGATGACCACCGTGACGGAAGCCGACGCGCTCGAAGGGCTGCGGGACGCGCTCGGTCTGCTCAAGGACCGGGAGCAGGTCGCCGAGCGACTGCTCGACTCTTCCGCCAAGCACTCCTTCGACCCGGACAAGGAGCTGGACTGGGACGCGCCGTTCGAGGACGGCAAGTGGTTCTGGCCGCCGGAGCTGGTGTCGCTGTACGGCACCCCGCTGTGGAAGCGGATGAGCGAGGAGCAGCGGATCGACCTCTCCCGGCACGAGGCGGCGGCGCTCGCCTCGCTCGGCATCTGGTTCGAGCTGATCCTGATGCAGCTGCTCGTGCGGCACGTCTACGACAAGGCGGCGACGAGCGCCCACGTCCGGTACGCGCTCACCGAGATCGAGGACGAGTGCCGGCACTCGAAGATGTTCGCGCGGCTGATCACGCGCGGCGAGACCCCGCACTACCCGGTGGCCCGCGTCCACCACAATCTCGGCCGGCTGTTCAAGACCATCTCGACGACGCCGGGTTCGTTCACGGCGACGCTGCTCGGTGAGGAGATCCTCGACTGGATGCAGCGGCTGACGTTCCCGGACGAGCGGGTGCAGACGCTGGTGCGCGGGGTGACCCGCATCCACGTCGTCGAGGAGGCGCGGCACGTGCGGTACGCGCGTGAGGAGTTGCGGCGCCAGATGGTGACGGCGCCGAAGTGGTCGCAGGAGTTCACCCGGCTCACCTCGGGCGAGTTCGCGCGCGTGTTCTCGGTCGCCTTCATCAACCCCGACGTGTACGCGAACGTCGGTCTCGACAAGGCCGAGGCCATGGCCCAGGTCAAGGCGTCCGGGCATCGCCGGGAGATCATGCAGACCGGCGCCAAGCGGCTCACCGACTTTCTGGACGACATCGGGGTCCTGCGCGGGGTCGGGCGCCGGATGTGGCGCTCGTCCGGGTTGTTGGCCTGAGCGCGGTGGGTTGTCGAGTGCGGGTCCCGTCGTGGCTGGTCGCGCAGTTCCCACCGGCCCGCAGCCGAACGGACAGGGCCGACGGCACCCCCGTCCGGCTACCCTGCGGAGCATGACGTCGGCAACCGGCACGCCCACCTACAGACGGCTCAGCGTCGAGGAGCGGCGGGCCCAACTCCTCGAAGCGGCACTGTCGTTGTTCGCGCACCGGGCGCCCGAGGAGGTCTCCCTCGACGACGTGGCGGAGGCCGCGGGCGTGTCCCGCCCGCTGGTCTACCGCTACTTCCCGGGCGGCAAGCAGCAGCTCTACGAGGCAGCGCTGCGCTCCGCGGCGGACGTGCTGGAACAGTGCTTCGCGGAACCGGCCGAGGGCCCCCTCACGGCTCGCCTCGCGCGGGCGCTCGACCGCTATCTCGCCTTCGTCGACGAGCACGACATGGGGTTCGCCGCGCTGCTCCAGGGCGGCAGCGTCGTGGAGACCTCACGGACGACGGCGATCGTCGACGGGGTGCGGCGGGCCGCGGCCGAGCACATCCTCAGCCATCTCGCGGTCACGGTGCCCGGCGCCCGGCTGCGGATGACGGTCCGGATGTGGATCACGGCGGTCGAGGCGGCCTCGCTCATCTGGCTCGACGAGGAGAAGCAGCCGCCGCTGGACGAACTGCGCGACGGTCTCGTCGACCACTTCATGGCGGCGCTCACCGCGACCGCGTGCCGCGACGAGGAGACCGCCCACGTCGTCCGGCACGCCCTCGCCCTGGAGACCCCGGAGGGGCCGGTCGGCCGGCTGGCGCGGCGGGTGCTGCCCGTGGTGAGCGACGCGGTCCATCTGCTGTGACCGGCCGGGACGTGCGTTACTGGTAGGCGTGAAGAGCCAAGACATCCCCTTCGCCGGCGGCCCCCTGGACGGGCGCACCCTGCCGGTCCTGGTCACCGCCACCGGCAATCCGCCCAAGGTGTACCGGGTCCCGGTGCCGGACCCGGACGGCGGGCCCGACACCGTCCTCGTCTACGTGCGCGAGCCCGTGCCCGACGGACGGGCGGTGCGGCTCGTGCAGAAATGGCGGTACGCGTTCGCGCCGGACGGGAAGGTGGAGCGCTCCGTGAAGTGGCCCTGGTCGAAGAAGTCGCCGGGCGACGCGTAAAGGCGGCTCGCCGCGCACCCCCTCAAGGGATGGTGTGGTTGGGCCGAACCGCGCAGCCCTCCGGGCGGACGAGGTGGCTGTCTGTTGATGTTCACGGTGCGGGCCGGCACCGGGGCTGCCCGCACCGGAGGTGACGTGGTGTCAGGTAGTGTGATGCGGTGGGTGTGCACGGCGGCCGTCGCGGGGGCGCTGCTGTCCCCCACGGCCGCGGGCGCGGTGCCCGGCCCCGACGGAGGCCGCTCCGTCGCGGACCTCCTGACGGACCTTCAGGGCCTGTACCAGCAGGCCGAGGAGGCCACCGAGACGTACAACGCGACGGCCGAGCGGCTCAAGGAGCGCCGCAAGGCCGCCGACGACCTGTCCGGCAAGCTGGCCACGGCGCGGGGCGCGCTGTACAGCAGCCGGGTGGCGGCGGGGCGGCTGGCCCGCCAGCAGTACCAGGGCAGCAGCGAGATCTCCCCGTACGTGCGGCTGCTGCTGGCCCGCGATCCGCAGCACGCCATGGATCAGGGGCATGTGCTGCGGCGGGCCGCGCGTGAGCGGGAGGCGACCGTCGACCGGCTCGTGGGCAGCGAGAAGAAGGCCGACGCGGTGGCGACGAGGGCGCGGGCCGCGCTGGACGAGCAGTTGCAGCTCGCGGCCCGGCAGAAGAAGGAGCGGGACGCGGTGCAGGCCCGGCTGAAGGAGGTCGAGGAACTGCTGGCGTCGCTGACCGCCGACCAGCTGTCCGAGCTGGCCCGGCTGGAGGACGCGGGGATGGCGGACGCGCAGCGGACGTTCATGGCGTCGGGGGCGCTCAGCTCGGTGGGCCGGTCGCCGTCGAAGGCCGGGGAGACCGCGCTCGCCTACGCCGTCCGGCAGATCGGGAAGCCGTACGTGTGGGGCGCGGAGGGCCCGGCGTCCTACGACTGCTCGGGGCTCACCTCGCAGGCGTGGGCGCACGCGGGGCGGCCGATTCCCCGCACGTCGCAGGAGCAGTGGGCGACGCTGCCGAAGGTGCCGCTGTCGCAGCTGCGGCCCGGGGACCTGGTCGTGTACTTCCCGAAGGCGACGCACGTGGCGATGTATCTCGGCGACGGGATGGTGGTGCAGGCGCCGCGGCCCGGGGCCCGGGTGAAGGTCTCCCCCATCGCCGCGAATCCGCTGCTCGGAGCGGTGCGGCCGGACCCGGGGGCCGGTGCGATGACCGGGTACCGGGCGCCCGAGCTGCCGCGGGACGCGACGACGGGCGGCGACGCGGGGTACGGCGCGGCCGGCGCTCCTTCCTCGGACGGCTGACAGAGCGGGCGGGGCGGCTCAGCCGAGGCGGGGCAGCAGCCGGGGCGCGAGGGCCGCGGCCGCCGTGCCGGCCGCGGCGAAGAACGCGGCCGTGGCCCACCCGACGGGGCCGAGCGGGGTGCAGCCGAAGAACCGGCTGACGCCCGGGGTCTGCACGACGGCGGCCAGCGCCGCGGCCGAACCCAGGCCCGCCGCGAGAACCGTCGGGCTGCGCGGCGCCGTCAGCAGGGTCTGGCCCAGCTGCGCGCCGACGAGACAGAGCAGGGCGATCGTGCGGGCCCGGGCCGGGCGGCCGGTGCGGCGGGCCACCAGCCAGCCCGCGAGCGCGGCGAGCGCGGTGGCGCCCGCGCGGACCCCGGTCTCCCGGGCCAGCGCCGCCCCCAGCGAGACCTCGGGCCCTTCCTTGAGGGGCGCCCTGTCCAGCGGCCCGCGGGGCGTACGGGTGGCCACCGCCACCGCGGGGACCAGGTCGGTGAAGAGGTTCACCAGGAGCAACTGCCGTGCGGTGAGCGGGGATTGCCCGGTGAGCGTCGCGGCCGTCACGGCGAACGCGATCTCCCCGAGATTCCCGCCCACGAGGATCGACAGCGCCTGACGCACCGTCACCCACAGGGCGCGGCCCTCGATCAGCGCGACGAGGACGGGTTCGATGCGGCCGTTGGTCACCACGAGGTCGGCCGCCGCGCGGGCGGCCGGCGTGCTGCGGCTGCCGAAGGCGATGCCGACGTCGGCCAGCCGGATCGCGGGCGCGTCATTGGCGCCGTCCCCGGTCATGGCCACCGTGCGCCCCATGCGCTGGAAGGCCTGCACGACCCGGACCTTGTGGTGCGGGGTGGCGCGGGCGACGACGCCGACCGTGGGGAGGATCTCGGTGAGCTTGTCGTCGTCGAGGTGGTCGAGTTCGGTGCCGCTGACGACGTGGTGGCCGTTGACCACCCCGAGTTCCCGGGCGATCGCCTCGGCGGTGTCGGGATGGTCGCCGGTGATCATCACGATGTGCACCCCCGCGTCCGCGAGCCGGGCGATCTGGGTGCCGGCTCCCCCGCGCACCTGGTCCACCAGGGCCAGGAAGCCCAGGAACTCCAGGCCGTCGACGTCCTCGTCGGCCAGCTCGGCGCTGCCCGGCGGCGGGTCCGTCCCGGCGGGCCCGCGCCGTTCGGCGACGGCCAGGACGCGGTGCCCGGCCCCGGCCAGCTTCTCTCCCTCGGCCAGCACCTCCTGCCGGCCGGCCCGGTCCAGCGGCCGGCCGTCGCGGCCGGTGCAGCGCTCCACGACCTGTTCGGGCGCCCCCTTGACGGACAGCAGGACCCCGCCCCGGCTGTGGCCCAGTACGGCGTGGAAGCCGCGGCTCGGCTCGAACGCCAGGGACGCGGTGGCCTTCCACCCGGGCGCCGCGGTGTCCCGGCGCACGCCCTGCGCGCGGAGCGCGGCGGCGACGGCCCGGTCGGTGGCGTGGGCGAGGCGGCGGCTGCCGCGGGCGCGGGGCGTGGCCCGCAGCCCCGCGGCGAGGACCGCCCGGTGGTGCGGTTCGCGGCTGCTCAGGGGCAGCGTCCGGCCCCGGGCGTGGACGGAGACGAGTTCGAGCCGCCCGTGGGTGAGCGTGCCGGTCTTGTCGAAGCACAGGACATCGGTGCGGCCTGCCGCCTCGATGGTCCGGGCGTTCCGTACGAGGACACCGTGCTCGGCGAGCCTGCGCGCGGCGGCCAGTTGCGCGGCCGTGACCAGGAACGGCAGCCCCTCCGGGACGCTGGCCACGGCGAGCCCGACGGCCGCCCCGATGGTCTCGCGGACCGGGCGGCCGCGGAACAGGCCCGCCGCCACCACGGCACCGGCCGAGGCGAGTGCCGCCGGGAGCGCGGCCCGGGTGATCCGGGCGAGGCGGCGCTCCACTCCCGTCCGCGGAGCGTCCTCGGCGTCCTCGGCGGAGCGCCCCGCTTCGGTGGCCTCGCCGGTGGCGACGACGACGGCGCGGGCGTGCCCGGCGGCGAGCGTCGTGCCCTCGTGGACCATGGAGGTGCGCCCCGCGGGATGCCGGGCGAGGGCGGGCGCGGCGGACTTGGCCACCGGGAGCGACTCGCCGGTCAGCGCCGATTCGTCGGCCTCCACCCCGTCGGCCACGAGAAGCCGGGCGTCCGCGGGCACCGCGTCGCCCGCGCGCAGCGTCACGACGTCCCCGGCCACCAGCCGCTCGGCGGCGATCTCCGTCTCCTCGCCGTCGCGCACGACCCGGGCCGGAATCACCGCCCGGAGGTACAGGCGCGCCGCCGTCCGGTCGGCCAGATAGCGCTGGACGCCGCCGATCAGGCCGGACACACCGGTCACGGCCAGGATCATCGAGGCGTCGAGGACCGCGCCCACCGCGGCGGACAGCGCGGCCCCGCCGACGAGGACCGGCGTGAGCGGGTTGGCCGTCTCGGTCACGAACGCCCTTCCCAGGGAGGGCCGCGGGGCCGCCCGCCCGGACGGCCGCAGGCGCTCCCCCGCCTCCCCGGCCGTCAGCCCCTGCTCCCGGCTGCCGATCCTGGCCAGCGCCGTGGCCGGGTCCATCACGTGCCACGGGGCGCGCGCCGCCGACACCGGGTCGGGCCGCGCCAGCACGCGGGCCGCGGACCACACCCCGGCCGCCATGCCCAGCGCGCCGGTTCCGTTCACCGTCAGCAGGAAGTGGCCGAGCGGCCTGCGGGCGGTCTGCACCGCGGTCATCGCCACCCCGAGCCCGGCCGATGTCTGGGCGAGCCGCACGCCCCACCCGGAGACGGACCGCGCGGACGCGCACGCCGCGAGCAGCACGGCCGCCCGCCCGGGCTCCATGCCGGCGTGGACATCGGCGCCCCACGGGGGCGCCCCGGTGTCCGAGGTGAGGCCGACGCCGATGTCGGCGGCCGCCAGGGCCGCCCGGTGCCGGGACACCAACAGGACGCCCGAGCCGTTCCGTTGGGCCGCGCGCACGGAGTCGACGAGCCGCTCGCCGCCCTCGGCGGTCCGCTCGCCCGCGAGCGCCCCGGGCGGTTCCGGGTAGTCGCCGCGGGTGATCAGCACCTCGAGTCCGGCGCGGCGCGCCGCGCGGACCAGCGCGCTCGACGCCTCGTCCGCCTCGGGGACCACCCCGACCAGGGCGACCAGCCGGCCGTCCCGTACGAGGCCGAGTATCCGGCGTGCGCCGTTCCGCTCCAGCCGGGTGCGCGCGTCGGAGTAGGCGGCGTACGACCGCGCCCGCGTGGGATCCGGCAGTGGGCAGCGGTCCACCGCGTCGAGCCGCCACGGGCCGTCCTCGTGGCTCTGGTCGAGGCTGCGCGGGTCGAACAGTTTGTGCGCCGCGGCGGCCGACTCCGCCCTGTCGTCGCCGTCGCCGTCGCCGTCGCCCTCGTCGTTCTCGTCGTCCTCGCCGTCGAGGAGGGCCAGGTCGGTGAGTTGATGGCCTCCCGTCATGAGGGCCTCGGTGTCGAGGAGCGCGACGTCCACGCGGTCGAGTCGCCGCAGCGCCCCGGTATCGGTGACGAGCAGTCCGCGCCGGGAGAGTCCCCGGGCCAGTACGGACGCGAAGGCCTCACGGGCCAGCCAGGGCGCCTTCGGTATGACCGACACGGCCGCCCCGACCGCGCGCAGCGGCCGGCCGGTCATCGCCAGCGCCCCGCCGAAAGCGCCGACGGCCACGGTCTGCGCACGGTCGGCGTACCGCTCGACGGGACCGGCGCGCAGGGGCACCTCGCGCGGCGTCCGTGCTCCGTCCTGGGCGGCGAACCGGTCCGCGGTGTCGGTGAGCCGGGGCTCCGCCGCCTGCCAGGCCGCCTGCTGCGCGAGCAGTTCCGTCAGGCGCAGGACATGGCGCGCGGCGTCCACGCCGAGACCGAGGCTGAGCCCGGACCCGGCGTGGGCGGCCGCGCCGAGCAGGGCGCGGGTCACCGACGTGTCCCGGAGCCCGAGCACGTGCTCCACGGAGTGGCGCAGGCGGGGCAGGGCGTCCAGTGCGCTCAGCACCGGGACCACGGCGGTCGGCACGGGGGTGCGGGTGGCCAGCCGGGTCAGGACGGCCACCGGCAGGGCGGCGAGGTGGGCGGCGAGCACGATCTGCGCGTGCCGCGTCGGCACCGGGGACAGCGGGTGGCCGGGCAGTGGGCCGTCGACGGCGTGCTCGCTCTCGACCGCGTCGACGGCGTCGGCCAGGGCGCCGGTCATCGTGGGGCCGAGGGGGCCGTCGACCGCGACGACGGCGTGGCCCAGCGGACGGTTCACCGCCGCCCAGCGCACCCCGGGAACGGCGGACAGCCGCTGCCTGCAGGCGACGGCGAGCAGGCCGCCCTGGGGGCCCGCGAGTCCGCGCACCGCGATGTGCGCCCGCTCGCCGCGGACCCGGACCCGGGAGCCCGACGACTCGCGCAGGTCCGACAGGAGCGGCGCGAGCAGCGCGGACAGCCGGGCGGTTCCGAGATCCCACATCGTGCGGCCCACCTTCCCGCGGCCGTGCGGCCGGGAGGTGGGTATCGTCCCGCACGGCCGCCCCCGGGGCAGGGCCCCATTCAGGCCGTCCGGCCCCGGTCCGCCGGCGAACCGGAAGGCGGGTGTGAGCCGGGCGGGCAGGGGTACGCACACCGCTCTCAGGCAACGAGACCAGGAGCTGTCATGCCCACTCAAGCCAAGAGCAAGAAGGAAAGCGCCGAGCCCGGGCCCGCGCCCTCAGTCGGGGATTCCGCGCGGATCCAGGCGCACGAGAGCGAACAGCATCTGGTGGTCCACACGCTGAACGCCAAGCTGCCCATCCCGTACTTCACCCCGGGTGACCTGGCGAACAACACGCGGACCGTCACCGGCTGGCTGCCCTCACCGGGGCCGGCGAAGGACCTGATCTACTACGGCGGCCTGGGCGCCCTCGCGGTGGCCGGGGCCCTGGAATGGCCGGTGGCCCTGGCCGTCGCCGGGGCCACCTGGGTGATCCGGAGCAAGCAGGAAGGCCGTGCGGACCGCCCGGGAGTCGCACACGAACCGGAAGGTGTGTCAGGCGGTCGCGGTAGCGACCTGTCGTGAGCGCGCGTACGCCGCGTACATCTCCTGGACGACGCGGACGACGAGCGCCTCGGCCAGCATCAGCCCGACCTTCACCAGCAGAGCCTGCACAAAACTGCCCATGGGGATCCTCCTCCTGTCCACCGGGTCCTGTCCGGTCGCGTCGACGGTGCGTGCGCCTCCTTTGCCCGCTGGGCGCGGAGCGCAAGCACCGGCGGGACGAACCGGGAGCGGTGACTCCGGGGCGACACCACGAAGGCCGCCCGCGGGCCGTCTCAGGACGGTCCGCGGGCGGCCTCTGCGCGGGTCAGGCTCCGGAGACCGACGCCAGGTAGGCGGCCGTCTTGTCGGGCTCGTAGAAGAAGTTCTCGAAGTCCGCCGGGTTGTTGAAGCCGTTCGCGAAGCGGTCGGCGACCGGCTGGAGCTGGCCGGCGGCGCCGATCAGGTTGAGGACGTGCTCCGGCGGGGCCTGGAGCATGGTGTTCGTCCACTTGGTGACGTGCTGGGCGGTGTCCCAGTAGCGGTCGAACGCCGACTGCATCCAGTCCTCGTCGAACGGCTTGTCACCGTGCTCGACGATCGAGGCGAGGTACGAAGCGGCGCACTTGGAGGCCGAGTTGGAGCCCTGGCCGGTGATCGGGTCGTTGGCGACGACCACGTCGGCGACGCCGAGGACCGCGCCGCCCGAGGGCAGGCGGCCGATCGGGTTGCGCACGGTCGGGGCGTAGCGGCCGGCCAGCGTCCCGTTGGCGTCGGTCAGTTCGACCTTGGTGGCGCGCGCGTACTCCCAGGGCGTGAACTTCTCCATCAGCTCCAGGGTGAGGGCCAGGTGCTCGGAGGGGTCCTTGACGCCCTTGAACGCGTCCAGCGGGCCGCCGGGGATGCCCTCCCAGAAGAGGATGTCGGCGCGGCCCGACGTGGTGAGCGTCGGCATGACGAACAGCTCGCCGACGCCGGGCACCAGGTTGCAGCGGACCGCGTCGAAGTCGGGGTGCTCGGGGCGTACGCCCATGCCGTGCACGTAGGCGACGGCGAGCGCGCGCTGCGGCTCGGTGTACGGGGAGCGCTCCGCGTCGCGGCCGAACATCGAGACCAGCTCGCCCTTGCCGGCCGAGACGAGCACCAGGTCGTAGGTGCGGGAGAAGTAGTCCAGGTCGGAGACGGCCGCGCCGTGGATGACGAGCTGGCCGCCGCGCTGGGCGAAGGTCTCCATCCAGCCGGCCATCTTCACGCGTTGGTCGACCGACTGGGCGTGGCCGTCGAGCTTGCCGACCCAGTCGATGGCGCGCTGGGTGGGGCCCGGGTCGTGCGAGCCGGGGGCGGCGACGGAGACGCCGAGGCCCTCGATCTTCGGGGCCTGGGACTCCCAGAAGTTGAGCTGGAGATCGCGCTCGTGCTGGAGGGCGGTGTGGAACATGCACTGCGTCGACATGACCCGGCCCGAGCGGATCTCGTCTGCGGTGCGGTTGGACATCAGCGTGACCTCGTAGCCCTGGGACTGCAGCCCGAGGGCGAGCTGGAGACCGGACTGGCCGGCTCCGACGACGAGTATCTTCCGTGACATGGGGATGCCTCTAACTGGGTTACGGGGAGCGGGAGTTACGCGGGGGTGGCGTCGAGGGCGTGGCCGACCAGGGACAGCAGCGTCTCGATCACCGAGATCCGGCGGCGCGCGTCCATGATCATGACCGGTACGTGCGGGGGCACGGTCAGCGCCTCGCGGACGTCGATCTCCTCGAACTCCTCGGATCCCTCGAAGTGGTTGACCGCGACGACGTACGGCAGCCCGCAGCTCTCGAAGTAGTCGAGGGCCGGGAAGCAGTCCGAGAGCCGGCGGGTGTCGGCCAGGACCACGGCGCCTATCGCGCCGCGCACCAGGTCGTCCCACATGAACCAGAACCGCTGCTGGCCCGGTGTACCGAAGAGGTAGAGCACCAGGTCGTCGTCGAGCGTGATGCGGCCGAAGTCCATGGCGACCGTGGTGGTCGTCTTGTCCGGCGTCGCCGTCAGATCGTCGGTTCCCTCGCTAGCCTGGGTCATCAGCGCCTCCGTCTGGAGGGGCTGGATCTCCGAGACGGAGGTCACCATCGTCGTCTTGCCGACTCCGAAGCCGCCCGCGACCACGATCTTCGTCGCGATGGGGGCCCGGGTTCGGTCCGTCTGCCAAGCCTGCACCTGCTCCTCGTCGTCGAGGAGTTCAGAGACGGCGGAGTCCACTCAGCACCCTTTCGAGCAGCGCGCGGTCCGGCTGGCCCGGGCCGTGACCGGTTCCGTACACACGGATCTTTCCCTGGTCGGCGAGGTCGCTCAGCAGTACGCGGACCACGCCCAGGGGCATCTTGAGGAGCGCGGCGATCTCGGCGACCGTGCGCATGCGGCGGCACAGTTCGACGATGGCGCGCATTTCCGGCATCACTCCCGCGAGCGTGCCCTTGCCCAGTTCGAGGCGCTCGTCCGGGGCCTCCAGCGCGGCCACGAAGGTCTCCACGAGGAGGACGTGACCGAAGCGGGTGCGGCCGCCGGTGAGCGAGTAGGGCCGTACGCGGGCGGGTCTGCGGTCGCCGCCGCGCTTGGGGAGTTTGTTCGGGGTCGAGCTCGTACTGCCGGGGGTCATCGGGTGCTCTCCATCGACTGGCGCAGCTCGCTGCGGAGTTCGGGCGTCAGGACGTGCCCGGCACGTCCGACGAAGAGCGCCATGTGGTACGCGATGACGCTCATGTCGCAGTCCGGGGTGGCGTGCACGCCCAGCAGCGAACCGTCGCTGATGGACATGACGAAGAGGCTGCCCTCCTCCATGGCGACCATCGTCTGCTTGACGCCTCCGCCGTCCATCAGCTTGGCGGCGCCGATGGTGAGGCTGCCGACGCCGGAGACGATGGTGGCCAGGTCGGCGCTGGAACCCTTCGGCCCGCCGCGGTGGTCGCTGGGAGTCTCGGTGTTCCTTCCCGGGTCGGAGGAGAGCAGGAGCAGCCCGTCGGACGAGACGACCGCGACGGAGAGCAGCCCTGGCACCTCCTCGACCAGGTTCGTCAGCAGCCAGTGCAGATTGCGTGCTTCGCTGCTCAGTGCGGTGTTGTTGAGTGCAGGGGTGGGCGCAGTCAACTGCTTGCCTCCTCGGCTGTGTCCCCCTTGGCTTCTCCAATACGTGCTGTGGTGTCGCCGGTGTCACCGATGTCGTCGGTGTCACCCATCTCGGCCGCCACGTCGCGCCGCCCCTCCTGGGCGCCCCGGTGGAAGCCACCGAGCCTGCGCCGCAGCGCGTCCGCGTCGACGGAGCCGGTGCGCGGCTTCGGAGCGGAGGCGGGGGCGGCGATCTTCGGGGTGCGCTTGGGCAGGCCCTTGTCCGTGAGGCGCTCACGGCTCTCGGTGCGCTGCGCCGGGACCTCTTCGCCCCGGGCGCTCGCGTCGGGCGTGCGCTCGTGGGCGTCGGGCTCCGGTTCGGGCGCGGGGAGGGTACGCGGACGGACGGGCAGGCCGGCTTCGGCGGCGGGCGGCGCGGGCGGTGCGGGCCGCTCGGCCGAAGGCTCCGGGGCCGGCTCCTCCTCGGCCGGGGGTACCGGCGCGACGAGCTCCATCGTGGTCTCGGCGGGGCTCTCTGCCGGGGCCGCGGTGGCGGCCGCGTCGGTACCGGGCTCGGTCCCGGCCGCCCGTACCGCCTCCTCGGCGGCCTCGATCAGCGGGTCGGCGCCGGAGCCGGAGTCCGCGTCGGGGAGCGAACGCCCGGACAGGACGTTGGAGTTGGCCTCCGCCTCGGAGCCGGGCAGGTGCACGGCGGGCGCGCCACCAGGCACGAGGGCGGGCGGCGGCACCGAAGCGGTGGGGGCGGCGAGCAGCGTGGTGGGCAGGACGGCGACGGCGGCGATGCCGCCCTGCTTCTGCTCCCGCAGCCGGACCCGCACCCCGTGCCGCGCCGCGAGCCGCGCGACGACGTACAGGCCGAGCCCGAGCCCGTCGGTGTCCTCCGGGTCGTGGCCCTGCTCGGGGGTGAAGGCCGCGAGGCGGGCGTTCAGCTCGCGCATCCGGTCCTCGGCCATGCCGATGCCCTCGTCCTGGACGGAGAGCATCACCTCGCCGTTCTCCAGGAGCCAGCCGGAGACCTCGACGGAGGCGTCCGGCGGCGAGAACGAGGTCGCGTTCTCCAGGAGTTCGGCGACCAGGTGGCTGAGGTCGTCGGCGGCGAACCCGGCGATGTGCGCGTGCGGGGGCAGCGCGGCGATGCGCACGCGCTCGTACCGCTCGATCTCGGAGACGGCGGCGCGGGCGACGTCGACGAGCGGCACGCTGCCCGCGTGGCTCTGGCCGTGGTCGGCGCCGGCGAGGACCAGCAGGTTCTCGCTGTGGCGGCGCATGACCGTGGCGAAGTGGTCCAGCTTGAAGAGCGTGCCGAGCCGCTCGGGGTCCTGCTCGCGCTCCTCCAGGCCCTCGATCACGCCGAGCTGGCGCTCCACGAGGCCGAGGGTGCGCAGGGCCAGGTTCACGAACGTGCCGTGTATGGCGCCCTTGGCTCGCTCCACCTGCACGGCGGCGTCGGCCAGTTCGGTGCGCAGCCTGTCCCGGTCGTCGGCCATCCGCTGCCGCTCGCCGATCAGGTGCCGGCGGTCGGACTCCAGCGTGGTGAGCCGCTCGTGGAGGGCGACGGCGTGCGCGTGCAGCGCGTTGACCGAGCGGACGACCTGGGCGAACTCGTCGTTGCGCCCGGTGAACTTCACGGGCTCCTCGGTCGCGGGCGACTCGGCCACCCGGGCGGACCCGATGCGCAGCGCGGCGAGCGGCCGGGTCAGGGAGCGGGCCGTGCCCATGCCGACGCCGACGGCCGCGAGCAGCAGGACGCCGACCAGCGCGATCCGGATCTCCAGCGCGGTGACGTCGTCGTCGCGCAGTTGCTCGAGGCGCTTGAGCCGCTGGTCGCCGAGGGCCGACTCGGCGCCGCGCATCAGGTCGACGCGGGAGGTCAGCGCGGCGTCGACGCTCTTCTTGCTGTAGCCGGCCTCGGTGTCGGACAGCGTCGGGGCGTCGGTCAGCTGCTCCAGGTACTTCTCGGCGCGGCTCGCGTCGGGGCCGGTGACCGTGGAGTCGTACGCGTCCACGGTGGCGCCCGGCGCGGACTCGCGGAAGGCGTCGAGGGCGGCCTGCTCGGCGACCCTGGCCTGCATCGCGGCGGCGGTGAGGGCGTCGCGCTGCTTGCTGTCGGAGGACGACCGGCCGGTGACGGTCTTCGGCAGCCCGGTGACGGGGTCGATGGTCGTCGTGGTGGTCGGGGTGCTCGGGACGGAGTACGCGGCGAGCAGCAGTCCGCGCGCGGCCGAGGCCTGGTCGACGGCGCGGTCCAGATCGGCGATCGCGCGGGCGCCGTGGCCGGCCCGCACCGGGATGCGCTCGGCCAGCTCCTCGGCCTGCCGGTGCAGTTCGCCGATGGCGTCGGAGTACGCGGTGTGCGCCTGGAGCGCGGAGTCCTTGCCGGTGAGGGCGGCGCGGCGGACGGCGGCGACGTCACCGAGGGCGGCGCTGAGGGATCCGGGGGCGTCGGCGCGCAGCTCCTCGACCTGGCGGTCGACGCGGGCGCTGCGGCCCTCGCTCAGGCCCTTCCCCTTGGGGCGTCCGGCGGCGATGAAGGCGGTGACCTCGTCCCGCTCGTCGGCCAGCGCGTGCGACAGGGCGAGTGCCTGCTGGGTGCGCGCGGCGTCGTCGACGAGTTCCTGCGTCTGTCCCACCTGGGAGGAGGCGGCGAGCACGGCGGGCGTGCCCGCTCCGGCGACGGCCGCGGCGACGACGGCGACCGCGATGATCAGCCGGTTGCGGACCCGCTTGCGCTTGCCCGTGGGGCCCGGCGGAGGCGTGGGGTTCGGTACGGACGCTTTGGGTGCGGGGCGCGAACCAGCTGCCGCGCCGGGGGCCTCGGGGGCTTCAGTGCCTGCGGCGCCCTGCGGGGGCCGCGTGCCCTCGGTCGCCCGGGGCGAGGGGCCGCTTCCGGACACCCCCGCGCCGTCCGGCTGCGCCAGCCCCTGGGACCCGTTACCGCCGGAGGTGTTCCGCACTGATGCTCGCATTCCTGACTCGTCCTACCCGTGGGCCCGGATGACGATTCGTCACCACATGGGCCCTTCTGGCATGGCTCCCGACCATTCCAGCGCCGGTGGGCAGGGGGCGCACATCACCTCGCCCGCCACCCGAAGGAGTGAACCCCGAACGGAAGTTGGCGGGCAAGTTCCCTCGGCACAGTCACCACCTTTTCACAGCGCGCCGGTTGGACGTCCTTCACGGGCTTTGGCAAGATGCCCTGCCGGTTGCCGCCGGAGTCGATCATTCCGACCCAAAACAGGCGTCTGACCTGCTACGACGGGCCGAGCGGCCGATGTCCGCCGCGCCTGTGAAGAGGTCGTGCAGACTGGCCGGATGCGCATCGAACTGACCAGCGAGCCCGGCGACCCCGCCCGCCCCGACGAGGACTACACATCAGTAGCGCTTCCGGCCTCCGGGCAGGGCGGATCCCTCGTCGTCCTGGACGGTGTCACACCCCCTCCCACGGAGGACGGTTGTCTGCATTCCGTCCCCTGGTTCACCGCCCGGCTCGGCGGTGCCCTGCTTGAACTGTCCGGTTCGCGGCGGGATATGACTTTGCGTGACATTCTCGCGGCCGCCGTGGCCCGGACCGCCGACGCCCATCGGGCCACCTGTGACCTTTCTCACCCGCGCACTCCGCAGGCAACCGTCGTGCTGGTCCGCTGGGACGCCGAGCGGGTCGAGCATCTGGTGCTGTCGGACTCGGTGTTGCTCGTCGAGGCGCCCTCAGGGGCGGTCACGGCGCTGGTCGACGACCGCCTGGACCGGGTGCCGCGCGCCTCCCTCGTCTCGGCCGCGGTGGCCGACGCGACCGTCCGCAACAAGGAGGGCGGCTTCTTCACGGCGGCGGCCGATCCGGCGGTGGCGGCCAGGGCGGTGACCGGCACCCTCGCGCGGGCCGATGTGCGGGCGCTGGCCGCGATGACGGACGGTGTCACCCGCTGGGTGGAGAAGTTCCGCGAGGGCACGTGGGCCGACCTGTTCACACTCGTCCGCAAGGAGGGGACGGAGGCCACGGTGGCGCGGGTCCGGGCCCTGGAGCTCGCGGACGCGGAGGCCCGTACGTATCTGCGCCGCGGCAAGACCCACGACGACGCGACGGTGACGTACGTGGAGCTGTAGCCATCCGAGGTTCGTTCTCGCCCGCGGGCCGGTGGGGCTTCTCGCGCAGTTCCCCGCGCCCCTGAGGCAGGCGCTTCGCGCCGCCTCCCCTGAGGCTGCGCCGCGCGCGCCTCTCTTGATGAGATGGCGCACGCAGTGCGCATCTCAGGGGCGCGGGGAACTGCGCGCAGCAGGGCCACCGGCCGTCAGGTGGCGACGATGCCTCGCGGGGCGGACGCGGATCCTTCAGGGGCGCGGGGAACTGCGCGAGAAGCGGCCACCGGCCCGCAGGTCACCACGGAAGAACCCGCGGAGCTACTCGTGTTCGGCGCCCGCGTTCAACTGGTGCAGCAGCCGGGCCAGTTCGGCGACCTCCAGGCGGTCCCAGCCCGCGAGCTGGCGCACATAACGCGCCCGGCGGGCATCGCGGACCTGGCGGAAGTTCTCCCGGCCGAGGTCGGTGAGGGAGATCAGCCAGGCCCGCCCGTCCGCCGGATCGGGCTCGCGGGCGACGAAGCCGAGGTCCTCCAGGGCACGCAGCTGACGGCTCATGGTCGCCTTCCCGACCCCGATGTACCCGGCGAGTTCGGTGGCCCGCTGCGCCCCGGACTCCTCCAGGCGCACCAGCAGTCCGTACGCGGCCGGCTCCAGATCGGGGTGGACCTCGCGGGCCATCTCCCCGGACGAGGCCCGGGCGCGCCGCAGGAAGACGGTCAACTCCCGCTCCAGCGCCAGGAATTCGTGGTCCACACCAGTCGGCGCGATATCGGAATTCGCGGTACCTTCCGCACTCCGTCGCCTGCCGTTCCCGCCTTCGTGCACGTCAGCGCCCATGGCCACAGTGTCCCCGGGTTTCGAGATTCTGAAAGTTTTCGCCAATCGCCGCCATTGCCGCAGCTCCGCCAGTATTTCGCAGGAGTAGACCAACGGCAGCACCCGGACCCTCTTCCCCCGGCCAGGTCTACATGCGTAGCGTCATGCATGGCATGTTCACACCATCATCCGCACGGCGACATGCCAACAGGTCAACGGCACAGCCCAGCACAGGTCCCTGATCAGCACCACTGATCCCCCACGAGGCCTTCGGAGGCACACCCATGCCCGTGCACAGACCCGGAACGTCCCGCCGCCGCACCCGCTTCGGCGTGGCCGGAACGCTCCTCGCAGCGCTCTCGCTCCTTTTCACCCTGCCGAGTGCGGCGCAGGCCGCCGACACCCCCACCCGCGGCCAGGCCTACCTGGGCGTCGGCGTCGCGGCGCACGACGGTGACACCGGCTCCGCCCCGTCCGGCAGCGCCACCCAGACGGAAGGCGTCGACGTCTCCGGCCACCAGGGCAACGTCGCCTGGGCGACGCTCTGGGGCAGCGGCGTGAAGTGGGCCTACACCAAGGCCACCGAGGGCACGTACTACACCAACCCGTACTTCGCCCAGCAGTACAACGGCGCGTACAACGTCGGCATGATCCGCGGCTCGTACCACTTCGCGACGCCGGACACGACGAGCGGCGCCACCCAGGCCAACTACTTCGTGGACCACGGGGGCGGCTGGTCCAAGGACGGCAAGACGCTGCCGGGCGTGCTCGACATCGAGTGGAACCCCTACGGCGCGTCCTGCTACGGCCTCTCGCAGAGCGGCATGGTCAACTGGATCGCGAGCTTCCTGAACCAGTACAAGGCCCGTACCGGCCGGGACGCCGTCATCTACACGGCGACGAGCTGGTGGACCGAGTGCACCGGCAACTACGCGGGCTTCGCGGCCAACAACCCGCTGTGGGTCGCGCGCTACGCCGCCAGCGTGGGCACGCTGCCGGCGGGCTGGGGCTTCTACACGATGTGGCAGTACACCTCGTCCGGCCCGACGGTCGGTGACCACGACAAGTTCAACGGCGCGCTCGACCGCGTCCAGGCGCTCGCCAACGGCTGAGCCCACGACGGCAAGCCGAAGGCCCGGCCCCTCACGGGGGCCGGGCCTTCGTCATCCGGAGGCGTCCGTCACGCCGCGACCGGAACCTTCACCCCGGCCGGGGCCAGGGCCAGTTCGAGCACCTGGCGGACGTCCGTCACCGGGTGGACGTCCAGCTTCTCCAGGACCTCGGCGGGGACGTCGTCCAGGTCCGCCTCGTTGCGCTTGGGGATGATGACGGTGGTGACGCCCGCCCGGTGCGCGGCGAGCAGCTTCTGCTTGACGCCGCCGATGGGCAGCACCCGGCCGGTCAGCGACACCTCGCCGGTCATCGCCACGTCCGTGCGGACGAGCCGCCCGCTGAGCAGCGACGCCAGCGCCGTCGTCATCGTCACGCCCGCGCTCGGGCCGTCCTTGGGGACCGCCCCGGCGGGGAAGTGGATGTGCACGCCGCGCTCCTTCAGGTCCGCGACGGGCAGCTCCAGTTCGGCGCCGTGCGAGCGCAGGAAGGAGAGCGCGATCTGCGCCGACTCCTTCATCACGTCGCCGAGCTGACCGGTGAGGGTCAGGCCCGCCGCGCCCGTCTCCGGGTCGGCCAGCGACGCCTCCACGAAGAGCACGTCACCGCCCGCGCCGGTCACCGCGAGTCCGGTCGCGACACCCGGCACCGCCGTGCGCCGCTCGGCCGGATCCTGCGCCGACTCGGGCACGTGGTGCGGCCGTCCGACGAGCGCGCGCAGGTCGTCCGCGCCGACGGTGAACGGCAGCTCGCGGTCGCCGAGTTCGTGCTGGGCCGCGACCTTGCGCAGGACGCGGGTGACGGCCCGCTCCAGGTTGCGCACGCCGGCCTCGCGCGTGTACTCGCCGGCCAGCTTGCGCAGCGCGCCCTCGTCGATGGTGACCTCGCCCTCCGCGAGGCCCGCCCGGTCCAGCTGGCGCGGGAGCAGGTGGTCGCGGGCGATGACGACCTTCTCGTCCTCGGTGTAGCCGTCGAGCCGGACCAGCTCCATCCGGTCGAGCAGCGCCTCCGGGATGGCTTCGAGGACGTTCGCCGTCGCGAGGAACACGACGTCGGACAGGTCGAGTTCGACCTCCAGGTAGTGGTCGCGGAAGGTGTGGTTCTGCGCCGGGTCGAGGACTTCGAGCAGGGCCGCGGCCGGGTCGCCGCGGAAGTCGGAGCCGACCTTGTCGATCTCGTCGAGGAGCACCACCGGGTTCATCGACCCGGCCTCCTTGACCGCCCGCACGATGCGGCCGGGCAGCGCGCCCACGTACGTACGACGGTGGCCGCGGATCTCCGCCTCGTCGCGGACGCCGCCGAGGGCGACGCGGACGAACTTGCGGCCCATGGCGTGCGCGACGGACTCGCCGAGCGAGGTCTTGCCGACGCCGGGCGGGCCGACGAGCGCGAGCACCGCGCCGCCGCGCCGTCCGCCGACGACGCCGAGCCCGCGGTCGGTGCGCCGCTTGCGCACGGCCAGGTACTCGGTGATCCGCTCCTTGACGTCGTCCAGGCCGAAGTGCTCCGCGTCCAGGACGTCCCGGGCGCCCTTGATGTCGTAGGCGTCCTCCGTCCGCTCGTTCCACGGGAGTTCGAGGACCGTGTCGAGCCAGGTGCGGATCCAGGAGCCCTCGGGCGACTGGTCGCTGGAGCGCTCCAGCTTGTCGACCTCCTTGAGGGCGGCCTCGCGGACCTTCTCCGGAAGGTCGGCGGCCTCGACGCGGGCGCGGTAGTCGTCGGACTCCTCCCCGTCCTGCTCGCCGTTGATGTCGCGCAGCTCCTTGCGTACGGCTTCGAGCTGGCGGCGCAGCAGGAACTCGCGCTGCTGCTTGTCGACGCCCTCCTGGACGTCCTTGGCGATGGTCTCGGCGACGTCCTGCTCGGCCAGGTGCTCGCGCAGCTGGGCGGTCGCCAGCCTCAGGCGCTCCACCGGGTCGGCGGTCTCCAGGAGTTCGACCTTCTGCGCGGTGGTCAGGAAGGGCGAGTACCCGGAGTTGTCCGCGAGGGCGGAGACGCCCTCGATCTGCTGGACGCGGTCCACGACCTGCCAGGCGCCGCGCTTCTTCAGCCAGTTGGTGGCGAGCGCCTTGTACTCCTTGACCAGCTCGGCGACGGCGCCGGGCAGCGGGTCGGGAGCGGTCTCCTCGACGGTCAGGCCCTCCACCCAGAGGGCTGCGCCGGGGCCGGTCGTGCCCGCGCCGATGCGTACCCGGTCGCGGCCCCGGATGAGGGCGCCCGGGTCGCCGTCGGCGAGGCGTCCCACCTGCTCCACGGTGCCGAGCACGCCGATGTTCGCGTACGCGCCGTCGATGCGCGGCACGAGCAGCACCCGGGGCTTGCCGGGCTCGCCGCGCGCGGCGGCCTGCGCGGCCTCCACCGCGGCGCGTACGTCGGTGTCGTTCAGGTCCAGCGGCACCACCATGCCGGGAAGTACCACCTCGTCGTCGAGCGGCAGTACAGGCAGGGTGAGCGGTGCGGACGTCGAAGCCATGATCTCCCCTTTGGCAGTCAAGTTGAGCTATGTCGACTCAATGCACGGGAGGCTCAGGATGTTCCCGGCCGGGTGTTCGCTCTCAGCGATCACATCTGCCCGGGGCGGGCATGCGGTGCGTAAGGTTCAGTTACCGCTATCAACCATTACACCGGGGGTGCGCATGACCGGCGAGGACCGTGTACGCGACTGGATCGACGGCTGGGTCGTCTCGCGCGGAGCCGCTCCCCCACTGGTGGAACCGTGGGGCTACACGATTTATGTCGGCCTGGCCGATCAGGTCGGGCGGCACGTGCTCGGCGCGACCAACGACGACGTGCGCGAGGACGACGTCCGCAAGGTCGCCGGGGCGGTCACCGGGCGCGGCACCCACCTGAAGGTCTTCGCCGACCGGGCGCGGGTGCTGCCCTGGCTCGGCGCGGGCTGGGAGCCCTACGGCGCGGACGACTTCCTGATGACGACCGGGCTGACACCGGCGCCCGCCCCGGAGGCGCCGGCCGGGTATCGGCTGCGCTCGTGGTCCCGGGGTGGTGTCACCCGGGTTCTGGTGACCGACTCCGACGGGACGTTCGCCGCGCGGGGGCAGGTCGCGCCGGTCGGGGCCCGCGCGACCGTCGACCAGATCGAGACCTCGCCGGACCATCGCCGCAAGGGGCTCGGGAGTGTCGTGATGCGGACGCTTCAGGCTGCCGCGTATGCCCAGGGGGCGGTGCGCGGGGTTCTGTCCTGTACGCCCGAGGGGCGGTTGCTGTACTCGTCGCTGGGGTGGGAGATCGTGGCGCCGCTCACCAATGCGAAGTACGTGGGTGGCTGAATTTTTGGCGGCGGCCGGGCTGAAGCCGAGGTCTCGGGGCTCCGCCCCGGACCCCGCTCCTCAATCGCCGGAGGGGCTTGTATGACGTCCGCCGGAGGGGCTCGTCTTGCGTCCCCCGGAGGGGATTGATGTGCGGCGGCGGAGCCAGGGCCAGGTGGCCACTCCGATCGCCAGGGCCAGCAGGTGGCCCCAGCTCGTCATCGGGTCGGTGAAGGCGATCAGGTCCTGGAGCAGCGTCGCCGCGAACACGCCGAGCACCAGCCAGCGCAGCCAGGGCGTGAGCAGCCCGGCGAGGGCGCCGATGCTCGCGGCGACGCCGAAGCTGATGCCGTAGTCGAGGCGGTGCAGCGAGCTGTCCGGCAGATGGCCCACCGCCACCGACAGACCCACCGGCACCTCGGTGGCCAGCGTCGCCAGGACATGGCCGAGCAGGAAGACGGCCGCCGTGCGCAGGCCCCCTATCCGCCGCTCCAGCGCGGTCAGCACGACGACGAAGGCGATCACGAAGGGGGACGTGAGACCGCCCGCGATCCACAGCGCGCTCGCCACCAGGACGAGTGCCGGGGACTGGGCCAGATGGGTGACATCGGTGCTGGACGCACGCAGCGCGGCGGACACCGCGGCCGGCGGCGCGAACTCCATGTACAGGGACGTGACGACGAGCACGGCCGCGTAGCCGAAGGTGAACGGGGTCCCGGTGGGAGTGGGCAGCAGCAGCCACGGCCGCGGGCGACGGGGGCGGGCGCGCCGCACCGTCTCCAGGGCCGGAGGCCCTGCCTGGGCGGGGATGCCGTCGAGCGGGCGGCCGTCGGCGACCGCCGTCTCACCGGCACCGGTGATCACGCCTCCTGGTTCCACGAGGGCACCCCTTTCGCGCGCATCCGCCCCAGACTTCGTCCCGGCCGACCGCCCTGTCTATGACGGACGCCACGTGAGACGCGATGCACAGCAACCTCACAGCCCCCGGCCGCGTCCGCAACCGAACCACGACACGGCAAACCCTTATCCGCCAAGATGGCCCGCATGAGCGTCGCGCACCCGGAAGAAGCCCCTGTCGTCCTGGACCGCCGCGAGGGCCCCTACGGCGAGGTGGTGCTGCGGCAGCACGGCCACCTGCTCCAGATCATCGCCAACGGCACCTTCCTGATGGACACCTCCGACGGCCGCTCCGAGCGGCTCCTCGTCGACGCCGCCCTCGGCGAACTGGGCCCCGGCCACGAGCGGCCCGCCGTGCTGATCGGCGGTCTCGGCGTCGGCTTCTCCCTGGCGCACGCCGCCGCGGACCCGCGCTGGGGCCGGATCACCGTCGTCGAGCGCGAGCCGGCCGTCATCGACTGGCACGAGCGCGGTCCGCTCGCGGGACTGTCCGCCGAGGCGCTGGCGGATCCCAGGACCGAGATCGTCGAGGCCGACCTCGTCGACCACCTGCGCGCCGGCCCCGCCGCGTACGACGCGCTCTGCCTCGACATCGACAACGGCCCGGACTGGACCGTCACCGAGGGCAACGACAGCCTCTACTCCCCGGCCGGTCTCGCCGCCTGCGCCGCCCGCCTCCACCCGGGCGGCGTGCTCGCCGTCTGGTCCGCGCAGCCGTCCGCAAATTTCGAAGGAACCTTGCGGAATGCCGGATTCCGACGGGTCCGCACCGAAGAGATCCCCGTTGTCCGAGGCGTACCCGACGTGGTGCACCTCGCAGTACGGGGCGCGTAGCCGACCGGCGGTAACTCCCCGTACGCTGAGGCCCGAAACCCGATCATTCAAGCGTCAAGCGCGCCACGAAGGCGTGCATTCAGGGGCGGGGCGATGGAGCAGACACACACCTCCCACAACGGCAGCACGGCGACGACAGGGGCTCAACGACGGGTCCTCGTCGTCGAGGACGACCCCACGATCGTGGACGCCATCGCCGCCCGGCTGCGCGCGGAGGGATTCCTGGTGCAAACCGCACAGGACGGCCCGGCCGCGGTGGACACGGCCGAGGCCTGGCAGCCCGACCTGCTGATCCTCGACATCATGCTGCCGGGCTTCGACGGCCTGGAAGTGTGCCGTCGGGTGCAGGCGCAGCGACCGGTGCCGGTCCTCATGCTGACCGCGCGCGACGACGAGACGGACATGCTCGTCGGGCTCGGCGTGGGCGCCGACGACTACATGACCAAGCCGTTCTCGATGCGGGAGCTGGCGGCCCGGGTGCACGTCCTGCTGCGCAGGGTGGAGCGCGCGGCCGTCGCCGCGTCGACGCCGCGCAGCGGCATCCTCCGGCTCGGCGAGCTGGAGATCGACCACGCGCAGCGCCGGGTGCGGGTCAGGAACGACGACGTGCACCTCACGCCCACCGAGTTCGACCTCCTGGTGTGCCTGGCGAACACCCCGCGGGCCGTCCTGTCGCGCGAGCAGCTGCTCGCCGAGGTGTGGGACTGGGCGGACGCCTCCGGCACCCGGACCGTCGACAGCCACATCAAGGCCCTGCGGCGGAAGATCGGCGCCGAGCGCATCCGCACCGTGCACGGTGTGGGCTACGCGCTGGAGACGCCGACCCCATGAGCGTCGGGGACCGGGCACAGCACAGCCGGCCGGACCGGCCGAAGGCGCTCAAGCCGCCGCTCAACCCGTACTGGGCCACCGGCGGGCTGCGTCCCTTCTCCATCAAGGCGAAGCTCGGCACCCTCGTCGTCATCTCGGTCTTCATCACCACGGGCCTGCTCATGGTCGCGATGTACACGGCGACCGAGCTGCGCTTCATCACGGTGTTCTCGATCATCGCCACGCTGCTGATCACGCAGTTCGTCGCACACTCGCTGACGGCGCCGCTCGACGAGATGAACACCGTGGCCCGCTCGATCTCCAACGGCGACTACACGCGGCGCGTGCGCGGCGCCGACCGCCGCGACGAGCTGGGCGACCTGGCCGTCACCATCAACCGCATGGCCGACGAGCTCGCCGCCCAGGACCACCAGCGCAAGGAGCTCGTGGCGAATGTCTCGCACGAGCTGCGCACCCCCATCGCGGGCCTGCGCGCGGTGCTGGAGAACGTGGTGGACGGCGTCATGTCCGCCGACCCCGAGACCATGCGCACGGCGCTGAAACAGACGGAGCGGCTGGGCCGGCTCGTCGAGACGCTGCTCGACCTGTCCCGCCTGGACAACGGTGTCGTGCCGCTCAAGGCGCGGCGCTTCGAGGTCTGGCCGTACCTGTCGGGCGTGCTCAAGGAGGCCAACATGGCCGTCTCGCAGCGCGCCGGCATCGCCTCCGGGTCCGGCACCCACACGCGGACGGACGTCCATCTCCACCTCGACGTGTCGCCGCCGGAGCTGACCGGGCACGCCGACCCCGAGCGCATCCACCAGGTAGTGGCGAATCTCATCGACAACGCCGTGAAGCACTCCCCGCCGCACGGCCGGGTCACGGTGCGGGCCCGGCGCGGCCTGTACCCGGAGTCGCTGGAGCTGGAGGTGCAGGACGAGGGTCCCGGCATCCCCCAGTCCGAGTGGCACCGGGTCTTCGAGCGGTTCAACCGCGGTACGAAGGACAACGGGTCGAGCGGCAAGGGCGACGGCGGCACGGGCCTCGGCCTCGCCATCGCGCGCTGGGCGGTGGACCTGCACGGCGGCCGGATCGGTGTGGCCGAATCCGAGCGGGGCTGCCGGATCAAGGTCACTCTTCCGGGAGAGCCCCGACCGCAAAGTTGACGTAGGGTTTCGGTCAGGCAGTGGTCAAGCCACGCCCTGGCGTACCCGGATGTGCCGGTGGCGCGATCCGTGCATGCGGAACCCCGGTTGTTTCCCGCCATTTCCCGGCCCGAAACACGACTTCCAGTGTGACTTACGCGACGGATCACCGGCCCGGTCTGCACGTCCCGCCAATGGAGGCGTAGCCTTTATTCCCGCTGTCCATCACCTTGTGAGAAGCGGAAGAGGGCGGTTCACGCCGTGTCGCCACAGTCCCCCAGTAACTCGACCACCGAGACCGACCAAGCCGGGCAGGGCAGAAACCCTGCGGCCGCCTTCGGTCCCAATGAGTGGCTCGTCGACGAGATCTATCAGCAGTACCTCCAGGACCCGAATTCGGTTGACCGAGCCTGGTGGGACTTCTTCGCCGACTACAAGCCCGGTGCCGCAGCCGCGGGGGCTGCGCCGACTGAGCCTGCAGCGCAGCCGGCCCAGAAGCCTCCGGCCCCGGCCGCCGCTCCGGCGCCCGCCGCCCAGGCCCCCGCCGCGCCCGCCGCGAAGCCCGCAGCCGCAGCTCCCGCACAGACTGCCGCCGCGCCCGCGCCTGCGCCCGCGAAGGCCGCTCCCGCAACGCCCGCACCTGCACCCGCACCGAAGAAGGCTGAACAAGTGACGACCGAGGCCCCTGCCGGCCCCGAGCTCGTGACGCTGCGCGGTCCCGCCGCCGCCGTCGCGAAGAACATGAACGCTTCCATCGAGGTCCCCACGGCCACGTCCGTGCGCGCCGTCCCGGTGAAGCTGCTGTTCGACAACCGCATCGTCATCAACAACCACCTCAAGCGCGCCCGCGGCGGGAAGATCTCCTTCACGCACCTCATCGGGTACGCGATGGTGCAGGCCATCAAGGCCATGCCGTCGATGAACTACTCCTTCGCCCAGAAGGACGGCAAGCCGACGCTGGTCAAGCCGGAGCACATCAACTTCGGCCTCGCGATCGACCTCGTGAAGCCCAACGGCGACCGCCAGCTGGTCGTCGCGGGCATCAAGAAGGCCGAGACGCTGAACTTCTTCGAGTTCTGGCAGGCCTACGAGGACATCGTCCGCCGCGCCCGTGACGGCAAGCTCGGCATGGACGACTTCACCGGTGTCACGGTCTCCCTGACCAACCCCGGCGGCCTCGGCACCGTCCACTCGGTCCCGCGTCTGATGCCCGGACAGTCGGTCATCATGGGCGTCGGCTCGATGGACTACCCGGCGGAGTTCCAGGGCACCTCCCAGGACACGCTGAACAAGCTCGGCATCTCGAAGGTCATGACGCTCACGTCGACCTACGACCACCGGGTCATCCAGGGCGCCGCCTCCGGCGAGTTCCTGCGCATCGTCGCGAACCTCCTCCTCGGTGAGAACGAGTTCTACGACGAGATCTTCAAGGCCCTGCGGATCCCCTACGAGCCCGTCCGCTGGCTCAAGGACATCGACGCGTCGCACGACGACGACGTCACCAAGGCCGCCCGCGTCTTCGAGCTGATCCACTCCTACCGGGTCCGCGGCCACGTCATGGCCGACACCGACCCGCTGGAGTACCACCAGCGCAAGCACCCCGACCTCGACATCAACGAGCACGGTCTCACGCTGTGGGACCTGGAGCGCGACTTCGCCGTCGGCGGCTTCGCCGGCAAGTCGATGATGAAGCTCCGCGACATCCTCGGCGTGCTCCGTGACTCGTACGTCCGCACCGTCGGCATCGAGTTCATGCACATCCAGGACCCGAAGCAGCGCAAGTGGATCCAGGACCGCGTCGAGCGCCCGCACTCCAAGCCGGAGCGCGAGGAGCAGCTGCGCATCCTGCGCCGCCTGAACTCGGCGGAGGCCTTCGAGACCTTCCTGCAGACGAAGTTCGTCGGCCAGAAGCGCTTCTCCCTGGAGGGCGGCGAGTCCGTCGTCCCGCTGCTCGACGCCGTCATCGACTCCGCCGCCGAGGCCCGCCTCGACGAGGTCGTCATCGGCATGGCCCACCGCGGCCGGCTGAACGTGCTGGCGAACATCGTCGGCAAGTCGTACGCGCAGATCTTCCGCGAGTTCGAGGGCAACCTCGACCCGAAGTCGATGCACGGCTCCGGCGACGTGAAGTACCACCTGGGCGCCGAGGGCACCTTCACCGGCCTCGACGGCGAGCAGATCAAGGTCTCGCTGGCCGCCAACCCGTCCCACCTGGAGACGGTCGACCCGGTCATCGAGGGCATCGTCCGCGCCAAGCAGGACATCATCAACAAGGGCGGCACGGACTTCACCGTCCTGCCGGTCGCCCTGCACGGTGACGCGGCCTTCGCGGGCCAGGGCGTCGTGGCCGAGACGCTCAACATGTCGCAGCTGCGCGGCTACCGCACGGGCGGCACGGTCCACATCGTCATCAACAACCAGGTCGGCTTCACCGCCGCCCCGGAGTCGTCGCGCTCCTCCATGTACGCCACCGACGTGGCCCGCATGATCGAGGCGCCGATCTTCCACGTGAACGGCGACGACCCCGAGGCCGTCGTCCGCGTCGCGCGCCTCGCGTTCGAGTTCCGTCAGGCGTTCAACAAGGACGTCGTGATCGACCTCATCTGCTACCGCCGCCGCGGTCACAACGAGTCGGACAACCCGGCGTTCACCCAGCCGCTGATGTACGACCTGATCGACAAGAAGCGCTCGGTGCGCAAGCTCTACACCGAGTCCCTCATCGGTCGCGGCGACATCACCCTCGAAGAGGCCGAGCAGGCGCTCCAGGACTTCCAGGGGCAGCTGGAGAAGGTCTTCACCGAGGTCCGCGAGGCCGTCGCGAGCGGCAGCGAGGAGACCTCCCCGCAGCCGCAGGCCGAGTTCCCGGTGCCGGTGCAGACCGCGATCTCCCAGGAGGTCGTCAAGCGCATCGCCGAGTCCCAGGTCAACATCCCGGACAACATCACGGTCCACCCGCGTCTGCTGCCGCAGCTGCAGCGCCGCGCGTCGATGATCGAGGACGGGACGATCGACTGGGGCATGGGCGAGACCCTCGCCCTCGGCTCCCTCCTCCTGGAGGGCACCCCGGTCCGCCTCTCCGGCCAGGACTCGCGCCGCGGCACCTTCGGCCAGCGCCACGCGGTGCTGATCGACCGGCAGACCGGCGAGGACTACACCCCGCTGCTCTACCTGTCGCCCGAGCAGGCCCGCTACAACGTCTACGACTCGCTGCTCTCCGAGTACGCGGTCATGGGCTTCGAGTACGGCTACTCGCTGGCGCGTCCCGAGTCGCTGGTGCTGTGGGAGGCCCAGTTCGGCGACTTCGTCAACGGTGCGCAGACCATCGTCGACGAGTACATCTCGGCCGCCGAGCAGAAGTGGGGCCAGACCTCCGGCGTCACCCTGCTGCTGCCGCACGGCTACGAGGGCCAGGGCCCGGACCACTCCTCGGCCCGCGTCGAGCGCTTCCTCCAGCTCTGCGCGCAGAACAACATGACGGTCGCGATGCCCACGCTCCCGTCGAACTACTTCCACCTCCTGCGGTGGCAGGTGCACAACCCGCACCACAAGCCGCTGGTGGTCTTCACCCCGAAGTCGATGCTGCGCCTCAAGGCCGCCGCGTCGAAGGTGGACGAGTTCACGACGGGCGGCTTCCGTCCGGTCATCGGCGACGACACGGTGGACGCGAACGCGGTCCGCAAGGTCGTCTTCGTCGCGGGCAAGCTGTACTACGACCTCGAGGCCGAGCGGAAGAAGAGCGGGAACACCGACACCGCGATCATCCGCGTCGAGCGTCTGTACCCGCTGCCGGGTGCCGAACTCCAGGCGGAGATCAGCAAGTTCCCGAACGCCGAGAAGTACATCTGGGCGCAGGAGGAGCCGGCGAACCAGGGTGCGTGGCCGTTCATCGCGCTCAACCTGATCGACCACCTGGACCTGGCGGTCGGCGCCGACATCCCGCACGGCGAGCGCCTGCGCCGCATCTCGCGGCCGCACTCCTCGTCGCCGGCGGTCGGCTCCGCCAAGCGCCACCAGGCCGAGCAGGAGCAACTGGTGCGTGAGGTGTTCGAGGCGTAGGTCTCGACAACGGCACACATCGCGGGCCCGGTCCCCTCTGCGGAGGGGGCCGGGCCCGCGGCGTGCGGGGGCGCGGCTCAGATCGGCTGCGGCTCGAAGTCCCAGTACGGAAGGCGCTGTTCGAGGATGTAGCGGGTCTGCTGGTGGTCGGCGCCGAGCAGCTGGGTGAGCTGGTCGGAGGCCCGGCGGAACAGCTCGTCCGCCTCCTGTTCCTCGCCCAGTACCCGCTGCGCCCCGGCCAGGCCCACGCGCAGGCTGACGGTCAGGACGTGGCTCTCCCCGAGCGTCGCGGCCGAAGCGTCGAGGGCCGCGCGACCGGTTCTCGCGGCGGCCTCGTACTGCTCCGTCGCGGCCAGCGCCGTCATGGAGTTCTTCGCGCAGCCCACAGCCCAGGGGTGCCCGGCCCCCACGGCGCGGGCCATCTCCCGAGCCGTCTCCTCGGAGATCCGGCATGCGGCCCGGACGTCCCCGCGCTGGCGCAGCACCGTCGCCACGTTGTCCCTGGCTCCGATGGCATAGGGGTGGGACTCACCGTGGAGGTCGGCGTACCGCCCCGCGGTGGCCTCGGCGAGCTCCAGCGCCTCCTGCGTGTGGCCGAGCTCGCGCAGCAGCATCGCGTAGTCGCACGAGACGAGGAGCGACTCGGGATGGAGTTCGCCCCGCCGGCCGACCACGCGCTCGCGGACCGCGCGCATCAGGGACCGGGCAAACGCCAGGTCGCCCTCGCGCCGGGCGCACAGCGCGTAGTTGTGCTCCGCCTCCAGGGTCTGGCTGTGTCTGCGGTCCAGGACCTGGCGGTGCAGTCGCGAGTTGTGGCCCTGGATGGCGAGGGCCTCCCGGTAGCGGCCGAGGAGTCGGAGCATCCACGCGGTGCGCAGGGCGGAGTTGAGCGTCAGCGCGTTCTTGTCGCCGAGCAGCCGCACGCGCGTCTCGAAGATCTTCCGATGCAGTGCGTGTGCCTGCGCGTAGTGGCCCTGGAGACCGATCGCGACGGCGAGGTTGCTACGGATGGACAGGGTCCGCGGCACGTCCTCGCCGCCGAGTTCGGCGGTGGCCCGGGCCGCCGCGTCCTCGAACAGGGCGCGTGCCTCGTCGAAGCGGGCGAGCGCCATCAAGGTGCCGCCGAGGCCGTCCTTCGCACGGATCAGCTCGATCGGGCCGACGCCCTCCGGGGCTGCGGCGAGGCGGTCGTGGACCTCGCGGCCGACGTCCTCCGCCTCCGCGTACCGGCCCAGCGACCGCAGGTTGTTGGCGAGTTGGTGCACGGCCACGAGTACGGATCGGTCGGTGGGGCCGTACTCGTCCTGCCATGCGTCGACGGCCTGCCGCGAGAGCCGCCGGCCATCGGTGTGCTCGCCGCGCGTCCTCAGGTACTCGATGCAGTTGAGCACGAGCCCGCGCACGTCCTCGTCGCGCGACTGGAGCGCGTGGGAGGGGTCGAGGTGCGGGATGAGGTCGGCGTAGCGGTTCCAGTTGCCCGGTGACGCCGTGTCGCGCGGATCCGCGGACACGAGGACGCGGCGAGCCACCTCGGCATTGCGCGCGGCGTCGTCGGGGGCCTGCACGGACCGCACGTACCGGTGGAAGAGGCGGTGCATGCGCAGGGTACGCACCACCTGGATGTCGCGCGGGCCCTCCTCGTACTCGACCCGCATGGAGGTGATCTCGGAGAGCTTGCGCAGTGCCGAGTTCCAGCTGCTGGGCTCGCTGACCAGATCGGCCAGGGCGGGCGGCAGCTCGCCGGCCCGCGTGGTCTGCAGCAGCCGTACGGGGACGACCTCGGGAGAGAAGCAGGCCAGGAGGTTGAGCAGTTGCCAGGCGGGCTGGGAGTCCTGGCGCAGGGTGTTGAGGAGCTTGGCCCACACCACCTGGTAGTTCTGCTGGTAGTCCGGGGACTCGACGGCACCGATGCGGTCCTCGCCCCGCTCGATGTCCCGTATGTAGTCGTGGACGTCCGCCATGGGGTTGAGGTCGAGCCAGGCGGTGGTCTGGTCGAGGAGCAGCGGCAGGTCCTGGACCGCGGCGGCGAGCCGGTCCGCGTCCTCCTCGGCGAGCCGCTCGGTACGGCGGACCGCGAACGCCACCGACTCGGTGCGGTCGAACGGCGGAACGGCGATGGCCTCCGCGTGCTTGGCCCACTCGGTGTCCAGGGAGGTGATCAGCACGTGGCCGCGGTGGGCACCGTCGCCCTCGGGGATCAGGTCGCTCAGTTTGCCGGGGGCGTCCGCCGCGTCCAGGACCAGCAGCCAGGGCTGGGAGGTCGAGCCGAGCCGACGGCGCACGGCGCGCACGTCTGCGCCGAGTTCGCCGTGGGTGTCGAGGCCGAGCTCGGGGGCGAGCGCCGCGAGCTTCTCGCGCGCGGTGAGCCGGTTGGTGGCGCCCGCCCACCAGATGATGTCGTAGTCGCCGCCGAAGCGGTCGGCGTACTCCTGGGCGAGCTGGGTCTTGCCGATGCCGCCGGGTCCGTGCAGCACGACGGAGGTGATGCCCTCTCCTGCCCCGCGGAAGGCGTCGTACATCCGCTGGAGCAGCTCGGCCCGCCCGAGGAAGCGGCGGTTGGCACGCGGTGCGTTGACCACCTGCGGCTTGTAGTCCGGAAAGCGCGGCCCGCGGTCGAGCACGACGGGCGGCTCGGGGGAACCGATGCCGGCGCACTCCAGGACACGGCTCCTGGCCACCTCCGGCGGCAGACCGCGCAGCGCGACCGGGGCGAGCGGGATCACCGCGTCCGGCAGCGGCTGCTCGGTGACCGACACGGCAGCGATCCGGCCCTGGTAGTGCGGGAGCGCGTCGCGCAGCACCGAGCCCCAGGCCTCGAAGCGGGCCTTGCCGAGCCGCTCGTACCAGTCGTCGATGACGAGCAGCACCCGGCCGGGCGCGCTGAGCAGGTCGGTGAGCGCCTCGGGCGTCGGCGGGCGCCGCAGCGGGTCCCAGCGCACCAGGGCGGTGGCCCTGCCGGCCACTCTGACCTGGTACTCGATCCATCGGGCCCAGGACTCGCTCTGCCCGGCGAACACGACCGTGACGTGGGCCGACTCACCCCGCATGCGCCTGCCCCTTTCCAGGTGTCCTGTCACGGGTGTGCACAGGTCACTCAAGTGTGCGCCAAAAACCCGTCAGACAAAGGAAGTTGGCCCGTATTTCCGCAAAGGTACGGACACCTGCTGGGCGAGGGCGTGCGCCACGTGCCGGATCAGCCGCTCCAGGTCGGCGCAGTACACGCTCGGGTGCCGGAACCCGGAGCCGGGAGCGTAGCGGTGGACGTAGTTGCCGCCGCCGCAGACCGCGCCGACGGGGCACGCCCGGCACTCCGCGCCCAGGGCACGCGCGCCGATCTGTCGGGCCGCGACGCCGGGGTGGCGCAGCGCGTCGTCGAAGCTGTGCCGGAAGACGTCGCGACCGGTCGCGGGGGCGCCCGCGTAGGCGGACCGGAGCGAGTCGACCTGCTCGATGGCCCCGTCGGTCTCCACGACGACCGCGGCGACCGGCGAGAGCCCGACGGCCTCGGCGGTGCTCGGCGCGCCGAGCAGCAGCGCCAGAATCTCGTGGAACAGCCGGACCCGGACCCGCCCCTGGTCCTCGGCGCCCCACCACGCGTCGAAGACGTCCGCGAGCCAGGCACCGTACGGCGCGGGGTCGGGCCGGTGCCGGGCGGGCCGCCGGTCGCCGAGGCCCGGGGGCGGGGCGCCCCAGTTGCCGTGCGGGAGCAGGAAGTCGATGCCGGGCGGGCCGAGCGCGACGAGCGAGCGGTACACGTCGAGTGGATCGGCGGCGAGGTCCACGGTGCACAGGATCCCGGCATAGGTCCCCGGCCGGCCCGCGAGGCGTCGTGCGGCGGCATGCGCCGCGGGCCAGGCGGGGCGTCCGGCGTGATCGGCGCGTCGGGCGTTGTGCGCGGCCAGGCCGCCGTCGAGGCTGAGCCCGACGCGCACCCGCGCGGTGGCGAGGCGGTCGAGCACGGAGGCCGTGAGGAGGGTGCCGTTGGTCTGGACGGTGGCGCGCACCTCGCAGGACGCGGGGACGGCCGTCCGGACGGCGTCGACGTACGCGAGGACGTGCTCGGGACCGTTGAGCAACGGCTCTCCGCCGTGCAGTTCGATCCGTACGCGGCGCAGCCCGTGCGTGGTGACGTGCTCGGCGATCCGGCGGGCGGTGGCGCGCCGGACGTCTTCGTCGGCACGGGCCGGCCGGTCGCGCCAGCTGTCGTCCTGGGCGTGGTAGACGTAGCAGTACGAGCAGTTCAGGTTGCACCGGCCGTGGACCTTCAGGACGAACTGGCGGAACGGGACCGGGGTGTGGGCCGTGGTGTCGAGCAGGGCGTGCGGCCAGCGCGGATGCCGCGGCGTCCGCCCGGCGGCCGCGGTCACGGCGCGTCCTCGTAGTGGGCCACGACCGGCTCGGGGTCGACAGCGCGCAGCCGCAGTTCGTCCAGTACGGCACTGAGGACCGGGTGGTCGCTGCGCGCGGGGAGCCTGAACTCGGGCAGCGGGGTGTCGTCCGGCCCGTGCGGTGGGGTGGGCGTCACTCGGGGGCCGCCTCGAGCTCGGCGATGCGTGCCTCCAGGTGCGCGCGATCGCCGGCATCCGCCGTCAGCGAGAGGGCCGCGCGGTAGGCGGTCACGGCTTCGCCGGGGCGGTCGAGGGCGGACAGCAGGTCGGCGCGGGCGCCGTGCATGTCGCCGAGCCAGTCGTGCCCGGACTCGGCAGCGGTCTCCAGGGCCGTCTCGATGTGCTGGAGCGCCACGTGCAGCAGGTCCCGGCGCGCGGTGCGGTCCGCGAGCAGCCGGGTGCCCACGGACCGCAGGAACCAGATCAGCACGAGTTCCGCCGGGTCGTCGGACTCGCGCGCCGCCTCGGCGAGTATCCAGTCGGCCTCGTGCAGGTCGCTCGACACACCCTGTCCCTGGAACCGGGTGATGCAGGCGCGGGCCAGAACGATCCGGCGGTACGGCAGCAGCCGGTGGCCGCCCGGTGTCGCGTCGACCGCTTCCCGCAGTGCCTGCACGGCGAGGTGGCTGTCCTCGGCGGATGTGTCCGGGAGCATCGCCCGTTCGAGCAGCGCGCGCCCGTGGTGGGTGAGCGTCTCGGCCCGCTTCTCGTCGTCGGGTCCCAGCGGCTGGAGGGCCCGCTCCCACGCGTCGACGGCGCGGTCGATGTCGTCCCGCTCTCCGCTGTCCCGGTACCGCTCGTCCCAGAACTCGGCGGTGCGCGTCAGCGCCTCGAAGCGCTCCGGGGAGGCTTCCGCCGCGGCGGCGAGTGCCTCGTCCAGGGCCGCGACGACAGCGGCGGGGTCCTCCCCCAGGATCCCCAGCGCGGCGGCCAGCCCCAGGCAGGCCTCGGCGTCGGGATCGGTGGACTTCTCCAGGAAGATCTCGAACTGGGCCTGCGCCAGGCCGGCGTTCAGCAGCGCGCGCGCGTGGTCGTCCTCGTCCCGTGTGACATCGCCGAGCAGGCGTCCGTCGTAGAACTTGGCGAGGGCGAGACGGAGTTCGGCCCGCACGCGATGCGCGGACGTGTCATCGGGCAGCATCTCCAGCGCGGCGAGACCCAGCTCCAGCTGGCCGGTGAACCAGTCACGGGGGCGGGCCGCCCGGAAGTGGCCGTCCGGCCGCGTGACACGGTAGTAGTAGGCGAGGAGCTGGCGCGTGGCAGCGAGCAGGAGCACCGGAAACTCCCCGTCCTCGGGGTCCTCCTCCGCCAGGGCCGTGAGTTCACCGGCTCCCTGATGCAGCAGTTCGGCCACGGCCCACTCCTCGGCCGGGGTCTCGTCCGTGGCCTGCGCCTGCGCCCAGTCCCGCAAGGGGAGGGGGAGACGGTCGAACGACAGCTCCCGATGGTCCACGGCCGCCGCCAGCTGCACCAGGGTCCGTCCCAGCGCCACGAGACCGCGCGGCGAGAGCGACGGTGCCCCGCGCAGCGCCTCCAGCGCCTCCAGCAGGCTCTCCGGCGGCGCCCCGGCCATGGCCTGTCGCAGCAGTGCGCTTCCCAGCGACTCCGCGGCGTGGGACCGCTCGTCCTGTGTGCCCGCGGCCCGTCCCGCCTCCCGGTACAGCTCGACGGCCCGCTCCAGCTCCCGTACGTTCCCCTCGCGTGCGTACGTCTTCTCGGCGGTCAGCCCGCGCCGCACCAGCTCGGTGTACCCCAGCGGGGCGTCTCCGCCCGCCCCGGCTCCGGCCGGGAGCGGCACCCGGGGCGCCAGGTCCCGCAGCACCTCCAGGGAGACCTCCGCGAAGGCCCGCAGGCCCGGCGGCTCCTCGCGGCCCTGGGCCAGGGGCTCCAGGGAGGCGTCGGGACCCGGTGCCGGGACCGTGCCGCGCAGATAGGCGGCCGCGAGCGCCGGGAAGTTGCGGGCGGTGCGGCCGAAGTTGCGGGCCACGTACTCCGAGCAGTGCTTGAGCAGCAGCTCCGCTTCCTGCGGGTCGACGTGCCGACGCAGTTCGGGGGCGATGTCCGGCAGGAACTCGTAGCGCACCTCCTCCGGGTCGTCGGCGTCGCCGCGTCGCCGCAACAGCCCGCTCAGCAACACCTCCGCCAGGACGTCCGGCCCGCTTCCGGCGAGCATCGCGTGCTGGACGAGGCGCATCACCGGCAGGTACAGCGGTACCACGGAGAGGCTGAGGGCGAGCTTGCGCGCGGGCGGTGTGGCCCGGCGCAGGAACGTACGGACCCGGTCTCTCGCCGGGACCTCCTGGTGCGCGCGGACCGGGCTCGACGAGGCGGGGTGAGCGGCGCCGACCCAGCCGGCGGCGGTGCGCAGTGCCCGCCCGGTCGACCCCGCCATCAGCCCGGCCCAGCCCTCGACGGAGGAGCGGCGCAAGGCGAGCACCGGCACGGGCAGCGCGTCCGGCACGGGACGGCCGCGGTCCGGTGTGAACTCCAGGCGTCCCGCGGGGCCTTCGCGGCGATGCAGCACGCCGCGGCGGGCGGGAAGGTGAGTCCGCTCCCACATGACCTGTGGGAGCGGCTGGACGACGGCCACCGGCGCGGAGCGCGCCCAGCGGTGCAGCAGTCGCTGCATGCGGCCGCTGCGCCACATGGGGCCCGCGCAGTCGCTGAGCACCATGATGAGCTGGCGTCCTGTGGGGTCGGTGAGCTGGGCGGGGTCACGCAGCCGGCCGGCGTTGCCGACGGCCGCGGCGGTGCCCGGGCAACCGTCCTCGTCCTCGTGCAGGTACTGGACCTGCACTTCGCGAAAGGCGCCCGCGCGCTCGCACACGAGGCGCAGCTCGTCGAGGGCCTCCCGCCAGACGACGGTGGACGTCGACAGATCCATGAGGAGCAGGAGGCGGGCCTCCCTGCGCCGCCGCGGGGCGAGCACGGGGATCACCAACCCGCCGGACCGGGCCGCGAGTTCGGCCGTGGCCTGCTCGTCGAGCAGCCGGGCGGCCGGCCGGACCGGTGCCCGGTAGCGCTGCAGAGGGCGCAGGCCGCGCTGGAGCCCCACGGGGTCGGGCAGCACGGGCGGGGCCGGCACCCGGACCGGGACGGCACGCAACCCGTGCGGCTGTCGGTCGTCGCCCGAGGGCACGAACAGGCGTCCAGCCACATCGAGTCCGGTGGGGGCCGCGGAAGGCTGCTGCCGCGAGGGATCGGGCAGGGAGATCGGCGCGGCCACCGGTGGCGGCTCCGGCCCTGACGGCGCCGGGGGCCCCGCGGCAAGGCCTGCGACGCCCGGCGTGCCGGGGTCCAGGTATCCGGCGAGCCACATCGCGTCCGCCAGCTCCTCGACGCCCGGGTCGAGCTCCGCCTCCCGCAGCCGCCCCGCGAACGCGGTGAGCAGCGTGCCCGCACGGCTTGGCTCACCGGGGTCGTGGGACGCGCGGGCTGCGGACACGGGTCATCGTGTCCCGTGGTCGAGCGGCCTCATCAGCAGTCCGGCGGTCTCCGCACGCCGTGCGGGGGTCTGCTCGCGGGCCGTGTACTGGGTGAGGAAGATCGCGTTGAGCAGCTGGTCGGTGGGGCGCATCGCGCCGTCCGTCTCGGTCTCGGTGAACAGTTCGACGATGTCGTGATGGGCCTCGTAGGCGCCCTCACCGAAGTGGGCCTGGACGAGCGCGGCGAGCCTCTGGTCGCGTGGGGACTGCAGGTCCAGCGTGATGCAGCGGCGCAGCAGGGGCGCGGGGAACTCCCGCTCGCGGTTGCTGGTGAGCACGACGACGGGAAACGCACGGCAGCGGACCACTCCGCCGGTGACCTTCACCCGGCGCCCGTCGTCGGTGAGGACGAGGACCTCCGGTGCGCGGTCGGCGATGCGCTCCAGCTCCGGGATGGCGAACCGGCCCTCCTCCAGGACATTGAGAAGGTCGTTCGGCAGGTCGATGTCGCTCTTGTCCAGCTCGTCGATGAGCAGCACGCGGGGCCGGTCGGCCGCGATCAGTGCCGTTCCGAGGGGGCCCAGCTTGATGTAACGGCCGATGTCCTCGGACGAGGTCCCGGCGTCGCCCCGGTCGAGCTGGGCGTCGTGCAGGCGGCCGATCGCGTCGTACGTGTAGAGGCCGTCCTTGAGTTCGCTGCGGCTGACGACCGGCCACTCCAGGACGCGCCCGAGGCCGAGTTCGTACGCGAGCGCGTGCGCGAGGGTCGACTTGCCCGCGCCCGGGTCGCCGGTCACGAGCATGGGGCGGCGCAGATACAGGGCCGCATTGACCAGATGCAGCGCCCGCTCGTCCTGGACGGGCAGGGGGACCGTGGTGGCGCCGAGTCTGCGCAGGGTCGCCGAGTCGACGTCGGGCACGTCGTACGCCACCGGTTCAGCGTCGAAGGCACGCCACGGCGGAGGGTCCGGAAGCCGACGGATCTTGTCCGGATCCGGCCTGCCGTCGCCCTCGTAGACGAACCATTCGGTCATGGTGCGCTCCTCGTCGACGGTCGGTGGAATGCCACGTCATGGCCGACGGAGGCAGCGTTCCCACGCGACGGGCCCTTGGGAATGTACCCAACACCGCGCATCCAACCGCTGCTTTCCGGCCGGGAGTTGGACGCGTGGTTGTTCCGCCCGGCGCTCATTGGGGCGCGTCCACCACGTCGAGATCGCCGCCCGGGACCGGCCGGTCGGGATCGTCGTACAGCAGCGCCAGGGGCTCCGCCCAGCGCCGGTCCGCGCGGTGGGAGCTGATCTCCTCACGGACGACCCGGACGCTGTCGGGGAGTTCGGCGACCGAGCCGACGCGGCCGATGAGGTCCGTCGCGCGCTGGTGCAGCTCCTCGCAGGCCTCGTCGCAGCCGCGCCCCGTGTGCCCGTCGATGTGCCACAGGACGACGGGGTGGCCGCCTTCGAGGATCGCGGTCATCGTCTGCCGGCCGAGGCCCCGGCCCGCCGGGCGGCACAGCACGGGCACATGCGTGGCGGGCAGTTTGGCGTAGCGGGCGGCCTGCGGCGTCCGGCCGTGCTCCGGCGCTCGGTGGGCGGTCAGGGCGGTGGCGTCGCGCAGCCCCCGCCAGCGGGCGGTCCACACCTCATTGCCGGGTTCGAGCCGCCGTGCCAGATCGCGCAGGACGACCTGGCGCTGGGCACCGAGGTACTGGTGGTCGTCGAGCGCGGCCACGGTGGCGAACCGCCAGCGGTGCACCTCCGTGTCGAACTCCTCGACGGGCAGGGCGACTTCGAGCGGGGCGGGTCGTCCTTCACGGTCGCCGGAGCGGAACACACGGGCCAGCGGCACCCCCAGCACCTGGGCCAGCTCATGCGACGGCAACCCCTCCGCGGACCCGTCCGCGGCGGCGAGGAGCGGCTCGCCGGTGCCGTCGTCGACCCAGATCTGCCAGAAGAAGCGGGTGGGAACGGCGCCGATGACCGGGTCGAGGACGACGGTGACCACTGTGCTGCCGTCGCCGGGCGCAGGATAGGGCACGGTGACGCGCGCGGGCTCGTCCCGCGCGGGCCGCAGTTCGTCCGGGAGGCGGGCGTCGGTCACGAGGGCGTGCATCGAACGGTCCGGGTGAGCGCGGAGCCGCTCCTTCACCCAGGCGTCCAGAGGGGTCGTGTCCGCCCCCCGCACGGAGGCGTACGCGCCGACCAGGGCGAGGTAGCGCAGGAACGTCAGGGGCGACAGCGGCAGACGGCCCTCGTAGAGCAGTCCGTGACCGTCGCGCCAGCTGCACACGGCCGGGTCCCCGCCCGGCCAGCGGGAGCCGCTGCGCGCCACGAGTGCGAGCTTGCGCACCGCGTGGGCGTCGGACGGAGCCGGGACCCGGGCCAGCAGGTCGAGGGCCTTGCGCCGGTCGGCCGGCGTCCACTGCGGGACCGGCCCGAGCTCGGTGGACTGCAGGTCGACCCAATTGTCGCCGGTGTCGGCGGAGCAGGGCATCGAACCGTGCCAGCGGTCGTGGTCCTCGACCAGTTTCCGGTAGCGCGACCCGAACTCGCGCAGCGCGAGCGAGGAGACGGCCGCCCCGCCGTCCCTCTGGGTGCGCCGGGACTTGACGACACCGACGACGGCACCGGTGTCCGCGTCGATCAGCGGGCCTCCGGAAACACCCGAGGGGAAATCGGCGTCGGGCTTGAAGCGCAGCCCGCTCGCGCCGTCCACCACATTGATCTCGGCATCGACGCTCCACGGCACGACGCGCCTGCCGGAGGCCGACTCGTCGGGCCGGTATCCGTACACGCGCAGCGGTCCCGTGTACTCGACGGCGCGATCCACCAGCCACAGGCACTCGTGCTCCACGTCCGGGTCGAGCAGCCGGACGAGGGCGAGATCCTGGTCGGCCGGCACGGACTCGCGGGCCGGATCGCGCACCAGCCAGCTCTCCAGGCGGGCGGCGACCGGGATGCCGTCGTGGAACCCGTCCCCGCGCACCGCGAACTGCAGGCCCTGCCGCTTCGCGAGGTAGGGGCGCAGCACATGGGCGGCGGTCACCACGAGCCCCGGCGCCACGAAGAAGCCGCTGCCCCACTGCACGGGCCCGTCCACCCCGGCGGGGAGCAGATGGACGGTGGCGGCACGGGCGAGTGAGTCGAGGCGGGAGCCTGCCTCGATCATCACGCCGATCCGGCAGCGGTGCCGTTCCCCGCGAAGGACCAGCCGAGCGTGACCTGGATGGAGGCCTTCGCCTCGCCGGAGGCCAGGACGGCGAGGGCTCCGCCGGACTTGGCCGTCAGCTCCACGCCGAAGGTGATCGTGGCGGTGTCGGGGCGGGCGGCGCGGGCCGCGGCGAGCACGGACTGCCCCACGCCCTGCACCAGCTCGCCGAGCTGCTCGACCTTGGCCACGACGCCGTCGACGACGCCGATGTCCTGGTCGTCACCGCCGTACGCCTCGGAGGCGCTCAGCCGTGCGTGCACGACCGTTCCGTCCGGCAGTCTGATCTCCTGTATCGCGCCCACCGCTCCCCCGTCCCCTGCCGCCTGATGTGTGCACGTCGTGAACTGCGACGAGGTTAAGCGGCGTCGCGGTTGCGGGCGAGCCCTGCTGGGGCCATATCCGGCCAAGCGTCCGGCACTCTACGTAGGCTGGCCGAGAACCATCTGCACGAGGCATCCGGGAGAGACTCGACCCATGTACTTCACCGACCGTGGCATCGAAGAGCTGGAGAAGCGGCGCGGCGAGGAGGAGGTCACGTTCGAGTGGCTCGCCGAGCAGCTGCGGACGTTCGTCGACCTGAACCCGGACTTCGAGGTTCCGGTGGAGCGTCTGGCGACCTGGCTGGCGCGGCTCGACGACGAGGACGACGAGGACGAGTAGCCCGCCCGTCCGTCAGGAACGGGCGGCGCGCACCCGGTCGTAGACGAAGCCGAGCGCGCCGTGGGCGAGCAGGATCGCCCCGGCGGTCGCCCAGCCGGGGCTGCGCCGGCGCAGGCCGTGGAAGGCGAGCGGCACTCCGGCGGCGAGCTGTGCCGCGGCCAGGCATCGGGCCCTGGGGCCGCGCAGCCAGGGCCCGATGCTGCTGCTCTCCACGACGTCGAGCTCCGCGTGCACGGCGTCCCGCCAACCCGTCCAGTCGACCTGCTCCGCGCCCGGCTGGACGCGGGCGACCTCGCGCAGCCGGTCGGCGGGCTCTCCGGGGCTCAGCCCGGCGGGGAGGGTGAGCCCGGCGCGGGTGAGGACGGCGAGCAGACCGCGCAGCCGGGCTCTCGCGTCGGCCTCGGAGTCGGGCAGGGCGAGGGCTTCCAGGGACTGCATGTCGAGTACGGGGTCGAGGCCGAGGCGGGCGGCGAAGGTGCGCAGGGCCTCGTGTTCGCCGACCGGGGTGCCGTTGGCCAGCCAGACGTAGCCGACCGGGCGGCGGAAGCCGGAGGCGAGCGTGAAGCCGCCGCGGTCGGCGTCCCACCACAGGGCGAGCACCGGCCAGGGCGCGCCGACGGCGAGCGCTCCGGCCCAGCCGCCGAGCACCTGCTCGACGGACTCCTCGTCGGTCAGCCAGGGTTTCGTCTCGGGTACGAGGACGCTCCACTCGCTTCCGGCCCGGGCCAGCACCATCCGCTCGCGCAGGAGCTGCGCGGCGGGTCCGACGACGGCTGGTTCGGCGCGGCACAGCAGCAGGGCGCCGGCGGGTTCGGAGGACGGCATGGCCCCACGCTAGGGCAATTCACCCGGTATGGACCACAAATGACCGCCTTCGCGCGTGCGGTCGCGAGACGGACGATCGCGACAGTCTTGACTTTCCCCACCCGCGATATATCGTGTTTTCGGGGAACGCGATATGGCGTGTCGGCCCGGCGTCGGTCCGCACTCTCTCGCACACGCCCGCGTATGCCCGTACTCGCCCCGAAGGAGGTCGCGCCATGTCCGAGTGGTCCGTCGCGGAACCGCAGAAGCTCGTCTTCGATGATCCGGTCACGACCCTGAACGTCCGCATCGTGAACGGCACGGTGAACGTGATGGGCACCGACGAGGGCTCCGCCCGCCTGGAGGTCTCGGACCTGGAGGGATCTCCGCTGCGCGTGAGCCAGGAGGGCGGCGTGCTCTCGGTCGCGTACGACGACCTGCCCTGGAAGGGCTTCCTGAAGTGGCTGGACCACAAGGGCTTCCGGCGCAGCGCGGTCGTCTCGCTCGCGGTTCCGACGGGGACCCGGGTAGAGGTCGGCGTGGTCGGCGCGGCCGCGGTCGTCTCGGGCATGGCGGGGCGCACGGAGGTGAAGGGGGTCACCGGCGACACGACCCTGGTGGGCGTCACCGGCCCGGTCCGCACCAGCACGGTCTCCGGCAGCGTCGAGGCACAGGCGGTCACCGGCGACCTCCGGTTCAATTCGGTCTCGGGGGACCTGACCGTCGTCGAGGGTTCGGGGCCCCTCGTGAAGGCGGACACCGTGAGCGGTTCGATGATCGTGGACCTGGACCCGGCGGGCCCCACGGACGTGGCGCTCACCAGCGTCTCCGGCGAGATCGCCATCCGTATCCCGCACCCGGCGGACACCGACGTCGAGGCGAACACGGCGAGCGGAGCGATGTCGAACGCCTTCGACGGCCTCCGGGTCTCCGGCCAGTGGGGCGCACACAAGATCAGCGGTCGGCTCGGCGCGGGTTCGGGGAAACTGCGGGCGACGACGGTGTCCGGCTCCATCGCGCTGCTGCGCAGGCCACCGGGCGAGGACGACCCGTCGGACATGGAGCCGCACGACGCCCCGCAGGACAGCCCCGCCGACAAGGCCGACAAGAAGGTGCTCTGACATGTCTCCCGTCTTCGCCCATGGGCGCCTCCGGCTCTATCTCCTCAAGCTGCTCGACGAGGCCCCCCGCCACGGGTACGAGGTGATCCGCCTCCTCGAGGAGCGCTTCCAGGGGCTGTACGCGCCGTCGGCGGGCACGGTCTATCCGCGCCTGGCGAAGCTGGAGAGCGAGGGCCTGGTCACCCACACCACCGAGGGCGGCCGCAAGGTGTACGCGATCACGGACGCGGGCCGGGCCGAACTGGCGGACCGCAGCGGCGAGTTGGCCGATCTGGAGCTGGAGATCCGCGAGTCGGTCGCCGAGCTGGCGGCCGAGATCCGCGACGACGTCCGGGGTGCGGCGGGCGAGCTCCGCCGCGAGGTGCGGGCCGCCGCGGCCGGCACCCGCGCCCGGAGCGGCACCTTCGGCAAGCTGGGCGACCTCGGTGATCTGGGCGACCTGGGCGATCTCAAGGACCTCACGGACCTCACGGACAAGGAGTCCTGGCGGGCCGCCAAGGAGGAGATGCGCCGGGCCAAGCAGGAGTGGAAGGAGCAGGCGCGGCGCGCGAAGGACGAGAGCCGGCGGGCCCGTGACGAGGCCCAGCGGGCGCGCCGCCAGGCCAAGGAGGCGCAGGACCGGGTGCGGGAGCAGGCGCAGGAGGAGTTCCAGCGCATGGCCCGGCGCGTCCAGGACCAGGTGCAGGACCACTTCACGCGCGGTGACTGGCCGACGGGTGTCCGCGAGGGCCTGTCCGAACTGGCGAAGGAGTTCGGCGAGTTCGGCAAGAGCTTCGGCAAGGACACCCCGCGCACACCGCCGGCGCCCGAGCCCGAGTTCCGCCCCGCGTCGGACGCGGTCCCGGCCGACTACGTCCCGTCCTGGGCCACGGAGGAGTCGACCGGCGACCCCTCCCGCGACCTGGACCGTCTCCTGGACCGCTTCCGCGACGACATCCGCGACAGGGCCCGCGACCGGGGCATCACGGAGGACCAGCTCCGTTCGACGCGGGACCATTTGGCGAAGGCGGCGGCACACATCGCGGCGACGCTGAGCCCGGAGAAGACCTCGGGCCCGCACTCAAGCCCCTCCGGCGATTGAGGAGCGGGGCCCGGGGCGGGGCCCCGTGACCTCGGCCGAGGCGCGGGGCACCCGCCCGACCCCGCACAACCGGCCCCGCGCAACCGGCCCGGCTCACCCGGACATCACCCGGCGGCCCGCCGCCCGTCACCCCCGTACAGCACCCGCTCCACGGCCCCGGCGTCCACCCCGTATCCCTGAAGCACATCGGAGGCGGTACTGCCACCCCGGGACACCAGCGAGAGCAGCAGATGCTCATCCCCGATGGCCCGTTCCCCGTGCTGGAGCGCGACCCGCAAGGACCCCTCCAGCACCTTCTTGGCCTCCCGCGTGAAGGGCCGGCGCCCACCGACCCGCCGTCCACCGGCCAACGCCCCGACGCCATGGGCCTCCTCGACCCGCGCGACGATCTCGTCGACGTCGATCCCCAGCCCGGCAAGGGCCTCGGCGTCGGCCTGGGAGAGCCCCGCACGGCGCCGGGCGACCCCGACCGCCCGCCCGATCTCCGCGCGGCGCGCCTCGTCGGCGAGCCCGAGCGCGTCGAGGACGAACGCGCCCCGGCTGCCGCGCCGCTCCAGCAGGGCGAGGAGCAGATGGCCCTCGTCGACCCCCTCGGCCCGCTCACGCTCCGCGTGCACGACCGCTTCCTTGACGACGGTCCTGGCCGCCTCGGTGAACCGTTCGAACATCATCGCCTCCCGTACTTCTTGTGCACGGCCTGTCGGCTGACTCCCAGCTCGGCCGCGATGTCCTGCCACGACCAGCCCTGATTGCGCGCACTGCGCACCTGTACCGCTTCCAGTTGCTCGAGCAGCCGCCGCAGCGCGGCGACCGCCCGCAGTCCCACGCGTGGGTCGCGGGCGCCCGCCTGCTCGGCGAGATCCGTTGCCTCGGTCATGGTGTCAATGTAGGTTGACATGCGGATGGCGTCAACCATGATTGACAGACGGGGCGGGTTCCGGGCAAGTGAAAAGGGCGCCCCGAACCCGGGGCGCCCTTCGACCTCGTGCGACTTCGACCTCGTGCGACTTCGACCTCGTACGACTTCGACCTCGGCGACGGCCTCTCAGACGCTGAGGACGACCTTGCCGAACAGCTCGCCGCCCGCCATCTTCGTGAACCCTTCCCGGGCCCGGTCCAGCGGCAGCACCTCGTCGACGACGGGCCGCACACCGGTGGCCGCGCAGAAGGAGAGCAGGTCCTCCAGCTCGTCCTTGGAGCCCATCGTCGAGCCGACGACCTTGAGCTCCAGGAAGAAGATGCGGTTCAGCTCGGTGGCCGGCGGGTTGGGCCCGCTCGTGGCGCCGGAGATCACCAGGGTGCCGCCCGGCTTGAGGGACTTGACGGAGTGCGACCAGGTCGCGGCGCCCACCGTCTCGATCACGGCGTCCACCCGCTGCGGCAGCCGCGCGCCGGACTCCACGGCCTCGACGGCGCCCAGCTCCAGGGCCCGCTTGCGCTTGGCCTCGTCCCGGCTGGTGGCGAAGACCCGCAGTCCCGCGGCCTTGCCGAGGGCGATCGCGGCGGTCGCGACACCGCCGCCCGCACCCTGCACGAGCACCGAGTCGCCCGGGCGCACACCGGCGTTGGTGAACAGCATCCGGTAGGCGGTCAGCCAGGCGGTGGGCAGGCAGGCGGCCTCCTCGAAGGAGAGCTCCCTGGGCTTGGGCAGCACGTTCCACTCGGGCACGGTGACCTGCTCGGCGAACGTGCCCTGGTACTTCTCGGTGAGGATGGAGCGGCGCTCGCGCGGCCCGACGCCGTGGCCGGACTCGCCGATGACGGAGTGCAGGACGACCTCGTTGCCGTCGCTGTCGATCCCGGCGGCGTCGCAGCCGAGGATCATCGGCAGCGCCTCCTCGCCGAGCCCGACCCCGCGCAGGGACCACAGGTCGTGATGGTTGAGGGAGGCGGCCTTGACGTTCACGGTGGTCCAGCCCGGCCGGTTCTCGGGGGCGGGCCGCTCCCCCAACTCCAGGCCGTTCAGCGGCTGATCACGGTCGATTCGGGCTGCGTAGGCGGCGAACATGACCTTGACGATAGGCGCCCGGCCAGGGCCGGGGAACCTTCCGCGCCTGTGACACACGTCCTCTGGCGCACGGCACGGAAAAGGCCCCGCCCGAAGGGGCGGGGCCTGGACCGTGCTCGGCTAGCGCCGGGCGACGCCCTCGGCCCGCGCCGCGGCCGCGACGGCGGCGGTGACGGCCGGCGCCACCCGCTCGTCGAACGGCGACGGAATCACGTACTCGGCCGTCAGGTCGTCCCCGACCACGGCGGCCAGCGCCTCCGCGGCGGCGATCTTCATCGTCTCGGTGATCCGGGAGGCCCGGACCTGGAGCGCGCCCGCGAAGATGCCGGGGAACGCCAGGACGTTGTTGATCTGGTTCGGGAAGTCCGAGCGCCCGGTCGCGACCACGGCCGCGTACTTGTGGGCGACGTCGGGGTGCACCTCGGGGGTCGGATTGGCCATCGCGAAGACGAAGGCGCCCGGCGCCATGGAGGCGACCGCCGGCTCCGGGACCGTACCGCCGGAGACGCCGATGTAGACGTCGGCGCCCGCGAGGGCGTCCTCCAGCGAACCGGACAGACCCGCCTTGTTGGTGATCTCGGCCAGCTCGCGCTTGACCGGCGTGAGGTCCTCGCGGTCCCGGCTGACGATGCCCTTGCGGTCGGTGACCGCGACGTCGCCGAGGCCCGCCTCGAGGAGGAACTTCGCGATGGCGACACCCGCCGCACCGGCGCCGCTGATCACCGCGCGCAGCTCGCCGAGCGTGCGCCCGCTGAGCCGGGCCGCGTTCTTCAGCGCGGCCAGCGTCACGACGGCGGTGCCGTGCTGGTCGTCGTGGAAGACCGGGATGTCCAGCTTCTCCTGGAGCTTGCGCTCGATCTCGAAGCAGCGCGGCGCCGAGATGTCCTCCAGGTTGACGCCGCCGAAGGACGGCGCGAGGCGCACGACGGTGTCGACGATCTCGTCGACGTCCGTCGTCGCGAGCGCGATCGGCACGGCGTCCACGCCGCCGAACTGCTTGAAGAGAATGGCCTTGCCCTCCATCACCGGGAGGGAGGCCTCGGGGCCGATGTCCCCGAGTCCGAGCACGGCCGTACCGTCCGTCACGACGGCCACGACGCTGGACTTCCACGTGTAGTCGTGGACGAGCTCCGGCTGCTCGGCGATCGCGCTGCACACCTTCGCGACGCCGGGCGTGTACGCCAGGGACAGGTCGTCCTTGTCGCGGATCGGCACGGTGGCCTGCACGGCCATCTTGCCGCCACGGTGCAGTGCGAAGGCCGGATCGAAGGGCTCGTCAGCGCCTTCGTTGCCGATATTCGCGTCGCTGCGAGGATTGACGATCTCCGCTGCCACTTGTCTGACCCCTTAAGTCTTATTGCTTCAGTTGAGGGTGGGTCCGCTCCTGGTTGAGGGGCGGTCGGGCACCGTGCACGTCCCAGCCGGGCCCGTTTGTGGCCGGCTGCGCGGGTACGTGCACGACGGGCGCGCCGCACGCGCGCCCTGAGCCCCGGATGAGGGGTGTAAAGAACCTTCTTACCTGACGGAGCGTGCCGCGGACGACCCCATTCGTGATCGATCACGCGGCGGTGACATGACTCATAGCCACATAAGTGGACACCGTCTCGAGCGGCGCTCCAACAGGGCCCCACATCCGCCCGAATAGTGAGACAGGGGCCGGTTCGCAGGAGATCCTCCGGCCGATGGGTGATACGTCCGCAGATGATGTCGGCCCTGTGCACCGTGATGCGCGGGCCTGTTGGCCGATCGCGGTCACCCGTTATCCGATTTTGACATCTGCGGCCCCCTGAACGAGCTGGTCCGAATGGCAAGATGCCGTCATCACACGAGGTCGCGACACCCGAAGGTGTGTGCCAGGACGACCTCTACGGCTACTCCCACATCCACGCCGGAGGACCCCACCATGACCGCAAGCACCACCCGTCGCTCGACCGCGAAGGCCGGGAAGACTGCGAAGTCCCGCATAGCCGCGGCCGGCGCGATCGCGGTCGCCGGCGCCCTGCTGCTGACCGCCTGCGGCGACCAGACCGACAGTGGGAGCAAGAAGGACTCCGGTTCGTCGGCCGCCGCGTCGAAGTACAAGCTCCCCGCGAAGATCAAGAAGGCGGGCGTCATCAAGGTCGGCTCGGACATCGCCTACGCGCCGATGGAGTTCGACAAGGACGGCACGCCCACGGGTGTCGACATCGACATCGCCGCCGCGCTCGGCAAGGAGCTGGGCGTCACGTTCACCTTCCAGAACGGGACGTTCGACAACCTGATCCCGTCGCTCGACAGCGGTCGCTACGACCTGATCATGTCGGCGATGAGCGACACCAAGGAGCGCCAGGCCAAGGTCGACTTCGTCGACTACTTCAGCGCCGGTGTCTCCATCCTGGTCAAGAAGGGCAACCCGAAGGGCATCGAGAGCGCCGCGGACCTCTGCGGCCAGACCATCGCGTTCCAGCGCGGCACGGTCTCGGCCGACGTCGCCAAGAGCGCGAACGCCAAGTGCCCGGCGGGCAAGAAGATCAAGACGCTCACGTACGACACCGACCCCGAGGCGCTGCTCCAGGTCAAGCAGGGCCGCGCGGTCGCGGACCTCAACGACTTCCCGGTCGCGGCCTACAACGCGAAGATCTCCGGCGGCGGCAAGGACTTCGAGGTCACCGGCGACCAGGTCGACGAGGGCCCGTACGGCATCGCCGTGCCCAAGGCCAACGCCCAGCTGCGCGACGCCGTCGCCAAGGCGCTGGACGCCATCGTGGCCAACGGCGAGTACGGCAAGGTCCTGAAGAAGTGGAACGTCGAGCAGGGCGCCGTGACGAAGGCCGTCCTCAACGGCGGCTCCGAGTAAGACCCCGAGCGGAAAGTTCTCCCGTGAACGACAAGAAGCCCACGGGCCCGGCCGACACCCCGCCGGCCGGGTCCGGCGCCGCCTCGTCCGCGACGGCCGCGCCGCTGCCGCCCCGGGCCATCGAGGCCGTCCCCGTCCGCCACCCCTGGCGCTGGGTCAGCGCCGTCGTCGTCATCGCCCTCCTCGCGATGCTCGGCACGGCCTTCGCCCAGGCCAACGTGGAGTGGAACGACGTCCCCGAGTACCTGTTCAAGGAGCGGATCCTCAAGGGTGTCTGGAACACCCTGTGGATCACGGTCCTGGCCATGGTGATCGGTGTCGTCCTGGGTGTCGTCCTGGCCGTGATGCGGCTGTCGAAGAACCCCGTCACCTCGGCGTTCGCCAATCTGTACATCTGGGTCTTCCGCGGTACGCCGGTCTTCCTCCAGCTGCTGATCTGGTACAACCTCGCCCTGATCTTCCCCACGCTCAACCTGGGGCCGATCTACAAGGACGAGATGACGCAGGTCATGACGCCGTTCATGGCGGCCCTGCTCGGTCTGGCGCTGAACGAGGCGGCCTACATGGCCGAGATCGTCCGCGCCGGCATCCAGTCCGTCGACGAGGGGCAGACCGAGGCCGCGCAGGCGCTGGGCATGGGGTCCGCCCGGACCATGAGCCGGATCGTGCTGCCCCAGGCGATGCGGGTGATCGTGCCGCCGACCGGCAACGAGTTCATCAACATGCTGAAGACCTCGTCGCTGGCCTCCGCGATCACGTTCACCGAAGTGACCTACGTGGGCCGCCAGATCTCCTCCCAGCAGCTCAACGTGATGGAGATGTTCTTCGTCGCGGCGATCTGGTACCTCGTGCTGACCAGCGTCTTCAGCGTGATCCAGTTCTACATCGAGCGGTACTACGCCAAGGGCAGCGTGCGGAACCTGCCGCCCACGCCGTGGCAGCGGATCAAGGCGAACCTGAGTCGCGGACCGCGCATGCGGGGAACGAGGTAGAACGCGATGAGTACGGCAATGGTGAAGGCCGAGGGCGTCCACAAGTCCTTCGGCAGCGTCGAGGTCCTCAAGGGCATCGACCTGGAGGTCCAGCAGGGCGAGGTGTTCTGCCTGATCGGCCCGTCCGGCTCCGGCAAGTCGACCTTCCTGCGCTGCATCAACCACCTGGAGAAGATCAACGCCGGGCGGCTCTACGTCGACGGCGACCTGGTCGGCTACCGGCAGCACGGCGACAAGCTGCACGAGCTGCGGGACCGCGAGGTGGCGCTCAAGCGCCGCGACATCGGCATGGTGTTCCAGCGCTTCAACCTCTTCCCGCACATGACGGCGCTGGAGAACGTCATGGAGGCGCCCGTCCAGGTCAAGCGCCAGTCCAAGGCGCAGGCCCGCACCCGTGCGGAGGAGCTGCTCGACCGGGTCGGCCTCGCCGACAAGGCGCGCAACTACCCTTCGCAGCTCTCGGGCGGCCAGCAGCAGCGCGTCGCGATCGCGCGGGCGCTGGCGATGGACCCGAAGCTGATGCTGTTCGACGAGCCGACGTCGGCGCTCGACCCGGAGCTGGTCGGTGACGTCCTCGACGTCATGCGCGACCTCGCCGAGTCCGGCATGACGATGGTCGTCGTCACCCACGAGATGGGCTTCGCCCGCGAGGTCGGCGACAGTCTCGTCTTCATGGACGACGGCGTGGTCGTCGAATCGGGCCACCCCCGCGAGGTCCTGACCAACCCCCAGCACGAACGCACCCAGGCGTTCCTGTCGAAGGTCCTCTGAACAGTCCCGCGCCCCTGGGCGAGCGAAGCTCGCTTCCAGGGGCGCGGGGGACCGCGCGACCGGCCACGACGAAAGCCGCGCCCGGCTACGTCACTTCAGCGCCAGCACCAGCGCATCGCTGGGCGATCGCCACACGGCCCGCGCCTCCCCGAACCCGGCCCCCCGCAGCGCCGCGGCGTGCCAGCCCACCGACGGCGTGTCCCCCTCGGCGTGCTCCCCGTAGATCTCGAACCGCCGCGCCGTGGGCCCGGCGAGCACCGGATCCGCGGCGGCCAGCGCCCACCAGTCGGCCCAGTCGACGGCCCCGCGCCCCCGGGCCTCCTCCATGCGGGCGTGCCGAAGAGCGCGCTCTGCGCCATTGATCCGCGGAGTCGAGTCGTCGATCATGTGGTCCGCGTTCATGAACACACCCCCGTCCCGCACCAGCGGGGCGAGTTGACCGTAGAGGGCGGCGAGAGGCTCGGCGTGCAGCCAGTGCAGGGCGGTGGCGGTGAGCACGGCGTCGTACGAGTCGTGCGGCAACGCCCGCGTCCAGTCGGGATCCTTGAGGTCGGCGGTGACGAAGGAGACCCTCTCGTCCCCCTCGAACGTGCCGCGCGCGATGGCCAGCAGCGCCGGATCGAGATCGACGCCCACGCTCGTCGCCCGCGGGAACCGCGTGAGCAGCCGGTCCGTGATCGTTCCCGTACCGCACGCGAGGTCGAGCACCCGGGGCGCCGTCCCCACACACGCCTCGACCATGTCGAGCATGACCCGGAACCGCTCCTCGCGGTCGGGCATGTACCACTCCTGCTGCCGGTCCCAGCTCTCCTGCCAGGAGCGCCAGTCAGTGGTCTGTGTCGTCATGAACGGCCTCCCGTACGGGCACCGCTCCCCGCGGTGCGTAATACCCTGAAAGCAGAAGTGAGCATTACGCTCACGTCGGACGACGATAGCCCGCCCCGGTAAGGACTACAAGTGGAACTGGCCTATTACTCGGACTACGCAGTGCGCCTCGTCAACACCGAGGAGCCGGGCCGCGGCAAGGACTCCCTGACCACGGTCGACGCGGTGCGCGGCCTCTTCGGCCCCAGCCAGGAAGCGGCGCGCAGGGCCACGGACGCCGATCTGACCCGCTTCAGGAGCGTCCGGGCGCGGCTGCGCGCGGTGTTCGAGGCGGCCGACGGCGGCGACGAGGAACTCGCCGTGAACCTGCTGAACTCACTGCTCCTGGAGTTCCCGGTGAGCCCGCAGATCTCCGGGCACGACCACCGCGACGACGACGGCAGCCCGCTGTGGCACATGCACCTGGCGGACCACCCGTCGAACGCGACGGCGGGCTACGCGGCGATCGCCGCGATGGGGCTCGCCTTCCACCTCACCGAGTACGGCGTGGACCGGCTCGGCCTGTGCGAGGCGGCCCCGTGCCGCAACGCCTATCTGGACACGTCCACCAACCGCTCGCGCCGGTATTGCTCGGACCGCTGTGCGACCCGCGCCAATGTCGCCGCCTACCGCGCCCGCAAGCGCCTGGAGGCCGAGGAGCGCACGGACCGCACGGGCCGTACCGCGGAGAACGCCCAGGACAGCACGGCCCCGACCGAGCGCTGACCCTCCCCCTCCGCCCACGGCCTGCGGCGCCGCAGCCGCCCGCGCACCCTGGCGAGCACCAGCTCGTCGGGGACCACGCCGTAGACGGTGCTGTCACCGCCGGCGGCGGCGTTGTCGCCGAGCACCCACCAGCCGCCCTCGCGCCGCTCGGCGATCCGCTTCACGACCAGCAGATCCTGCTGGAACGGGTGGCGCAGGATGATCACGTCACCCGGCCGCACCCGCGCGCCGTGCTGCACGAGCAGCCAGTCCCCCGGATACAGGGTGGGCACCATGGAGGGGCCCTCCACCTCGATGAGCTGGAACGGCACCCGGCCCTCCCGCGCTTCCTCCGCCGCCGTCTCGGGCATCAGACACAACCTCCCCGGTCCCTCACGGTCCCATCCTCCACCAGTCCCAGTCTCACCCTGGACTTTTGTCCTAAGCCCCCGGGGGCACCCGAGAAAACCAGTGCTGCACGGAGTAATGTCGCACTCGAGAAGACGATCACGAGGAAGGACAGCTACATGCTTTCCCGCCTGTTCGCCCCCAAGGTGAAGGCCAGTGCCCACTGCGACCTCCCCTGCGGCGTGTACGACCCGGCCCAGGCCCGCATCGAGGCCGAGTCGGTCAAGGCCGTCCAGGAGAAGATGGCGGCCAACGACGACGCGCACTTCCAGGCGCGCGCCACGGTCATCAAGGAGCAGCGAGCAGAGCTCGCCAAGCACCACGTCTCGGTGCTGTGGAGCGACTACTTCAAGCCCCCGCACTTCGAGAAGTACCCGGAGCTGCACCAGCTGGTCAACGACACCCTGAAGGCCCTCTCGGCCGCCAAGGGCTCGACCGACCCGGCCACGGGCCAGAAGGCGCTCGACTACATCGCCCAGATCGACAAGATCTTCTGGGAGACCAAGAAGGCCTGACCACGGCCTTTTCGCGCTGACCCGCGGGCGGTGCACCCTCGCAGGTCAGTGCGTTCCCCGAAGGGCCCGGCGATCTTCGCCGGGCCCTTCGGCGTACCCGTCCGCGGGCTCGTGAGAGAAATAGGTGGCCGCACCGAACAAGTGGCCGCACCACTCTTCCCGTCCCAGGAGCCCCGTCCATGCCCCGCAGCCCCCGTCCCCGCGTCCTGTACGTCACCGATCTCGCGTACGAGGCCAGCGGCCGCCGCTACGGCGACGAGGACGTCTTCCTCACCTCCCGGCTGCGCTCCGCCTTCGACCTGGCGCTGTGCCATCCGCTGGACGCGGCCGGTCTGATGGACGCGTTCGACGCGGTCGTGGTGCGCAACAGCGGTCCGGTGCTCGGCTACCAGGAGGCGTACGAGGCGTTCCGCGCGCAGGCCCTCGCGCGGGGCACCCTCGTCTACAACCCGCTGCACGGACGCGGCGACATGGCGGGCAAGCAGTACCTGCTGGACCTGACCGAGGCCGGCCGCCCGGTCATCCCGACCGTCGACCGGCCCGCGGACCTGGGAAAGCTCCCGGAGGCGCCCGCCTATGTGGCGAAGCCGAAGCTGGGCGCGGACTCGATCGGCCTGCGCCGGGTGAGCCCGGCGGAACTCACCGGGCTCCCCTACGAAGAGGGCCTGCTGGTGCAGCCCCACATCGACTTCCGCTACGAAGTCTCGTTCTACTTCGTCGACGACGCGCTCCAGTACGCCCTCCACGCCCCGGACCCGGCGCGCCGCTGGGAGCTGCGCCCGTACGAGATCACCGCCGCCGACCGGGAGTTCGCCCGCTCCTTCATCGACTGGAACACCCTCCCGTACGGCATCCAGCGCGTCGACGCCTGCCGCACCCGCGAGGGCGAGCTGCTGCTCGTGGAGCTGGAGGACCTCAACCCGTATCTCTCGCTCGACCTCGTGGACGACACGACGCGGGACGCGTTCGTCGCGGCGATGACGGCGTCGGTCCGGGCGGCGATCGCCGCCTAGCCCTCCGGGAGGTCGCGCACGACCCGCGCGGGATTGCCCACCGCCACCACGTCCGCGGGCAGATCGCGGGTGACGACGGAGCCCGCGCCGACGACCGTGTTCGCCCCGACGGTGACGCCGGGGCAGACGATGACGCCGCCGCCCAGCCAGACGTTGTCACCGATGGTGATCGGCTTCGCGGCCTCCCACTTGGCGCGGCGCGGTTCCGCCGCGACCGGGTGCGTGGGCGTGAGCAGTTGGACGTTCGGGCCGATCTGGACGTCCTCGCCGATCCTGATGGGTGCCACGTCGAGGAAGACGGCCCCGTGGTTGACGAAGGTCCGTGCGCCGATGCTGATGTACCGCCCGTAGTCGACGGCGAGCGGCGGTCGCACCACGACGTCCTCGCCCACCTCGCCGAGCAGTTCGGACAGCAGGGCCCGACGTGCGGGGAGGTCGGTGACGCTGCTCGCGTTGTACCGCTCCGCGAGTCCGGCGGCGCGCAGGGCGTCCGCCTCCAGTTCGGGGTCGTCGGCGAGGTAGAGGTCACCGGCGAGCATCCGCTCCTTCTGGCTGCGGTCCTCGGGGCGCGGCCAGTCGCGCACCTCGGTCACGGCCGCGACCGGCAACGGGCCGTAGAGGTGCGGGAACCGCTCCCCGCCCGGCCCGGCCTCCTCGACCCGCACCGGGACCCCGTCGAGGCGCGTCGGGTCGACGACGAGGACCACCAGCTCACCCGGGGCGGGATCGGTCCCGTACAGCAGCTCCGCGACCCGGCGCACCTGGTGCGGGAACGAGAAGTGGAGGAAGCCGACCTCGGCGAGCGTCCGGCCGCGGGTCGACATCTCGTACGTCCCCGCGGTCCGGGCGCTCTCCCACAGGCGTCGCTCGGTGATGTGCAGCAGCTCGATCATGGCCCCAACGTACGGGGCCCGTGCGGTCACCGCGTCCTGGTGTAGCGGCGCACGAGCACGCCGTTGCCGAGTGTGCGGTTCTCCGCCAGGTCGAACCGGTCGAAGGAGTACGCGCGGCCGCCGAACATCGGCATGCCGCCACCGAACACCACCGGGTAGGTCTTCAGCACGAGTTCGTCGATCTCGTCCGCGAGCAGCCCGGCGAGCTGTGCACCGCCGCACAGCCAGATGTCCAGGTCGCTGTCCTCGGCCTTGAGTTCCCTGACCTTGCCGACGACGTCGTCGTGGATCAGCCGCACGTTCGGGTGCGGGGACTCGGTGAGGGTGCGCGTGAGGACGTACTCGCGCAGGTGCCCGTAGGGGCTGGTGAGGCCGGCGTCCAGGCCCACCTGGTAACTGTTGCGGCCCTGGATCACGGTGTCGAACTTCTTGTTCGCGACGCCGTCGAGGCCGAGGGCCTCCCGGCCGGCCGACGCGACGGTCTCCGGGTACTCGCCGGCGAGGAACGCGATGAACTCCTCGTCGACGTACTGCATGAACATGCTGCCGTCACCGGTCTCGTCTCCGATGAAGCCGTCGATGGACACGGCCACGAAGTACGTGAGCTTGCGCAAGCTGGTCTCTTTCCGCTGGGGACAGGGGAGTTGGGGTGCCATCACCCGAACAACTACAGTTATAGTGCTTCAGGTGTAGTGGTTGCAAGAGTCTTTCGCGGGCTCATGGTCAAGGAGTCGGACATGGTGCGGAATCCCGAGCGCAGAGCGGCCCTGGTCGACGCGGGCGTCGAGGTGCTGGCGGCAGAGGGGGCGCGGGGGCTGACCTTCCGCGCGGTGGACACGGCGGCGGGCGTGCCGACGGGCACGTCGTCGAACTACTTCGCCAACCGCGACGACCTGCTCCACCAGATCGACGCCTGGCTGCACCAGCGGCTCGCGCCGGACCCGGAGGTCGTCGCCGAACTCCTGGCGCGGCCCCGGGACCGGGCCCTGGTCACCGCGTTCATGCACAGCCTGATGGGACGTGTGCAGCGCGACCGCACCGGGTTCCTGGCGCTGATGGAGCTGCGTCTGGAGGCGAGCCGCCGCCCGGACCTGCGCGCGTCCCTGATGAACTCGCTCCGCGGCGACCTGGACGAGGCCATCGCCTTCCACACCGGGTCGGAGCTGCCCGGCGGCCCGGAGGAGATCACCCTCCTCTACCTGGGCATGCTCGGGCTGATCCTGGAACACCTGACGATGCCGGGGATGCTGGACGGCGCGATTCCCGGGGCGAGCGTGCCGGACGGCGTGGTGGCACGCCTGGTGGAGCGGATCCTTCCCGGGGACTGAGTTGCTCGGCTTCGAGGACGCGGTCAGCGGTTCTGCGGCTCGCGCCACATGGGCCACATCGTCGGGCCGTCCGGCAAGCGGATGGGACGGTCCATGGTGGTGAAGCCGAGCCGCTCGTACAGGACGCGGCTGCGCGCGCTGCTGGCCTCCAGATACGCGGGCCGCCCCTCGCGGTCGCACCGGTCGAGCACCGGCGCCATCAGCGCGGTGCCGAGCCCCTCGCCCTGCCGCTCCGGCGCGACCCCGATCATCCAGAGATAGGTGTGCGCGCGCCCCTGGGGGTGCGCGCCGTCCAGGGTGCGGGCGATCGCCTCGATCCGCGCGTTGTCCGGGTCGACGGCCTCCCGCACCTGGGCGGGGCCGTCCTCGTCACCGGCGTCGTGCGGCTCGTCCGGCACATCCATCCACAGCGCGACGGCCGAACCGTCCTCCAGCAGATCGACATACCCCCCGGAGCCCTCGGCGAGCGTCGCATCGGTGAACGCCCCCATCAGCCCCGAGTGCCGGACCCGCCGGTACTCGACACCGGGGAACACCCAGCCGCTGACCGGATCGTCCATGAACGCACGGTCGAGCAGCCCCACTATCCGCTCCCGGTCCCCCGCCCCCGCCCGCCGAATCCCCACACCCACGCCCAACCGCCCCCACTCAACTCACCTGTCCCACAAGGCCGTTGGCAGCCTAAACGATCAGACTCCCCCACGCACGCGCTCCAAAGGGGCGCGAGGAACTGCGCGCCCAGCCCCCACCCACGCGCGCACGGGCACCCCCCCTCACCACCACGCGCCCCGCAGGGGCGCGGGGAACTGCGCGCCCAGCCCCCACCCACCCGCAGACGGGCAACCTCCTTCATCACCACGTGCCCCAAAGGGGCGCGGGGAACTGCGCACCCAGCCCCCACCCGCAGCCGCCCCACACCCCACACAGGCACCCCGCACGACGCCCCCAAATCACAGCCCCGCGAACATCCCCCCTCCCAGCGGAGCGCTAGCGTTCGCGCCGCGTGACGAACTCCGCCAACGACAACAACCCTCCCGCCGCCTCGGGCACCGGCACCGCCCGCTGCAACTCGGCGACGGCCCGCGCCATCTGCTCGGCGGCCTGCGCCTGCGCCCAGTCCCGCCCGCCGGCCCGCTCGACCGCGAGCGCGATCGCCTCGATGTCGGCCGGCCCCTCCTGCCCCGGGCCCGGCGGCCCGTACCGCGCCGCCAGTTCGTCCGCCGCGGGCCCGCCGGAGGCCAACGCCGCGACGACCGGCAGGGACTTCTTGCGGACGACCAGATCGGCGCCCGCCGGCTTCCCGGTCCGGGCCGGATCACCCCAGATCCCGATGACGTCGTCGATCAACTGGAAGGCGAGCCCGGCGGCCCGCCCGAACGCGTCCAGCGCCGCGACCTCCTCCTCCCCCGCTCCCGCGTACAGCCCGCCGAGCGCACACGCGCAGCCGAGCAGCGCCCCGGTCTTCGCCTCCGCCATGGCCAGGGTCTCCGCGAGGCTGGTCTCCGCCGGATCGCGCCGCTCCAGGGCGACATCGGCGGCCTGGCCCGCGCACAACTCCACGACGCAGGAGCTGAGCCGGGCCATCGCGGCGGACGCCACCGGATGCCCGTCCTCCACGAGCAGCCGCTGCGCCTGGGCCTGCAACGCGTCGCCGGTGAGAATCGCGTCCGCGTCACCGAACACCGCCCACGCGGTGGGCCGGTGTCTGCGGGTGGCGTCACGGTCCATCACGTCGTCGTGCAGCAGCGAGAAGTTGTGCGTCAGCTCGACGGCGGCCGCGGCCGGCACCGCCCGCTCGGTCCGCCCGCCGAGGGCGCGCGCGGCGGCGAGCACCAGGGCGGGCCGCACCGCCTTGCCCGCGTGCCCCACCGCCGGTGTGCCGTCCGCGTGCTCCCAGCCGAAGTGGTAGAGGGCGACGCGGCGTATGGCCCCCGGCAGAGCCTCGACGGCCCGCCGCAGCGCGGGATCGACCGATGCCCTGGCCTGCGCCAGGATCGTCGCGGCTTCCTGGGCCTCGGGGGGCTGCACCGTGTTCGCGGTCTCCGTCGTCTGTGTCACGGGCTCACCCTGAACCGGGTGCGGGAGCGGCCGGCGGCGGGAGCGCGATGCCCGGCCGCGTACCCCCGCGGTGTCCCCGCCCGGGTGGGCGGGGACCCGGCGTACCGGGTGCGGCTCGTCACCGCCACCGGCCGATCTCGACGTTCTCCAGGACTCCCAGCGCGTCGGGCACCAGGACCGCCGCCGAGTAGTACGTGGTCACCAGGTACGAGATGATCGCCTGCTCGCTGATGCCCATGAACCGCACCGACAGGCTCGGCTCGATCTCGTCCGGGATGCCGGACTGCCGCAGCCCGATGACGCCCTGCTCCTCCAGGCCCGTGCGCATGCAGATGATGGACGTGGTCCGCGCGTCGCTGATCGGAATCTTGCCGCAGGGGTAGATCGGCACCCCGCGCCAGGTCGGGATGCGGTGCCCGCCGACGTCGATGCTCTCCGGGACCAACCCCCGCTTGTTGCACTCGCGGCCGAACGCGGCGATCGCCTTGGGATGCGCGAGGAACACCTTGGAGCCGCGCCGCCTGCTGAGCAGCTCGTCCATGTCGTCGGGGCTGGGCACGCCGTCGTGCGGCTGCAGCCGCTGGTCGTACTCGCAGTTGTTGAGCAGGCCGAACTCCCTGTTGTTGACCAGCTCGTGCTCCTGGCGCTCCTTCAACGCCTCGACGGTCAGGCGGAGCTGGTGCTCCGTCTGGTTCATGGGCTGGTTGTAGAGGTCGGCGACGCGCGTGTGGATGCGCAGCACGGTCTGGGCGACGCTCAGCTCGTACTCGCGCGGCGCCGCGTCGTAGTCGACGAACGTGCCCGGCAGAACGGCCTCGCCGACATGGCCGGCCGAGAGGTCGATCTCCTTCTCGCCGTAGTTGTTCGACCGCTGCTCCGGCACGGAGCGCAGCTGCTGGAGATGGTCCCGCAGCGCTTCCGACCGCTCGGCGACCTGCTCCAGGTCGCGCCGCGGCAGGACGAGGACGGTGCACGCGGTGGCCGCGCGCGCCGTGTACTCCCAGATGCCCTCGTCGTCGAGCAGGGCCTGCTCGCCGAAGTAGGCGCCGTCGGCGAGGACGCCGAGCACCGCGTCGTCGCCGTACGGGCCCGTGCCGACCTTCTCCACCCGGCCGTGGGCGAGCAGGAACACCTCGTCCGCCTGGCTGCCGAACGAGGCGAGCACGTCACCGGCCGCGAACTCGCGCTGCGCGCACCGCTGGGCCAGCTCGCCGAGGACATCGGGGTCCTCGAAGTCGCGCAGCGCGGGCAGCTCGCCCAGCTCGGCGGGGATGACCCGGACGTCGTCCCCGGTCTTCACGAAGGTGATCCGCCCGTCACCCACCGAGTAGCTCAACCTGCGGTTCACCCGGTACGTACCGCCCTGGACGTCCACCCACGGCAGTGTCCGCAGCAGCCAGCGGGAGCTGATCTCCTGCATCTGCGGGGCGGACTTGGTGGTGGTGGCCAGATTCCGCGCGGCGGATGTGCCGAGGCTCTTCTGTCCCCCCGAGCCCGCCTGGTCCGCACGGACCTCTTCGCCTACCGACATGACTTTGCCCTCCCGATCATGAACCGACCTGCGGGTGAAAGCCTTCCAGCACGGTGAGTGGCGACGCCATTACACGAATGAGGGGGAATGGATCCGCCCGACACGGGGCATGGGCGGCACGTTTCGCACACGGCGTTGCTCCGTACCGTCGATTTCCGGAACTCGAAGATCCCGGCGCGCGTTGATCGGGGAACGGCTTCCCATACGACTCCGGCAGAATCCGACAGAAGAGGTGACCCCCATGGCGGGCTTCCTGGACAAGGCCAAGGAACAGGCGCAGCGCGGGCTGACGCAGGGCAAGCAGAAGCTGGACGAGGTGCAGGCGCAGCGTGCGGGCGGCGACCTGCTGAAGAAGCTGGGCGCGGCGTACTACGCGGAGCGCTCGGGCACCGGCAGCCCCGAGTCCACCCAGGCGGCGCTGCGCGCACTGGAGGCGCACATCGCGACGAACGGGGACGGGTTCCTGCACAGCTGACCTCCGGCTCCGAGCGGGGCGCACCGCTGTCCGGAACGGCTCGCACGGAATACGAACGAGTAGGTCCGGCAGGGCTGTTCCGGGTACAAGCAGCGGTACGAGACGGCCCGCGGGAGGCGGCCGTCGCCCCCGCGAAGGAGTCGGCCATGGCCCCACCCATGTCCGCAGCCAGTTTTCTAGCCGCTCTCAAGGCCGAAGGCCTGACGGTGGTCGAAGTCGGCGACTGGGAGCATCACAACCGCAACAGCAAGGGCGCCTGGGGTCCGGTGAACGGGGTGATGATCCATCACACCGTCACCCAGGGCAGCGCGGCGACGGTCCGCATCTGCCGCGACGGGCACGCGGACCTGCCGGGTCCGCTCTGCCACGGCGTGATCACCAAGGACGGCCGCGTCCATCTGGTCGGCTACGGCCGGGCGAACCACGCGGGGCTCGGCGACGACGACGTGCTGCGCGCGGTGATCGCGGAGAAGGCCCTGCCGCACGACAACGAGGCGAACACGGACGGCAACAGCCGCTTCTACGGTTTCGAGTGCGAGAACCTCGGCGACGGCGAGGACCCGTGGCCGGAGGCCCAGTTGACGGCCATCGAGAGAGTGGCCGCGGCGATCTGCCGCCACCACGACTGGACGGAGCGGTCCGTCATCGGCCACCTGGAGTGGCAGCCCGGGAAGGTCGATCCGAAGGGCTTCACGATGAGCTGGCTGCGCGAGCGTGTCCGGGACCGTCTGAAGTAGACCGCGAAGGCGGGCACCCGGACACATGTCCGACAATGGCCGGGTGCACCGCCCGCCCCTCGCCGACCTGAGCCCCCGACTGCCGTCGCCCCTGACGGAGATCGACGACGACCGCTTCGCCCGCCACGGCGTCCGGGTCCTCCTCAAGCGGGACGACCTGATCCACCCGGAGCTGATCGGCAACAAGTGGCGCAAACTCGCCCCGAACCTGGAGGCGGCTGAGGGCCGACCGCTCGTCACGTTCGGCGGTGCCTACTCCAACCATCTGCGGGCCACCGCCGCGGCCGGCCGGCTCCTGGGCATCTCCACGACCGGCATCGTCCGTGGCGACGAACTGGCCGGCCGTCCCCTCAATCCGTCACTGGCCCGCTGCGCCGCGGACGGCATGCGGCTGCACTTCGTCGACAGATCGACGTATCGGCGCAAGGACGATCCGGCCACGCTCTCCGCGCTCCTCGAAGCGGCCGGCGCCCGGGACGCGTACGTGGTCCCCGAGGGCGGCAGCAACGCGCTCGCCGTCCGGGGCTGCGCGGCCCTGGGCCGTGAGCTGCGCGGCCGGGCCGATGTCGTCGCCCTCGCCTGCGGCACCGGCGGCACCCTGGCGGGCCTGGCCGCGGGCCTCGCCCCCGACCAGCGCGCCCTCGGTGTCGCGGTCCTCAAGGGCGGCTTCCTCACCGCCGAGGTCCGCGCCCTGCAAGAGGCGGCCTTCGGCGGCGTGCGCGGCGACTGGCGGGTGGCGGACGACTTCCATTTCGGCGGCTACGCGCGCGTGCCCGCCGAGCTGCGGGCGTTCGCCGAGGACTTCGGGCAGCGGCACGGGGTCCCCGTGGAGCAGCTGTACGTCGCCAAGATGCTCCACGCCCTCGTCTCGCTCGCCGAGCGGGGCGCGTTCCCCTCCGGAACGACGATCGCGGCGGTCGTCACGGGCGCGCCCCAGCCGTAGCCCCGGCTCAGTCGTCGACCTCCCGGTAGGCGGCGGCCTCCTCCAGGTCCAGCTTGCGCAGCAGCGTCCGCATCATCTCGTCGTCGATGCGCCGCTCGTCGCGCAGCCGTACGAAGACCTCCCGCTCGGCCGCGATCGCCTCCCGCGCGAGCCGCCGGTACGTGTCGTCGGCGGACTCCCCGGTCACCGGGTTGGGCTGGCCGAGCCGCTCCCACACGGCGTTGCGCCGCCGCTCCAGGACGGTGTGCAGACGGTCCTGAAGGGCCTGTGGCAGGCAATTGCGCTCGTCGAGCATCAGGGTGTCCACCCGCTCCTCCGCGGCCGTCGACGCGGTGCTCTGCGCCTGCGCCTCGGCCAGCGTCTCGGCCTGCACGTCCCGTCCCGGCAGCTTCAGCGCCTTGATGAGCGGCGGCAGCGAAAGACCCTGCACGACCAGCGTGCCGATCACCGTCGTGAACGTCAGGAAGAGCACCAGGTTGCGGGCGGGGAAGGCCTCCCCGCTCTCCGTCACGAGCGGGATCGAGAACGCGATGGCCAGCGACACCACGCCCCGCATCCCGGCCCAGCTCACGATCAGCGGTTTGCGCCAGTCCACGTCGTCCTCGCGTTCCCGCGCGCGCGGGAAGATCCACCACGGCAGATAGGTCGCCGGATACGACCACACGAAGCGCACCACGACGACGAGGAGGAAGACCCCGATCGCGTACCAGACGGCCTGCGCGACGCTGTACTCGCCGAGGCCACCGAGGACCACCCGCAGTTGCAGCCCGATGAGGGCGAAGACCGACGACTCCAGGATGAAGGCGACGACCTTCCACACCGCCGCCTCCTGGAGCCGTGTCTCGAAGTCGACCTGCCACGACCGGTGCCCCAGGTAGAGCGCGACGGTCACCACGGCGAGCACCCCGGACGCCCCGACCTGCTCGGCTGCCGCGTACGCGACGAAGGGGATGAGCAGGGAGAGCGTGTTCTGGAGCACCGCCTCCTTCAGGTGCGTGCGCAGCCAGTGCAGCGGCACCATCAGCAGCAGCCCGACGCCCACCCCGCCGACGGCCGCCACCAGGAACTCCCGGATACCGCCCGCCCAGCTGGCCCCCTCCCCCACGGCGGCGGCGAGCGCCACCTTGTAGGCGGTGATCGCGGTCGCGTCGTTCACCAGGGACTCGCCCTGGAGGATGGTCGTGATCCGCGAGGGCAGCCCCACCCGCCGGGCGATCGCCGTGGCCGCCACGGCGTCGGGCGGCGCGATCACCGCTCCCAGGACGAGCGCGGCGGTCAGCGGCAGATCGGGAATCAGCTCGTACGCGAGCCAGCCCACGGCCACCGTGGCGAACAGGACGTACCCCACGGACAGCAGCGCCACGGGCCTGATGTTGGCCCGCAGGTCGAGGTACGAGCTCTCCAGGGCCGCGGTGTGCAGCAGCGGCGGCAGGATCAGCGGGAGCACGATGTGCGGGTCCAGGGCGTACTCCGGGACCCCCGGCACATAGGAGGCGACCAGACCGGCCGCCACCAGCAGCAGGGGCGCCGGCACCGGTGTCCTGCGCGCCGCCCCCGCCACCGCGGCACTCACCGCGACCAGTCCCACCAGCGGCAATACGTCCATGCCCCACCTTTCGCCCCACGTGATCACGCCACCCGTCGTAACCTGGCCATCATGAACGAGTGCTCGCATGTCGACACGCTGCCGCACCCCGAGCCGGCTCCTCTGAGCGAGACCTGTCTGGAGTGTCTGGCCGTCGGCAGTCACCCTGTGCAACTGCGGCTGTGTCTGGTCTGCGGCCACGTCGGCTGTTGCGACTCGTCGCCGTACAAGCACGGGACCGAACACTTCAAGGAGACCGGACACCCGGTGATGCGCACCTTCGAGCCTGGTGAGAGCTGGCGCTGGTGCTTCGTGGACACCGCTCTCGTCTGATCCGCGGCGGCATCGGGATTCGACCGGCGGGCACCTGGGTACGTCAACCCGGCGCCCCCTCTTTCCAATTGGGCCCGCACACCCTCTAGCCACTGTCCGTGCCCGTGGGCTTACTATGAGTGACAGCAATGGGCCGGGGGTCCCCGGGACAGGAAAGTCGGGCGCGCGGTAGCGTCACCGCAGATATATGTGGCGTGTCACCCGGGGGACGACACCTCCGGAGCCCGAAAGTGCTTGTACCACCTTGGAGGTGAGGGTGTCCCAGTTTGCAGGCGAGCCCGGGAATCAGGACTTCGTGGAAGTCCGGCTGCCGGCTGCGGGTGCCTACCTGTCGGTGCTGCGGACGGCCACGGCCGGTCTTGCGGCGCGTTTGGACTTCACCCTGGACGAGATCGAGGACCTGCGCATCGCGGTCGACGAGGCCTGCGCGATCCTGCTCCAGCAGGCCGTCGCCGGTTCCGTTCTCAGTTGTGTGTTCCGCCTCGTCGACGACTCGCTGGAGGTGACGGTCTCCGCACCGACCACCGACGGCCGGGCCCCGGAGCGCGACACCTTCGCCTGGACGGTGCTGTCGGCCCTCGCGGGCCAGGTCGACTCCTCGGTGGCCGAGGACAACACCGTCTCGATCAGCCTCTACAAGAAGCGCGGTGCGGGCCCCGGCCCGGCGTGATGAACGGGGAAGGTCCGGTGCGGGACGACAAACGCGGCACACGGGATCTCCCGGCCGACGGCTCGGGCGGGACGCGACGGCTGACCACCGCCATTCCCGAACAGCAGGCCAGGCCACATCCGGAAGACCGGGCGGACCCGGCGACGAGGGCGCTACAGCAGGCAGCACCGACCACCGGGGCCGACGTTCGCGGGGGTTCAGGGGGATCGGGCGCGCGACGGGCGGGATTGATGAGCGACCACGAGCGACACGGCCAGCAGCACGGCCGACGCGATCCGCAGGACCGCAGTGGTGCACGCGCGATGTTCATCGAGCTGCGCACCCTGAAGGACGGCAGTACGGAGTACGCGGAGCTGCGCAATCAGCTCGTGCGCATGCATCTGCCGCTGGTCGAGCACCTGGCGCGCCGCTTCCGCAATCGCGGAGAGCCGCTGGACGACCTCACGCAGGTCGCGACGATCGGTCTGATCAAGTCGGTGGACCGGTTCGACCCGGAGCGCGGAGTGGAGTTCTCCACGTACGCGACTCCGACCGTGGTCGGCGAGATCAAGCGGCACTTCCGCGACAAGGGCTGGGCCGTGCGCGTCCCGCGCCGGCTGCAGGAGCTGCGGCTGGCCCTGACGACGGCGACGGCCGAGCTGTCCCAGATGCACGGCCGCTCCCCCACGGTCCATGAGCTGGCCGAGAAGCTGGCCATCTCCGAGGAGGAGGTCCTGGAGGGCCTGGAGTCGGCGAACGCGTACTCCACGCTGTCCCTGGACGTCCCCGACACGGACGACGAGTCCCCCGCGGTCGCCGACACCCTGGGCGCCGAGGACGAGGCGCTGGAGGGCGTCGAGTACCGCGAGTCCCTCAAGCCGCTCCTGGAGGACCTGCCGCCGCGCGAGAAGCGCATCCTGCTGCTGCGCTTCTTCGGGAACATGACGCAGTCGCAGATCGCCCAGGAGGTCGGCATCTCCCAGATGCACGTGTCCCGCCTCCTCGCGCGCACGCTCGCGCAGCTGCGCGAGCGGCTCCTCGTGGAGGAGTGAGCGCGCGCTCCCCGTACGTGTGGGAAGGCGCCCGGTGCGGACATCGCACCGGGCGCCTTCCCACACGTAGAGCGGCGTCTACTTGGATTCCTGCGTGCTTCCCGGTGTCCGGATGCCGAGCGCGCGGGTCGTCTCCCGGTTGACGAGCATCACCAGGGCCACGACCGCCACCACGCCGAGCACGATGCCGCCCGGGATGGCCGCGCTGTCGGCCTGGAGCAGCGTGTAGGCGACGGGCAGCGCCATGATCTGCGTGATGATCGCGGGGCCGCGGCTCCAGCTCTTGCGGGCCAGCAGGCCGCGGGCGGCGAGCAGCGGCAGCAGGGCGAGCACGATCAGCGTGATCCCGCCGGTGATGGCCTGCTCCGGATTGTCGGGGTGTCCCGCGAGCCCCGCGACCAGCATGTAGCAGCCGCCCGCGACGAGCGCGGCTCCTTCGAGTCCGGCCAGGGCGGCGGCGGCGGTCAGCCGGCCGGGGCGCGGGCCTTCGTCCGCTGCGGTCTCGGGGGCGGGATTCTGCTCTGAGGTCACCTTTGCAGAGTAGCCCCCGCCCACGGCGGCGTTCTTACCCGACTCCTACCTCGGTCTGGGCGCGATCAAGGCCGCTAGGTACGCTGCCTTGCATGCGTGCACTTCTCGTGGTCAATCCGGCGGCAACCACCACCAGCGCGCGCACGCGCGATGTGCTGATCCACGCCTTGGCGAGCGAGATGAAGCTCGAGGCCGTCACCACCGAGTACCGCGGCCACGCCCGGGACCTCGGCCGGCAGGCCGCGGAGAGCAAGGACATCGAGCTGGTCGTCGCCCTCGGCGGCGACGGCACGGTCAACGAGGTGGTGAACGGGCTGCTGCACGACGGCCCCGACCTCGACCGGCTGCCGGGCCTCGCCGTCGTCCCCGGCGGTTCCACGAACGTCTTCGCCCGCGCCCTGGGGCTGCCGAACGAGCCCGTGGAGGCCACCGGACAGCTCCTGGACGCCCTGCGGGAGGGCCGGCAGCGCACGGTGGGCCTGGGGCTCGCCGCGGGCACACCGGGCACGGAGGACGAGGCGGTGCCGTCGCGCTGGTTCACCTTCAGCGCGGGCCTCGGCTTCGACGCGGGTGTGGTCGGCCGGGTCGAGCAGCAGCGGGAGCGGGGCAAGCGTTCGACGCACGCTCTGTATGTGCGACAGGTGGTGCGCCAGTTCCTCGGCGAGCAGGACCGCCGGCACGGCACGATCACGCTCGAACGACCGGGCGAGGACCCGGTCACGGATCTGGTCGTCTCCATAGTCAGCAACACCTCGCCGTGGTCCTTCCTGGGCAACCGGCCGCTGTATCCGACGCCCCAGGCGTCCTTCGACACCGGCCTTGACGTGCTCGGACTCAAGAAACTGTCGACCCCGGCGGTGACCCGCTACGGCACCCAGCTGCTGATGTCGACACCCGAACGCGGCCCCCGTGGCAAGAACGCGGTCACGCTTCACGACCTCACCGACTTCACCTTGCATTCGAAGGCGCCCCTGCCCCTCCAGATGGACGGTGACCACCTGGGGCTGCGTACGAGCGTGACGTTCACAGGCGTACGCCGTGCACTGCGTGTGATTGTGTGAGTGGAAGGGCCCAAAGTCCTTTATCTCGAACGTTTGGGCTGGGCTCCACCCCATGGAAGTACGGCTGTGACCTAGCCGACACCGAGGAATCAAAAAAAACTTTCCTGAAGGGGTTGTATCCGCCGCCGAGGTTTGCGAATCTCTACATGGCGCTCGGGACGGCCCGCAACATCGGCCCCACAGAGAGCCCGAATCCCCTCCTCAAAGCAACGGACCACCGTCGCGTATGTGACGTTCGGCCCTTCACTTGTTGAGGGATTCGTGAAAGCGTTCACATTCACAAGCAACCTGCACGTAATACCAAGGAGAGGTAGCAGCCATGGACTGGCGTCACAACGCCGTTTGCCGCGAGGAAGACCCCGAGCTCTTCTTCCCCATCGGCAACACCGGTCCTGCGCTGCTGCAGATCGAGGAAGCCAAGGCCGTCTGCCGCCGCTGCCCCGTCATGGAGCAGTGCCTGCAGTGGGCGCTCGAGTCCGGCCAGGACTCCGGCGTCTGGGGTGGCCTCAGCGAGGACGAGCGCCGCGCAATGAAGCGCCGCGCCGCTCGCAACCGGGCCCGTCAGGCCTCCGCCTGATTCCCCACCCCTCACGAGCCTGAGCCCGGCGGCGCGTACAGCGAGTACGCATCTCCCGCCCCCGAGCCGCAGCGCGCAGTACCCCCGATGCTCCCCCAGGCTCAGCCCGGGACATGACCCGAGCACGCGAGTATGGAGCCCCGGACCGTTCCACGGTCCGGGGCTCTCTGCTGTGCGTACGCGCGTCCTACTTCTGGGAGCGCACGGGGATGTCGAGGATGACCCGGGTGCCGCGCTCGGGTGCGGGCACCATGTCGAACGTTCCGCCCAACTCGCCCTCCACCAAGGTACGTACGATCTGCAGCCCCAGGTTGCCGGCCCGCTTCGGGTCGAAGTTCTCGGGCAGACCGACACCGTCGTCCTGAACGGTGATCAGCAGGCGGGTCTCCTTGCTCGTACCGCCGCGCACCGCCGACACCTCGACGGTTCCGGTGTCGCCCTGGCGGTAACCGTGCTCAAGTGCGTTCTGCAGCACCTCGGTCAGGACCATGGACAGCGGCGTCGCGACCTCGGCGTCGAGGATGCCGAACCGGCCGGTGCGCCGGCCGGTCACCTGGCCCGGGGAGATCTCCGCGACCATCGCGAGCACCCGGTCGGCGATCTCGTCGAACTCCACGCGCTCGTCCAGGTTCTGGGACAGCGTCTCGTGGACGATCGCGATGGAGCCCACGCGCCGGACCGCTTCTTCGAGCGCCTCGCGCCCCCGGTCCGACTCGATGCGCCGGGCCTGGAGGCGCAGCAGCGCGGCGACCGTCTGGAGGTTGTTCTTCACCCGGTGATGGATCTCCCGGATGGTGGCGTCCTTGGTGATCAACTCGCGCTCGCGGCGCCGCAGTTCGGTGACGTCGCGCAGGAGGACCAGGGATCCGATGCGGGTGCCCTTGGGCTTGAGCGGGATCGCGCGCAGCTGGATCGAGCCCTCCTCGCCCTCGATCTCGAACTCGCGCGGGGCCCAGCCGCTGGCGACCTTGGCCAGCGCCTCGTCCACCGGACCGCGGGACGGGGCGAGTTCGGCGGTCGTGCTGCCGAGGTGGTGGCCGACCAGGTCGGCCTGGAAGCCCAACCGGTGGTAGGCGGACAGCGCGTTGGGGGACGCGTACTGGACGACGCCGTCGGCGTCGAGCCGGATCAGGCCGTCGCCGACGCGCGGGGACGCGTCCATGTCGACCTGCTGCCCCGGGAACGGAAACGATCCGGCGGCGATCATCTGGGCCAGGTCCGACGCCGACTGGAGATAGGTCAGCTCCAGTCGGGAGGGGGTCCGCACCGTCAGCAGGTTGGTGTTCCGGGCGATGACCCCGAGGACCCGTCCCTCCCGGCGGACGGGGATGGACTCGACCCGGACCGGGACCTCCTCGCGCCACTCGGGGTCGCCCTCGCGCACGATGCGGCCCTCGTCGAGCGCGGCGTCCAGCATCGGGCGGCGGCCGCGCGGCACCAGGTGGCCGACCATGTCGTCCTGGTAGGACGTGGGTCCGGTGTTGGGGCGCATCTGCGCGACGGAGACGTAGCGCGTGCCGTCGTGCGTGGGCACCCACAGCACGAGGTCGGCGAAGGAGAGGTCGGAGAGCAGCTGCCACTCCGAGACCAGCAGATGGAGCCACTCGAGGTCGGAGTCACCGAGGGCGGTGTGCTGGCGTACGAGATCGTTCATGGAGGGCACCAGGCGAGCGTACCTGCCGGTCGGGAAGGGCCCGAACGGTCCCGAAACGACCGACGAGCCGCGGCGCCGGGGGTAGGGACCCTCAGCCCTTTCCCTGGCACCGCAGCCCTTCAGGTGCATCGGCTTCCAGGTGTGCGGTCCCAGGTGCCGATCGAGGAGCCGACGCAGTCAGGGCAGAGAGCGGCGGGTCCTCTGTCCGTCCTCCTGTGCGGGGAGGGCGGAGGTCTCAATTACGCATTGTGGACTAGACCATTCTCCGATGTCCATGCATCGGGAGAGGATTGTTGTCGTCTCTTCCTACGACATCCTCCGGCCCGCGTGCCCACGGTTACTCCAACGTACGTCCTCCACCACGCGTGCCGGAACAGGTGGGTTCAATTCCGGGCCAGACCGCCATCGCCAGGGCGGCGACGGACTCCAGCTCGGTCCGGCTCGCGCCGTCACGGGCCTGCTGGGACATGCCCTGGAAGACCGCCGCGAAGCAGCGGGCGAGGCCCGTGGTGTCCGTACCATCGGGCAGCTCTCCCGCCGCGACGCCCTGGCGCAGCCGGTCGGTGATGGCACCGATGGCGGCGGCACGCTCCTCGCGCAGGACCTGCTCGACCTCGGGGGTGGTGCAGTTCGTCGCGGCGTGGACGACCAGGCAGCCGTGCGGGAGCGCGGGGTCGGTGAACGTGCCGGCCGCCTCCCGCAGCAGCCGCTCGATCGCGCCGCGAGCCGTCGGCTCCTCCGCGAGGGCGCGGTCCGGGCCCGCGCCGTGCGTGGTGCCGTAGACCCGCACGACCTCCTCGAACAGGGTGCGCTTGTCGCCGAACGCGGCGTAGAGACTCGGGGCGCCGATCCCCATCTCGCGGGTCAGGTCGGCGACGGAGGTCGCCTCGTACCCGTGCTCCCAGAAGGCGCGCATGGCCTTCTCCAGGGCGGTCTCCCGGTCGAAGGAGCGGGGCCGCCCGCGCTGCTTGGTCGCCATGGGGTGAATTCTATAGCGGTCACTAGAAAACTGGGCCGGATCTGCGCTACGGTCATTTCACTAGCGATCGATACAGATAGTCGGGGGCGACGCGATGGAACGGACCGGGAGCGGGGCGACGGGCGGCTATCGGGTCTCGGTGACCTTGGCGAGGGCACGCGGGGCGTCCGGGTCCTGGCCGCGGGCGATGGTCACCTCGTACGCGAGCAGCTGGAGCGGGAGGATCTCCAGGACCGGCTGCACCTCCTCCGCGACCCCGGCGGTGGGCAGCACGAAGCCGGCGGAGGCCCGCGCGACCTGGGCCTCGGGGCCGACGACCATCAGATCGGCGCCGCGGCCGCGGAGCCGGTCGAGGACGGGCTGGAGGGCGAGCCCGCCCCTGCCGTCGGTGACCACGGCGATGACCGGGGAGATGTTGTCGACCATGGCGAGCGGGCCGTGCAGCAGATCGGCACCGGAGTAGGAGAGGGCGGGGATGTAGCTGGTCTCCATCAGCTTGAGGGCCGCCTCCTTGGCGGTCGGGTAGCCATAGCCACGGGAGGTGATCACCATGCGCCCGGCGAAGCGGTAGCGGGAGGCGAGGGTGCGGACCTCGTCCTGCCGGGTGAGCAGATCGGCGGCGAGATCGGGCAGGACGGCGGCCACGGCCGAGCCGTCGGCGCCGCGCAACCCCTCCACGAAGAGGTAGAGCGCGAGCAGGGACGCGGTGTACGTCTTCGTCGCGGGCAGCGCCTTCTCCGGCCCGGCCATGATGTCGATGTGGTGCTCGGAGACCGCGGCGAGCGGGGAGTCCGGATTGTTGGTCACGGCGAGGGTGATCGCGCCGGCCTCGCGGGCCGCCTTCGTCGAGGCGACGAGATCGGGTGAGCCGCCCGACTGACTGACCGTGACGACGAGGACGTCGCGCAGATCGGGCCGGGCGCCGTACGCCGTCGTGGTGGACATGGAGGCGAGACCGCAGGGCAGGCCGAGCCGGATCTCCAGGAGGTACTTGGCGTAGAGGGCCGCGTTGTCCGAGGTGCCGCGGGCCGTGAGGAGGACGAAGCGCGGGGCGCGGGCGGCGACCTGGCGGGCCACGTCCTGGATGCGCGCGGCGCCGGTGCCGAGGAGGCGGCGCAGCACGTCCGGCTGCTCGCGGATCTCGCGGGCCATGATCCGGCCGGGCCGTTCCTGCTCGGGCGTGGCGGTCATACGGGTCACCTCGGAGGGGTCGGCACGGCCGGACTCCTTCCACTGTGGCCGCCCGTGGCGCGCGGCGCCCAGTGAAGCGGGGTCCGAGCTCGGCGCGGTCCCGGTCCGGGCAGGTCGGACCCCTTCGAGGTGCCGACCCCTCGTGCAGCGTCGAGCATGGTCGGAGCGGGTGCGTGAAGGGCCTGACCGGTGGGGCCCCGCTCTGCTAGATTGGTCTATACCACATGAACTCCGGTTCTCCCCGTCCCCTCTGACCAGAACGGCAGGCCCTTCGTGGAAGTTGTGATCGTTCCGGACGCCAAGGCAGGTGGCGAGCTGATCGCCGAAGCCATGGCCCAGCTGCTGCGGCGCAAGCCCGACGCGTTGCTCGGTGTGGCCACCGGCTCGACCCCGCTGCCCATCTACCAGGCGCTGACGGCGAAGGTCGGCGCAGGCCAGGTCGACGCGTCCCGGGCGCGCATCGCCCAGCTCGACGAGTACGTGGGGCTGCCGACCGGGCACCCCGAGTCGTACCGGGCGACGGTGCTGCGCGAGGTCGTGCAGCCGCTCGGGCTCGGCGAGGAGTCCTTCATCGGTCCCGACGGCAGCGCCGAGGACGTGCAGGCGGCCTGCGAGGCGTACGACAAGGCGCTGGCCGAGGCCGGGGGTGTCGATCTGCAGCTGCTGGGGATCGGGACCGACGGGCACATCGGGTTCAACGAGCCGTGTTCGTCGATCGCGTCGCGGACCCGGATCAAGACGCTGACCGAGCAGACCATCGCGGACAACGCGCGGTTCTTCGACGGCGACCTCGGTCAGGTTCCCCGGCACGTCATCACGCAGGGCATCGGGACCATCCTCGAAGCCCGTCATCTGGTGCTGCTCGCGACCGGTGAGGGCAAGGCCGACGCGGTCGCCGCCACCGTCGAGGGTCCCATCGCCTCGGTGGTGCCCGCTTCGGCGCTCCAGTTGCACCCGCACGCGACGGTCGTCGTGGACGAGGCCGCCGCGTCGAAGTTGAAGCTGGCCGATTATTTCCGGCACACCTACGCCAACAAGCCGGAGTGGCAGGGCCTTTAGGCTCCGCCTGGACCCGGCAAAAAGGTGCCGGCCCCCTTGATGGGGGCCGGCACCTTTTTCTGTCTCGTCGTCGGGTGACCGCCCGGTGGGGCTTCTCGCGCAGTTCCCCGCGCCCCTGGGAGGCACACTCCGTGCGCCCCAGGGGAAGCTGCGCGAAGCGCGTGCTTCAGGGGCGCGGGGAACTGCGCGACCAGCCACGACGAGCCGGAAGCCGGGATCCGGTCCAAGGGGGCTAGGCCCCCACGATCACCTCGGCGGCAGCCACGCCGCAGACGCGGGCCGCGCCGTGCGTGGCGATGTGCAGAGCGCCGCGCGGGGCGGCCTGCGGGACGCCCATCTCGACGACCACCGTGTCGGGCCGCGCCACGAGCAGCGCGTCGACGGCGCCGGCCATCCACCCGTGCCGGTGCTCGTCGCGGACGACGGCGATGACGCGCCGCTCCCCCGCCGCGGCGAGCGCCGCCGCTCCCGCGTCGGCGCCCGTGTAGGAGCCGGTGGTGGTGCCGGGCAGCAGGCGTTCGAGTTCGGCGGCGACGCCCCAGGGGGTCTCGTCGCCGACCGCGATGTTGGCGACCGGGGAGAACGCCGCGACGTGGACGGGGGCGCCGGCGGCCGCCGGCGCGTATCCGGCGGACCGGGTCACCGTCAGCGCGCGCCGGGCCGCGACCAGACCGATCTCCGGGTCGGCGGGCGCGCCGCCCGACCTGCCCGCGGCGTCGGAGGTCCACGAGGCGAGGGCGCGTACCCGGGCGGCCGCGTCGGCGAGCCGCTCCTCGGCCAGTTCCCCGGACCGTACGGCCGCGACCAGCGCGTCGCTGAGCGCCACCACCGTCTCGTCGTCGGCGAGGCCGCCGCCCACGCAGATCGCGTCGGCGCCGGCCGCGATGGCGAGGACGCTGCCGCGCTCGATGCCGTAGGTGGCGGAGATGGCCTGCATCTCCATGCCGTCGGTGACGATGAGGCCGTCGTAGCCGAGTTCCTCGCGGAGCAGGCCGGTGAGGATGCGGCGGGACAACGTTGCCGGACGCTCGGGGTCGAGCGCCGGGACCAGGATGTGGGCGCTCATCACGGCGCGCGAGCCCGCGGCGATCGCCGCGCGGAACGGGGCGAGGTCACGGGCGTGCAGGACGTCGAGGCCGACGTCGATGCGCGGCATGTCGTGGTGCGAGTCGACCGCGGTGTCGCCGTGCCCGGGGAAGTGCTTGGTGCAGGCGGCGACGCCCGCGGACTGCAGGCCCGCCACATACGCGGCGGTGTGCCGGGCGACCAGGTCGGTGTCGGCGCCGAAGGAGCGGACGCCGATGACCGGGTTGCCCGCGTTGGCGTTGACGTCGGCGGACGGCGCCCAGTTGAGGTTGACGCCGCATGCGGCGAGGCGGCGGCCCAGTTCGAGGGCGACGGCCCGGGTCAGGTCGGTGTCGTCGACCGCGCCGAGCGCGTGGTTGCCGGGGAAGGACGAGCCGGTGCGCACCTCGAGGCGGGTGACGTCGCCGCCCTCCTCGTCGATGGCGACCAGGATGTCGTCCCGCTCGGACCGCAGCTGGGCGGTGAGGGCGGCCAGTTGTTCGGCGGAGGCGATGTTGCGGCCGAACAGGCCCACCGACGCCAGGCCCTCGCCGACCCGGCGCAGCAGCCAGTCGGGCGCGGTCGTGCCCGGGAAGCCGGGCTGCAGGACCGTCAGGGCATCCCGCGTGAGGGTGTCCGTACCGTGTGCGAGTGTCGTCATCAGGTGGCGTTATCCCTTCACGGCGCCGGCGGTGAGACCCGCGGCCATCTTGCGCTGGACGAAGAGGAACAGAACCACAATCGGCACAGCCATCATCGTGGATCCGGCCATCATCGGGGCGTACTCCGTACCGTGCTTGGTGGTGAAGTTGCCGAGCCAGACCGTGGCCGTCTGGTGCTTCTGGCTCATCAGCATCAGGGCGTACAGGTACTCGTTCCAGGCCTGGATGAAGGCGTAGACCGAGGTGGCGACCATGCCGGGGGCGAGCAGCGGGAAGACGACGCGGACGAAGGCGCCGGTGCGGGTGCACCCGTCGACCTGGGCGGCCTCCTCCAGCTCCTTGGGGATGTTGACGATGAATCCGCGCAGCGTCCACACCGTGAACGGCAGGATGAACGTCAGGTACGTGATGACCAGGCCGGAGAGCTTGTCGTACTGGTCGAGGTCGTTCAGGAGCAGGAAGACCGGGATGATCATGGCGACCAGCGGCACCATCTGCACCGCGAGGATGCCGACGATCACGATCTTGCGGCCGCGGAAGGCGAACCGGGAGATGGCGAGCGCCGCGAGCATGCCGATGATGATGCCGATGACGACCACGACGAGCGAGACGACGAGGCTGCGGCCGACCGGGCCCCAGAAGTCCGAGATGTCGAGGGCGCGCTTGAAGTTGTCGAGGGTGAACCCGGTCGGGAACAGGCTCGGGTCCGGGTCGATGGCGTCCTTGGCGGGCTTGAACGCCGTGTTGACCATCCAGTAGACCGGGAAGCCGGCGACGAGGAAGACGATCAGGCCGATGACGTTCCAGCCGAGCTTGGACTTGCGGCGGCCGCTGTCGGCGGTGATCGTCACCGGGGCTGCCTTCCCGGGCTTGCCCGGCTTGTTCGGCTTCCCCTGCTGCACAGGGGCGGTGGTGGCGCTCACTCGACCTCTCCGATCTTGAGCATCTGGCGCATGTAGACGGCGACGACGCCGAGCAGCAGGATCACCGTGATCAGGGCGATCGCGGAGCCCTGCGCGTAGTCGTTGACCTGGAACGCCCGGTCGTAGGAGTAGGTGGTGAGCAGCTGGAACTCGTCCTCGGGGTGACCGTTGCGCATCACGAAGACCTGCGGGAAGACGCCCATGTCCCAGATCACCGAGAGCGTCGTGAGCATCACGATGATGGGCTTGAGGATCGGCAGGGTGACGAAGCGGAAGACGCCCCAGGCGCCGGCTCCGTCGAGGCGCGCGGCCTCCTCCATCTCCTTGGGGACCTGGGTCAGGCCCGCGCTGAGCGTGATGACCACGAAGGGCACGGCGCCCCAGACCACCAGGAGCATGATGACGGCGAGGCCCTGGGGGCCGCTGGCGAACCAGTTGTGGCCGACCATGTCGACGCCGGGCAGCTTGCTCAGCAGGGCGTTGAAGATGCCGTAGTCGGAGTCGAAGAGCCACTTGAAGACGGTGGTGGCGACGATGATGGGCATGCCCCAGCTCGCCACGAGCGCGATGTTGATGAGGGTCTTCACCCAGCCCGAGACGCGCTGCTGGAGCAGGGCGATGAGCATGCCGACGACCATCGTGAAGATGACCGATCCGCCGGCGAAGACGATGGTGCGGACGACGACCTGCCAGAACTGGCTGTCGCCGAGGATCGCGGTGAAGTTGTCGAAGCCGACCGACTCGGGGTCCTGGAACCCCCACAGCTGGGCCTGGCCGAACTTCTGGAAGGAGAGTGTGACCAGCCGGACCAGCGGGTAACCGAGGACCAGGACGAGGATCAGCAGACAGGGGGCGAGCAGCGCCCACGGGGTGGCCGCCCCGCCCGTGCGCTGTCTGCGTGGCCCCTGAGGGGACCCGCTTCCCCCGCCCGGCGGCGGCGATTGCCGCGGCGGCGGCATCTTGGCAGTGGTCGTGTCTGCGGCACTCATCCGCGCGCTCCTCAGCGGTCCCTCAGGTGGTGCAATAGGTCGAGCTCAGCCGTGGGTGTGCGCCCGGCGCGCGGGGCGCACGGGGCGTACGGAGGTACGAGCCGCGGGGCCCCGTCGCCGGCTGCCGGCCGACGGGGCCCCGCGTCGGGTCACTTGGTGTTGATGACCTTGTCGATCTTGGCGTCCGCGTCCTTCGCGGCCTGCGCGACGGACTTCTTGCCGGTGCCGATCTCCTGCAGCATCGTCTGCAGGACCTGGGCCTTCTCGACCGCACCCCAGCCCGGGGCCATCGGGACGAACCAGTTGGACTCGGCCGCGGTGGCCGGGACCTCGGTCTTCGGATCGGCCTTCATGGTGGCCAGGTCCTTCTTGTTGTTGGGCAGGTTGCCCTTGGCCATCAGGCCGGCCTGGCCCTTGGCGCCGGTGAAGGCGTTGATCCACTCGCCGGCCACGGCCTGCGCGTCGGACTTCACCGGGACGGCGAGGTCCGAGCCGCCGAGGAAGACGGGCATCGCCTTGCCGGACGGACCCGGCATCACGAAGTTCTCGAGGTTGTCCTTGAGCTTGCCGGTCTTGTCGTTCTTCGGGTCGGCGGAGGTCGCGCCCTCCCAGGCCGCACCGAAGATCAGGTCCGACTTGCCCTGCCCGTACACGATGTAGCGGTCGGACTCGTCCTTGGTCTTGTCACCGTGCATGTACTTGTCGATGACGTTCTTGAACTGGTCGAGGCCCTTCTGGGACTCGGCCGAGGAGAGGTTGGCGACCCACTTGCCGCCCTCTTCCTTGGCGATGGAGCCGCCGGCGTCGTAGACGAAGGACATGGCCGCGTACCAGTCACGGGTGGGCTGGTACCAGGCGTTGAACTTGTCGCCCTGCTTCTTCTGGATCTTGTCCAGGGCGGCGGTGAGCTCGTCGTACGTCTTCGGCGCGGTCTTGATGCCCGAGGCCTTGGCGATGTCCGTGCGCCAGGTCGCCACGCGGCCACCGGCGTAGTAGGGGACGCCGTAGGTCTTGCCGTCGTACGTCACCGAGGCCTTGAGGCCGTCGAGCCACTGGTCCGAGTTCTCGAACTTGGCGGGGTCGACCGGGGCGAGCGCGCCCTTGACCATGTAGCTGAGCATCTCGGTGTTGCCCATCTCGACCACGTCCGGCACCTTGTCGGTGGCGAGGACGGCGTCCAGCTTCGCGGGCTTGTCCGGCCAACCGTAGTACTCGTGGTTGATCTTGATGCCGGGGTGCTTCTTCTTGATGGCCGCGTCGGCGGCCTTGACCAGGTCGGGCCAGTTGTTCTGGGCGTCGACCGTCAGCCAGACGGTCAGCTCCTTGGCGTCCGCCCCCGCGTTGTCGGACTTCTTGTCACTGTCGCCACACGCCGCGACCGAGACCATGATGCCCGCGATACCGATCGCCGCTATCAGCTTGCGCTTCACGCCACCCTCCTCAGGGATGCCAGCAACCCCCCACCCACAGCGACGCATACGACGAGTAGTGCTCGTGGGACTGGGACCTGGTCATTAATGGTGTAGACCAGTAAGCGGAGCTTGGCCCAGACCAATAGGCGTGTCAAGGGTGGCTGAGAAAGGTCCGTGCGTCCGTTATCGGAACGACACCCGCCCGACACGGCAGGGGGGTTGAGCCCGCGGCGCACCTCTTGCCCGGGAACGCTCCCACCAATCGGCCATGTGGACTAGACCAGGCGGTCACCGACCGGTATAAGGAGGGATCACGGAGCGTGCGGGACCTGAAGAGGGGTCCCACCCAGCGAGCCGTGCCACGATGTGAACCGTGGAGCCGTGGCCGATGCGCGTGGACGTCGGTCGCATCGGCACAGGAGCCGGGAAGGCGGAGCAGCGGAGCATGAGCACCGACGTCAGCAGTGCGGAGAACGAGAGCGGGGCGCCCGTCCGTACCGCGCGCGTGCCCAAGTACTACCGCCTGAAGAAGCATCTGCTCGACATGACGGAGACGCTGCCGCCGGGCACCCCGGTGCCGCCGGAGCGCACGCTGGCCGCCGAGTTCGACACCTCCCGCACCACGGTCCGCCAGGCCCTCCAGGAGCTCGTCGTCGAGGGCCGCCTGGAGCGCATCCAGGGCAAGGGCACCTTCGTCGCCAAGCCCAAGGTCTCCCAGGCGCTCCAACTCACCTCGTACACCGAGGACATGAGGGCCCAGGGCCTGGAGCCCACCTCCCAGCTGCTCGACATCGGCTATGTCACGGCGGACGACACCCTCGCGGGCCTGCTCGACATCACGGCCGGCGGGCGCGTCCTGCGCATCGAGCGGCTGCGCCTGGCCAGCGGCGAGCCCATGGCCATCGAGACCACGCACCTGTCGGCCAAGCGCTTCCCCGCGCTGCGCCGCAGCCTCGTCAAGTACACGTCCCTGTACACGGCGTTGGCCGAGGTCTACGACGTCCATCTCGCGCAGGCCGAGGAGACCATCGAGACGTCGCTGGCCACGCCGCGCGAGGCGGGTCTGCTCGGTACGGACGTCGGCCTGCCGATGCTGATGCTCTCCCGGCACTCGATCGACGGCTCGGGCCAGCCGGTGGAGTGGGTGCGCTCCGTGTACCGCGGCGACCGCTACAAGTTCGTGGCGCGCCTCAAGCGGCCGATGGACTGATCGAGCCCCAACTCCCTTACCCGGTGGACGTGTTCGCGCCGTAGCGCGCGTACACCTTTCTGCCCTACGGTCCTCCCGTCGCCGCATGGACGGGAGGGGACCACCCCGTGCGTACCGCATCTCCTCGCACCATCGCCCTTTGGACACTCGTCGCCCTCGTGGGCGCCGCCGGCTGGAGCGTGCTCGCGCTCGCGCGCGGGGAGGAGGTCTCCGCCGCGTGGATGGTGGCCGCCGCGCTCGGCACGTACGCCATCGCCTACCGCTTCTACGCGAAGTTCATCGCGCGCAAGGTCCTGAAGGTCGACGCGAAGCGGGCCACCCCCGCCGAGCGGCTGAACGACGGCATGGACTTCCATCCGACCGACCGGCGCGTGCTCCTCGGCCACCACTTCGCCGCGATCGCCGGGGCCGGGCCGCTGGTCGGCCCGGTGCTCGCCGCGCAGATGGGCTATCTGCCGGGCACCATCTGGATCATCGTGGGCGTCGTCCTCGCGGGCGCCGTCCAGGACATGGTGGTGCTCTTCTTCTCCACCCGGCGCGACGGGCGCTCGCTCGGGCAGATGGCCCGCGAGGAGATCGGCCCGTTCGGCGGGGCCGCCGCGCTGATCGCCGCCTTCGCCATCATGATCATCCTGCTCGGGGTGCTCGCCCTCGTCGTCGTGAACGCGCTGGCCGCCTCCCCGTGGGGGACGTTCTCCATCGCAATGACCGTCCCCATCGCGCTGTTCATGGGCTTCTACCTGCGGGTGCTGCGGCCCGGCCGGGTCAGCGAGGTCTCGCTCATCGGGATCGCGCTGCTGCTGCTCGCGCTGGTCGCCGGGCGCTGGGTCGCCGAGTCGTCCTGGGCCGACACCTTCACCCTGAAGCCCGCCACCCTCGTGCTGTGGCTGGTCGGGTACGGGTTCGTGGCCTCGGTGCTGCCGGTGTGGATGCTGCTCGCGCCGCGCGACTACCTCTCCACCTTCATGAAGCTCGGCACCATCGCGCTGCTCGCCGTCGGCGTGGTCGTCACGCTGCCGACGCTCAGGATGGACCCGGTCACCGACTTCGCCACGCGGGGCAACGGGCCGGTCTTCGCCGGGTCGCTGTTCCCGTTCGTCTTCATCACCATCGCGTGCGGCGCCCTCTCCGGGTTCCACGCGCTCATCTCGTCCGGCACGACGCCGAAGATGATCCAGAAGGAGACCCAGGTCCGGATGATCGGCTACGGCTCCATGCTCATGGAGTCGTCGGTCGCCGTCATGGCGCTGATCGCCGCCTCGATCATCGACCCGGGGCTGTACTTCGCCATGAACGCGCCCGCGGGCGTCATCGGCGACAGCGTGCAGTCGGCCTCGCAGGCCGTGGCGCACTTCGGGTACTCGATCTCGCCGGGCGACCTCGCCCAGGCCGCGAAGAACGTCGAGGAGTCGACGCTCCTGTCCCGCACGGGCGGCGCGCCCACCCTCGCCGTCGGCGTCTCGGAGATCTTCTCGAAGGTGACCGGCGACGGCCTGCGCGCCTTCTGGTACCACTTCGCCATCATGTTCGAGGCACTGTTCATCCTGACCGCGCTCGACGCCGGCACGCGCGTGGGCCGCTTCATGCTCCAGGACATGCTGGGCAACGTCGTCAAGCCGTTCAAGAACGTGAGCTGGAAGCCGGGGCTGCTCCTGTGCAGCGCCGTCGTCGTCGGCCTGTGGGGCTACTTCCTCTGGGTCGGCGTGCACGAGCCGCTCGGCGGGATCAACCAGCTCTTCCCGATCTTCGGCATCGCCAACCAGCTGCTCGCGGCCGTGGCGCTGGCCGTCTGCACCACGCTGCTGGTGAAGTCCGGGCGGCTCAAGTGGGCCTGGATCACCGGGATCCCGCTGGCCTGGGACGCCACGGTGACGCTCACCGCGAGCTGGCAGAAGGTGTTCTCGTCCGACCCGAAGGTCGGCTTCTTCCAGCAGCGCGCGAACTACCAGGACGCGATCGACGCCGGGAAGGTGCTGCCGCCCGCCAAGTCGATGGACGACATGCACACCGTCGTCACCAACTCCACGGTGGACGGCGTCCTTTCGGCCGCGCTCGCCCTGCTCGTCGTGGTGGTGATCCTGGACGCGGCCCGGATCTGCGTGAAGCACGTGCGCGATCCCCGTTCGTCGAAGCTCAGCGAGGCCCCGTACGTGGAGTCCGCCCTGGTGGCCCCGGCCGGCCTCTTCCCCAGCCGGAAGGAGAAGGAGGAACGTCGTGACGCTGGTGTCGGCAGTCCTGCGGGTCGGTAGGCAGGTGCGCTGGTACGTCCGCGAGTTGACGGACGAGGCGGCCTACGACCGCCATGTGGCGCATCTGCGGGCCGCGCATCCGGATATCTGCGCGCCCTCGCGCAGGGAGTTCGAGCGGATGCGGACGGACCGCCAGGAATCGGATCCACGACAGGGGTTCCGCTGCTGCTGACACCCGGTCGTGCCCCGTCCGTTATGCGGACGGGGGTTCCGTGGAGCGAGACTCTCGCCTAGATTTCCCGCACGTTAAGCATGAGATAAGTGGAACCAGCGAGGGGACGGAGCCGCGTCATGTCCGATGCGCCTGAAGTGAGCGAACCGGTGGTCACACCGGTTCGCGTAGTGATTGCACTGTGCCTGATCGCACCGTTCGTGGCGATGCTCTGGGTCAGTTCCTACGCCAAGGTCGACCCGACGTTCATCGGCATCCCGTTCTTCTACTGGTACCAGATGCTCTGGGTGCTGATCTCGACCGCGCTCACGATGACCGCGTACAAGCTGTGGCAGCGCGACCAGCGCGGCCGTAAGTCCGACCGGTCCGCGGGGAGCAAGGCGTGAACAACGGCGTCAACGGTGTCGCGCTCACCGTCTTCATCATCTTCTTCCTGGCCGTCACGGTCATGGGCTTCCTGGCCGCGCGCTGGCGCCGGTCGGAGAACGACTCGCTCGACGAATGGGGCCTGGGCGGACGCTCGTTCGGCACCTGGATCACCTGGTTCCTGCTCGGCGGCGACCTCTACACGGCGTACACCTTCGTCGCCGTCCCCGCGGCGATCTACGCGGCCGGCGCGGCCGGCTTCTTCGCGGTGCCGTACACGATCCTCGTGTACCCCCTGATCTTCACGTTCCTGCCGCGCCTGTGGTCGGTCTCGCACAAGCACGGGTACGTGACGACGTCCGACTTCGTGCGCGGACGCTTCGGCTCGAAGGGCCTGTCGCTGGCGGTCGCGGTCACCGGCATCCTCGCCACGATGCCGTACATCGCGCTCCAACTGGTCGGTATCCAGGCCGTGCTGGACGTCATGGGCGTCGGCGGCGGCGAGGGCACCAACTGGTTCGTCAAGGACCTGCCGCTGCTGATCGCGTTCGGCGTGCTCGCCGCGTACACCTACTCGTCGGGCCTGCGGGCCCCCGCGCTGATCGCGTTCGTCAAGGACACGCTGATCTACATCGTCATCGCGGTCGCCATCATCTACATCCCGATCAAGCTGGGCGGCTTCGACGACATCTTCGCGGCGGCCTCCGACAAGTTCGACGCCGCGAACAAGGCGGCCGGCAAGCCGGTCGCCGGGCTCGCGCCCGGATCGTCGGGCACCTGGACGTACGCGACGCTGGCGCTCGGCTCGGCCCTCGCGCTGTTCATGTACCCGCACTCGATCACGGCGACCCTGTCCTCCAAGAGCCGCAACGTGATCCGCCGCAACACCACGATCCTGCCGCTGTACTCGCTCATGCTGGGCCTGCTCGCGCTGCTCGGGTTCATGGCGATCGCGGCCGGGATCAAGGTGCAGAACGGGCAGTTGGCGATCCCGCAGCTGTTCGAGGACATGTTCCCCGACTGGTTCGCGGGCGTGGCCTTCGCGGCGATCGGCATCGGCGCGCTGGTGCCCGCGGCCATCATGTCCATCGCGGCCGCCAACCTCTTCACCCGCAACATCTACAAGGACTTCATCAAGCCGGACGCGACCCCGCAGCAGGAGACCAAGGTCTCCAAGCTGGTGTCGCTGCTGGTGAAGGTCGGCGCGCTCGCCTTCGTCCTCACCATGGACAAGACGGTCGCGATCAACTTCCAGCTGCTCGGCGGCATCTGGATCCTCCAGACCTTCCCGGCGCTCGTCGGCGGTCTGTTCACCCGCTGGTTCCACCGCTGGGCGCTGCTCGCCGGCTGGGCCGTCGGCATGGTCTACGGCACGGTCGCCGCGTGGAACGTCGAGTCGGCGACGCAGAAGCACTTCGGCGGATCCTCGGCCGAGATCCCCGGCATCGGGCAGATCGGCTACATCGGCATGACGGCGATCGTCCTGAACGTCGTCGTGACCGTCGTGCTCACCTTCGTCCTGCGCGCGCTGAAGGCGCCGGACGGCATCGACGAGACGTCCCCGTCGGACTACACCGCCGACGCGGGCGACAAGGGCGTCAAGGTCGAGCTGCCCACCGTGGGCGCCGGTCACTAGCGCCACCACGTCCACCTGACGAGCCCCTCCCGACCGGAGGGGCTTGTCCCGTTACGGTGACCCGGTAAGCCCCGCACCACCCGCCCTGGAGGAAAAGTGCCCGCCCCCATCGTTCTCGACAGCGACCCCGGCATCGACGACGCCGTAGCCCTCCAGTACCTGCTCGGCACCGGGCTGTGGGACCTGAAGGCGTACACGACCGTCGGCGGCAACGTCCCCGCGGAGCAGACCTTCCGCAACGGCCGCGCGCTCGCCCGGGCCTTCGGCATCGACGGGGACGTGTCCGTGCACCGGGGCGCAGGCCGCCCGCTCACCCGGCTGCCCTACTCGGCGGCCGGTGAGTTCCACGGCGCCTCCGGGCTCGGCGCCGAGACGCTGCCCGACTCCACCGCGCCCGAGGTCACCGAGTCCTCCGCGCAGGCCCTGCTGCGGCTCTCGCGGGAGTACGAGGGCGACCTCACCGTCTGCGCCACGGGACCGCTCACCAATGTGGCCCTCGCGCTCACCGAGGACCCGGACTTCGCGCGGCGCGTGAAGAAGCTCGTCTTCATGGGCGGCGCCGCCGACGTGCCCGGGAACATCACGCCGGTCGCCGAGTTCAACGCGTGGGCCGACCCGGACGCCGTGGACCTCGTCGTCTCCTCCGGCATCGCGTACACGATGGTCGGCCTCGACGCGACGCACGGCTGGCGGTTCACCACCGACGACCTGGAGACCCTGCGGGCGGCCGGCGAGGGCATGGCGCTCACCTCCCGTCTGATGGACTTCTACCTCGGCGCGTACCGCGAGACCGGCGGCTCCCCGCTGCACGACCCGCTGGCCGTGGGCGTGTGCGCCGACGAGTCGTTCGTGACCGCCGCCGAGGGCACCGTCGTGGTGGAGTGCGGCTCCGAACTCACCCGCGGCAAGACCGTGTTCATCCCCTACGACGCGGACTACCCCCGCGCCTACTACCAGGAGTCCCCGCTGGTCGCGGCCCGCACCGAGCGGCGCGGCCGGGTCGCCCTCGGCACCGGCCCCCGCAACTTCACCGAGGACTTCGTGAACACCCTCCTCAAGCAGCCGAGCGCGGCATGAGCGCTCCCGCCGCCGTCACCGTCCGGGCCGTGCGCCCCGAGGACCACGCCCGGCTCGGCGAGATCGGTGCCGCCGCCTATCTGGACAGCGGGCTGCTCGCGTTCGGCGAGAGCGACTGGTACGCGGGTGAGCTGCGCGATGTCGCGCGGCGCGCCCGGGAGGCCACCGTGCTCGTCGCCGTCGGCCCCGACGGGGCCGTGCTCGGCGGCGTCACGTACGTCCCCGCGCACGACCATCCGTACGCCGAGGTGGCCCGGGAGGGCGAGGCCGAGTTCCGGATGCTGGCCGTGGCCGCCGAGGCGCGCGGGCAGGGCGCGGGGGCGGCCCTCGTGCGGGCCGTGATCGACCGCGCGCGGGCCGACGGACGCACGGCCCTCGTGCTGTCCACCCAGCCCGTCGCGACCGCCTCGCACCGGCTCTACGAGCGGCTCGGGTTCCGCCGGGCACCCGGCCGGGACTGGGCACCGGTGCCCGAAGTGGCGCTCATCGGCTACGAGTTGAGGCTCAGCGACTGATCCCGTACAGATCGCCGCGCACGTCCCGGGCGAGCTGCGCGGCCCAGCGGACGGTCGCGTCGCGGTCGGCTCCCTCGCCGCTGATCACCCGGACGAGGACCCCGCCGACGCGGACGTGGGCGGTGTACGTGGTCCTGGTGTCGCCCTCGTAGGAGATGTCCTGGATCTCCAGGTACGCCTCGTCGCCGAGACCCTCCAGCGGCTCGGTGCGGTAGCGCTCGGTGGCGGAGCCGGCCTCCATGTCGGAAGCGAACTCCGGGCAGTGGCGCAGGATGTCCAGCTCGACCCGGTGCAGAGCGCGGGCCGCCTCGGGACGCAGCGACACGAGGACTTGAGTGACCACGATGTGACCGCGTGGCGGCGCGTGGTTCCGGTCGACCCAGGAGGCGTACGTGGAGGCCGTGGTGCCGCGGTAGGCCGCGGGGCCGAGCCACGCCGGGTCCGCCTCGCTCTCCAGGCAGTACGACCACCGGCCGCGCCGCTGCTCGCGGGTGGACTCGAACGGCATCGCGAGCACCTCGTCGCGCTCCAGGCCCCGCCCGAAGGCGGACGCGGGCAGCAGGGCGTCCCGCAGCCGCTCGGCGCTGAAGGTGCGCCCGTCGGCCGCCACGGCGTCGAGCCCGGGCGCGGTCGCCGGGCCGGTCGGCAGGACCACCTCCGGACGGGGCGCCTCCGGGCGCGTCGGCGTCGGCGTCGGGGACGCGGGTCGGCTCGACGCGGGCCGCTTCGCCTCCGCCGCTTCCGGCCGGTCGGCACCGCACCCCGCCAGAAGCCCCGCCAGAACCGGCACCAAGGCCGCCGTCCGCCACCCGCGCATGGCATCGCCCTCCCCAGGAACGCTCACACTGCGAGACCTTAGCCGACACAAGATGTGGGGCTGCGGCGAACACCCGGCACAACATGTATGCTCGCTCTCGCTGTCAGCGCAGGGGAATCCGGTGCAAATCCGGAACTGTCCCGCAACGGTGAACGTAAGCCTCATACAGGCGTCACGGAGTCCGAGGACCTGCCGACGGCACACCCGAGCCGCCCGGCCCGGGTGTCGACGACGTCCGGGCCTCGTGGAATGGGCCGGTGACGCGGGCCCTGCCGTGCGCGGGCCCCTGCCACTGTCTCCCCGCGGGCCCCGAGCCGAGCGAGGGAGAGCCCCACCGTGACCATCGCGCCCGCTGATCCTGCCTCAGTCGTGGCCGAGGCGGATGCCCCCGGTACCGCGTTGCTGCGCACCCTGACCGAGCTGACCGCCGATCTGCCCGCCGCGGATCCCGGCCGGGTCGCGGCCGCCGCGCTGCGGGGCCGCAGCGCGCGGGCCGACGAGGCCGAGCTGCGCGAACTCGCCACCGAGGGCGCGGCCGGGCTGATCTCCGAGGACCCCGTCTACTCCCGGCTCGCCGCGCGACTGCTCACCCTCTCCATCGCCGCCGAGGCGGCCTCGCAGGGCGTGACGTCGTTCACCGGGTCGATCGCCGTCGGTCACCGTGAGGGCCTGATCGCGGACCGCACCGCCGAGTTCGTCCGTGTGCACGCCGCGCGGCTCGACGCGCTGGTGGACCGCGCGGCCGACGACCGCTTCGGCTACTTCGGTCTGCGCACCGTCTTCAGCCGCTACCTGCTGCGCCACCCGATCACCCGCAAGGTGATCGAGACGCCCCAGCACTTCATGCTGCGGGTCGCGGCCGGTCTCGCCGAGGACGACTCGGCGCGCGCGCTCGACGAGGTCGCCGCGCTGTACGGCCTGATGAGCCGGCTCGACTACCTCCCCTCCTCCCCCACGCTCTTCAACTCCGGCACCCGGCACCCGCAGATGTCGAGCTGCTACCTCCTCGACTCGCCGCTGGACGAGCTGGACTCGATCTACGACCGCTACCACCAGGTGGCCCGGCTCTCGAAGCACGCGGGCGGCATCGGCCTCTCGTACTCCCGCGTCCGCTCGCGCGGTTCGCTGATCCGCGGCACGAACGGCCACTCCAACGGCATCGTCCCGTTCCTGAAGACCCTCGACGCGTCGGTCGCGGCGGTGAACCAGGGCGGGCGCCGCAAGGGCGCGGCCGCCGTCTACCTGGAGACCTGGCACTCCGATATCGAGGAGTTCCTGGAGCTGCGGGACAACACCGGCGAGGACGCCCGGCGCACCCACAACCTGAATCTGGCGCACTGGATCCCGGACGAGTTCATGCGCCGGGTGGACGCCGACCGGCCGTGGTCGCTGTTCTCGCCGGCCGACGTGCCCGAGCTGGTCGACCTGTGGGGCGACGACTTCGACGCCGCGTACCGGAAGGCCGAGGCCGAGGGGAAGGCGCTCAAGACCATCCCCGCCCGCGATCTGTACGGCCGCATGATGCGCACCCTCGCGCAGACCGGCAACGGCTGGATGACGTTCAAGGACGCCGCCAACCGCACCGCCAACCAGACCGCGGAGCCCGGCCACACGGTCCACTCCTCGAACCTGTGCACCGAGATCCTGGAGGTCACGGACGACGGGGAGACCGCCGTCTGCAACCTCGGCTCGGTGAACCTGGGCTCGTTCGTGGTCGAGGGCGACATCGACTGGGAGCGCCTCGACGAGACCGTCCGCACGGCCGTCACCTTCCTCGACCGCGTCGTCGACATCAACTTCTACCCGACCGAGCAGGCGGGCCGCTCCAACGCCCGCTGGCGCCCGGTGGGCCTGGGCGCGATGGGCCTCCAGGACGTCTTCTTCAAGCTGCGGCTGCCGTTCGACTCCCCCGAGGCGAAGGCGCTGTCCACGCGGCTCCAGGAGCGGATCATGCTCGCCGCGTACGAGGCGTCGGCGGACCTCGCCGAGCGCAACGGCCCGCTCCCCGCCTGGGAGAAGACCCGCACCGCGCGCGGCGTCCTGCACCCCGACCACTACGACGTCGAGTTCACGTGGCCGGAGCGCTGGGCCGCGCTGCGGGAACGTATCGCCACCACCGGCATGCGGAACTCGCTGCTGCTCGCCATCGCGCCGACGGCCACGATCGCCTCGATCGCCGGTGTGTACGAGTGCATCGAGCCGCAGGTCTCCAACCTGTTCAAGCGCGAGACGCTGTCGGGCGAGTTCCTCCAGGTCAACTCGTACCTGGTGGACGAGCTGAAGGCGCTCGGCGTGTGGGACGCGCAGACCCGTGAGGCGCTGCGCGAGTCCAACGGCTCGGTGCAGGGCTTCACCTGGGTGCCGGACGACGTGCGGGCGCTGTACCGCACCGCGTGGGAGATCCCGCAGCGCGGCCTCATCGACATGGCGGCGGCCCGTACCGCCTTCCTCGACCAGGCCCAGTCCCTGAACCTGTTCCTGGAGACGCCGACCATCGGCAAGCTCTCCTCGATGTACGCGTACGCCTGGAAGTCGGGCCTGAAGACGACGTACTACCTGCGCTCGCGCCCCGCGACGCGCATCGCCCGGGCGGCGGCCCGCGCCACCGTCCCCGTACAGGTGGCCGACCCCGACGCGGTCGCCTGCTCCCTGGAAAACCCCGAGTCCTGCGAGGCCTGCCAGTAATGACCACTTCTTCCTCGGACAAGAACCTGCTCGACCCGGGCTTCGAACTGACCCTGCGCCCCATGCGCTACCCGGACTTCTACGAGCGCTACCGCGACGCGATCAAGAACACCTGGACCGTCGAGGAGGTCGACCTCCACTCGGACGTCGCCGACCTCGCGAAGCTCAGCCCCGGCGAGCAGCACATGATCGGCCGGCTGGTCGCGTTCTTCGCGACGGGCGACTCGATCGTCGCGAACAACCTGGTGCTCACGCTCTACAAGCACATCAACTCCCCCGAGGCGCGGCTCTACCTCTCGCGCCAGCTCTTCGAGGAGGCCGTGCACGTCCAGTTCTATCTGACGCTGCTCGACACCTACCTCCCCGATCCGGAGGACCGGACGGCCGCCTTCGCCGCGGTGGAGAACATCCCGTCGATCCGTGAGAAGGCCGAGTTCTGCTTCAAGTGGATGGACTCGGTGGAGAAGCTGGACCGCCTGGAGTCCAAGGCGGACCGCCGCCGCTTCCTGCTCAACCTGATCTGCTTCGCGGCGTGCATCGAGGGCCTGTTCTTCTACGGCGCCTTCGCCTACGTCTACTGGTTCCGCAGCCGGGGCCTGCTGCACGGCCTGGCCACCGGCACGAACTGGGTGTTCCGCGACGAGACGATGCACATGTCGTTCGCCTTCGACGTGGTCGACACCGTCCGCAAGGAGGAGCCGGAGCTCTTCGACGAGGCGCTGGAGCAGCAGGTCACCGACATGCTGCGGGAGGCGGTCGAGGCGGAGCTGCAGTTCGGTCGCGACCTGTGCGGTGAGGGCCTGCCGGGCATGAACACCGACTCGATGCGCCAGTACCTGGAGTGCGTCGCCGACCAGCGCCTCCAGCGCCTCGGCTTCGCGCCGGTGTACGGCTCGGAGAACCCGTTCGCGTTCATGGAGCTCCAGGGCGTCCAGGAGCTGACCAACTTCTTCGAGCGCCGTCCGTCCGCGTACCAGGTCGCGGTCGAGGGTTCGGTCGGCTTCGACGAGGAGTTCTAGTCCGGCGCGCGCCGGGAAATCGATGTGCCCCGCTCTCCTCGCGTCGCCAGACTCGGTGCATGACGACACCTCGACTGGCGCGTGAGATAGCGGAGTTCTACTCCGACGACTACGACGAGCAGACCCGGCTCACGGACTCCGCGTGCGGGGTCCTGGAACTCGTCCGCACCCAGGAGCTGCTGCGCCGCCATCTGCCGCCCGCCCCCGCGTCCGTCCTGGACGTGGGCGGCGGGCCCGGCGTGCATGCGCGGTGGCTGGCGGCGGACGGGTACCGGGTGCATCTCGTCGACCCGGTCGAGCGGCATGTGGCGCAGGCGCGGGAGGCGAGTGCGGCGTACACGGTCGAGGTGGGGGACGCGCGGGCGCTGTCCGCCGCCGACGCCTCGTACGACGTCGTGCTGTTCCTGGGCCCGCTCTACCATCTGCCCGAACCGGCGGAGCGTGAGCGGGCGTTGGCGCAGGCGCTGCGGGTGGTGAGGCCGGGCGGTCTGGTGGTCGCGGCCGGGATCCAGCGGTTCGCGCCGGTCTTCGACAACACGGCGCACGCACGGCTGCACCTGGACGGGATCGACGAGCGGATGCCGCGCATCCTGACGACCGGGAGCAACGCGGGAAAGCTGTTCACCAGCGCGTACTTCCACCGCACCGAGGAGCTGGCGGACGAGCTGCGGGCCGCGGGTCTCGCCGAGGTCCGGGTGTACGGGGTGGAGGGCCCCGGCGACGCCCTCCTGAAGGCCGCCGAACTGACGGCCGGCCTGCGCATCAGCCCCGACTCCGACCTGTTCAGGTCCGCTCTGGCGGCGGCCCGGCTGGCCGAGCCGCATCCGGAGCTGACGGTGGCGAGTTCGCATCTGCTGGCCTTCGGACGGCGGCCGGCTCAGGCGACGGCCGCGTAGCGGGAGCGCCGCTCCTCGGCCTCGCGGGCGGCCCGGATCTCCCGGTCGATCCGGCGGTCGCGGGCGATCCCGTACAGGGAGGGACCGGCGAGGAGGAGGAAGACGAAGAGGACGGTCAGGTAGTTCATCGCTGTGTTCATGCCTCTACTCTGGCGCCGCCGCGACCCCCGCGGCAGTGGCAGGACTGTCATCGGACCGTGAATTACTGCCAACTCTGCGGCACACTGGTGGGCATGCTGAAGAACGTGGCCGCAGTGCTGCTCGACGGTGTGCATCCCTTCGAACTCGGCGTCGTCTGCGAGGTGTTCGGCCTCGACCGCGGCGACGCGGGACTGCCCGTGTACGACTTCGCGGTGGTCTCGGCCGAGAGCCCGTCCCTGACCACCCATGTCCCCGGCATGACGGTCTCGACCCCCTACGGCCTCGAACGGCTGGAGGAGGCGGACCTCATCGCGATCCCCTCGGCGGGACGGCGCTTCGACTCCTACCCGCCGGAACTCCTGGACGCGCTGCGCCAGGCGGTCGACCGGGGGACGCGCGTGCTCAGCCTCTGCGCGGGCGTGTTCGTGCTGGGCGCCGCGGGGCTCCTCGACGGACGCCGCTGCGCGGTCCACTGGCGGTACGCGCGTGAGCTCGCCCGGCAGTTCCCGCGCACCCGCGTCGACCAGGACGTGCTCTACGTCGACGAGAGCCCGGTGATCACCTCGGCCGGCACCGCCGCCGGCATCGACGCCTGTCTGCACATCGTGCGCACCGAGCACGGCGCCGAGGTGGCCAACACGATCGCGCGGCGGATGGTCGTCCCGCCGCACCGCGACGGCGGCCAGGCCCAGTACGTGGAGCGGCCGCTGCCGACGACGCGCTGCGACACCGTCGGCGAGGTGCTGGCCTGGATGGAGCGGCACCTGGCCGACCCGGTGACCGTGGAGGAGCTGGCGGCGCGGGCGCTCATGTCGCCGCGCACCTTCGCCCGCCGCTTCCTCCAGGAGACGGGCACCACGCCCTACCGCTGGCTGCTGCGTCAACGGGTGCTGTTCGCGCAGGAGTTGCTGGAGGGCACGGACGAGACGGTGGACGCCATCGCCGGGCGCGCCGGATTCGGCAACGCCGCGGCGATGCGCCACCAGTTCATGAAGGTGCTCGGCACGACGCCGAACGCCTTCCGCCGCACCTTCCGGGTGCGGCTGGCCGGTTAGCGGCGCCTAGGGTGTCCGCGCCTCCACCCGCAGCGCGGCGTTCCTGGGCTGGAGCGTGATGCCGAGGCGCGGCGTCGAGTCCGTCTCCGGCACCCGCACGAACCGCCACTTCGCCACCAACGTGCCGAGGGTCAGGGCCAGTTCGGTCATGCTGTAGTGATCGCCGGGGCACTTGCGGTTGCCGGTGCCGAAGGGCTGGTGCGCGACCTGCGCGGCCCGCGTGCGGCGCTCCGGGAGCCAGCGGTCGGGGTCGAAGTCCAGCGCGTCCTCGAAGGAGCGCGGGTCGCGCTGCATCGCGTACGGGCTGTAGAAGATGTCGGTCCCGGCCGGAATCCGGTACCCGCCCAGCTCGGTGTCGACGGCGGCGACCCGGGTGAATATCCAGGCCGCGGGTCGAATCCGCATCGACTCGGTGATGAGATTCCGCATATATGCGAGTTCCTTGAGGTCGCCGAAAGCGACCGGCCTGCCACCCGTCACGGATTCAACTTCCTCGTACAACCGCCTTTCGTGCTCGGGGTGTTCGGCGAGAAGTTGCAGGGTCCACGCCAGCGTCTTCGCCACATTCTCGCCACCGGCCACCAGCAGGGCGATGACTTGGTCGTGGACCTCTTGTTCGGTGACCAGTTCACCGTTCTCGTCGCGGGCCTGAAGCAATGTGGTGAGGAGGGCTTCCGCATTGTCTCCCGACGCCCTCGCGTCCCGTCGCTCGGCGATGATCTCGTCGACCAGCCGATGCAAATCGGCCAACGCCCGCTCGAATCGCCGATTGGCCGGAAGAGGCAGCCGGTAGAGCGGTCCGACGGACAGAATCATCCGCCGGTACATCCCGTCGAAAACGGTGCCGAGGGCCGTGCAGAGCCGCTCGGCGCGCTCGTCCAGCGCCTCGATGCACAGCAGCGAGCGGGCCGCCGTGCGGGTCGCGGTGCGGAACATCTCCCCGGCGATGTCGACGGTCTGACCGGGGCGCAGCCCGTCGGCGGTGCGCTGCGCCTCCTCCGCCATCAGCACGCCGTACTCGGCTATCCGGTCCGGCCGGAACGCGGGCTGCAGGGCCCGGCGCTGGCGCCGGTGCCGCGCTCCGTTGCTGGTCGCCACGCCCTGGCCGAGCAGCACGCCGAGCGTGTCCCACAGGGCCCCGCCGACCAGGTAGTCCGGGCTCCGCAGGAGCCGTTCGACGAGTTCCGGGGCGTTCACCGCGACGGCGTTCTTGGGACCCAGCCTGATCCGCACCACCTCGCCGCCGTCGCGCAGCGAGGTGAGGAAGGCGAGCGGGTCGCGCAGCAGGTTCCAGGCGTGGCCGACGAGCGGCGCGCCGCCGGGGGCGGGCGGCGGCGGCTTCGGCTCCGTCTCCGGTGTCCGTGCCGGGTGCGGCAGCGTGGATTCGAGGGTCATGCGCGGTCACCCACCTGATCGGTTCGTGGCGTGTCGGTGATGTACGGCGGGGTGGCCCGGTCGTCCCAGGTGTCGACCTGATAGCGCCCCGATTCGTGGTGGAACCAGTACACGGAGCTGAACCAGTTCCGCATGTTTTCGACGCACGACCCGATGGCCGCCGCGAGTTCCCTTCCGTGCGGTCCTATCTGTTCCGCGGAGACCGCGGTCAGCCCGATCTCCCGTTCCGCCTCAAGGAAATCGGAGACGGTTCCCTGAACCCTGCGGTGGACTTCCTTCACGGCCTCCCGCACGGAAATTCCCTCATGCTTGATGAGGCTTATCCCGAGGTTGTGCAATTCCTGCCCCGCGAGTTCCTTGGGCAGCGAGCAGAGGTCGTTGTACCAGGCGGAGAAATCCTGGGTTGCGAGTGCGGCCCGCATGAATGCCTCGTTCTTCCGCACCCATGTGGGGAGTTCGTACTGGGCGACCGGTTCGAGCAGATCGATCCATATCCAGTGGGCGAAAGTCCGGCGCCGCAGAGCGATGTACGCGTCGACCGTCGGCACGGTCCCCGTCATCCTGTTGCGGAACTCCTCGTCGTACGCGTCGATCACCACGTGGAAGTGGCGCGCGAACCGGGCGTCCCAGGACCTGCTCAGCCGGCCGTAGAACCGGTCGAAGCAGTCCGCGAACCCCGCGACCAGTGGATCCGGGTGGTCCAGGTGCAGTTGCGGGGCCTCCGTGGCCGCGTGCAACTGCACGGCGAGCCGCCGCCAGTTCGCCGTCCTGCCGTGCACCACGTCACGGTCGTGCCGGTCGTCCCAGGCGAAGAACCAGGCACTGAAGTCGGCTATCGCTTCGAGGAGGTCGTTCGGCGCACCCATGTAGTAGCCCGCGACCAAGTCCGTGTAGCACAGACCGTCGGCATATTTCTCCACCTTGTCGGCGGGCATGAGCCGCTTTTCGAGCAGCCAGGTACGCGTCTTCTCCTGGAGCTTCGGCCAATACGGATGCAGGTTGCGAGGAAACGCGTCCTCGATCACCGGTAGTGCCAGCGCCGGCGGTACTGCCGCATGTGGAGCATGTGGATAGGCAGGCACGAACAAACCCCTCTCTGTCGGCCGAAGGCGTACACCCCTCCCGCAGTGCCGGGCGCGCGCCGTTGCGTATCCCCGCGCTTTCTATTCAGCACCACAACTGACCGTTCTGGGAACGGATTTGCTCCCCTCACTACCCCTAGTCACCGGATTCGTCCCCTTACATGACCGGATCTGAATCATGTCCGGCCGATCTTGTTCGCACACGCGGGCGCACACCCGCGCGTGCGATCGCACGTCAGCCAGGCCGGGTGCGGGAACGCGAACGGCGCCTGGCCGGATCTCTCCGTGCCAGGCGCCGTTTCGGGGCGGTGAATCAGCCGTTGGCGACCACGGGGTAGCGCGGGGTGCCCTCTTCCATCTGCTTCAGGGCGTTCTTGCGCTCGCGCTTCGACAGCCGGTCGATGTAGAGGTACCCGTACAGGTGGTCCGTCTCGTGCTGGAGGCAGCGCGCGAAGTAGCCGGTGCCGCGCACCGTGATCGCGTTGCCCTTCTCGTCCTGCCCGGTGACCACGGCGTAGTCGGGGCGCGCGAGTTCGGCGTACGCCGTCGGCACGGACAGGCAGCCCTCGTTCGAGTCGTCGAGACGGCGCTGGTCGGCGGGCAGCTCGCGCAGCACCGGGTTGCAGACGACGCCGGTGTGGCGCACGCCCTCGTCGTCCGGGCAGTCGTACACGAAGACCTTGCGGTCCACGCCGATCTGGTTGGCGGCGAGGCCGACGCCCTCGGCGGTGCGCTGGCTGGCGAACATGTCGTCGACCAGCCGGGCCAGCTCGTCGTCGAACTCGGTGACGTCCTTGCACTCCTTGTGCAGGACGGGGTTCCCGACGACGGTGATCGGCCGCGAAGTGCCCCGCTCCCGGTACGCCGCCTCGCGTGCCTCGCAGTCCTCGGTGTCGACGACGAATCCCTCGTCGTCGACGGGGAGCACGCCGCCGTGCTGCTGGTCGTCGGTGTCCTGCTGAGCCATGACGGACGTGAGCCTTCCTGGGAATACGGGGTTACCTCTACAGGGTACGGGGAGCACAGCCCCGCCAGGGGCCCGGGGAACGGCGCGCCCAGCCACGACGAACCGTCAGAGGGACACGCCGCTCAGCACACCTCTTCGAGATCCCGCCAGTCACGAGAATCCGGCGAATCGGCGACCCACCCGTCGAGCAGCCCCCGCACCAGAGAAGCCGGCGCAGCGACCCCGCACTCGCGCTCCGGCACCCACAGCTGCCCGTCCGTCCGGTGCCCCAGCGGCCCGGGATGCCCCGGCTCGCTGTGGTCGTGCGGATCGAGGTGCTCCTCGTCGCCCTCGTCGGACGGCATCCGGGACTCCGAGCACATCCGGCACAGCAGCCGCACCGACGAGGACCAGTCCTCGGCGGCGAACCCGGCGTCGGCGGCCAGTCGCTCCAGGGCGTCCCGGTCGGACTCGGTGGCGGCCTCCAGGAGCACGACCCAGGTGGGCACCGGCGAGGGCGCCCACAGCTCGATCTCGTCGAAGACCGGGAAGGAGTGTCCGGCGGCGGTGGTCCGCTCGCCGTGGGGCACCCCGTCGTGCAGCACGACCTCGCCCCAGCGCCGCCCGGAGGACGGCAGCGGGATGGAGAGCACCTCGATGCGCGCGGGGTCGAGCCTGCGCCCCCACACGACCTCGGCCTCGCCCTCCGGCGACAGCCGCACGGCGGCGCTGCCGAGCTCCATGCCCGTGGGCTCACCGGACGCGGTGGCCCCGCCGGGCACCCGCAGCCCGTACGCCTGCCAGGCCCTGCGGGCCAGCGGCCAGTCCTGGAGGGCGGTGGCGGCGATCCCGACGTTCCACCAGTCCGGGGCGCCGGTCTCCCGGTCCAGCAGGGCGACGGCGCGCAGTCCGGCCGTCCGCGCCTGCTCCCAGTCGTGCCGGAACTTGTGCAGCAGCGCGAGGTTGAACCAGGACTCGGAGAGCCACGGCTCCAGGTCGGCGGCGCGGGTCAGCAGCGCCCCCGCGTCCTCGTACCGCCCGTCGCCGATCAGCGTGAACGCACGATCTGTGGCCTGCCGCCACGAGGCGGAGGGCCGGTGCCGTCCCTTGCCGAAGATCCTCACGATTCCCGCCTGCCGATACTTGAGGCCCGTGCCCGCGGACCCCCTCTTTGGTCGCTCTTTTGCATCCAACCACGGACGGTCGGAGACCCGCTCATTACCCATGGGTTACCCAGCCGACCCTAGGCTCAGACCGGGGTGCGACACCACCCTGGCCAGTGCCTCGACGACCTCCGGCTGGTACTCCCTGCCGGTGGCCAGACGCAGTCCCTCCAGGGCGGCGAGCGGTCCCTGGGGTCCCGTTCCCCGGGCCATCTCGTCGTAGGCGTTCGCTGTCCGCACAATCCGTGCGGTGAGCGGCTGTTCCCGGTACGGATCGGCCAGCCGCTCGACGACGACGGCCACCTGGGAGTCCACCCCGGTCTGCCGGACGACGGCGCCACCCAGGAGTGCTATCCGGCGCTGCTGGCTGACGGGCAGGGTCGCGGTGGCCCCGTCCCGCACCGGGTCGACGAGCGAGAGCTGCCCGATGTCGTGCATCAGGGCCGCGTACTCCAGAACGGTCAGGTCGGGCCCGGAGAGCCCCATCTCACGCCCTATGGCACGGCTCAGCGCCGCGACCCGGTGGGCGTGCCCGTGCGGGGTGTACCCGGCGATCTCGGTGGCGCGGGCCAGCGAGGCGATGGTCTGGCGGTACGTGGCGCGGACCGCGGAGTAGCGCCGGAAGGCCAGCTGGGTCAGGAGCAGCGGCAGGCTGATGACGGGCAGCGCCCACAGCCCGGCGACGCCCACGGCCAGCGCCAGCACGGCCCCGGTCGCGCCGACGGCGGTGCCGATGCCGAGCATGGCCCGCATCTCGTCGCGCAGCAGCGGCCCGAACGGCCAGCGGGTGCGCGCGTGGGCCATGGCCGCGGCGAGCACGGCGTCGCACAGTCCGGTCAGCGCCAGCAGGCCGACGACGAACAGCGCGTAGGGCGCGCCGTCGCCGAACCACTCCCCGGCCCTGCCCTGGTTGTACAGCGGCTGGAAGCAGGCGGCGGCGAACCCGACGGTCAGCACCCGCCGCGCCATGTGGTCGAGCGAGGGCCCGCAGCCCCGGGCCACGTGCGGGACGCAGCCGACGAGGGCGCCCGCCACGGCGACGGCGACGACCTGGAGCACCCCGTGGTGCGTGCTCCGTCCGGCGACCGAGCCGAGCAGTGCGTACGCCAGCGCGCCCGCGGCCCCGAGCGGCGCGGACTCCCGGTCGCCGCCCCCGCCCCAGCGCGCCAGCTCCCCCACGGCGACCAGCACCCCGAACCCGAGCGCGACCCCACGCTCGTCGACCCCGCGCGAAACAGTGGAGACGAACGCGACGAGGGCCAGCACTCCGGCCACGCCGTACACCCCCGCCGCAGCCTTGGGCAATCTGCCGCCAGGGGCGGCAGGGTGGGCAAGGCGGCCCCCGGCGCCGGGCGCGCCTCCCTCCGGGCCCGGCTGCGACCCCGGCCCGGTCCGGTCGGCGCCGGACGCCCCACTAGAGAGCCCGCCCCGCGTCATCGCGCCGAAGCCCCGCGCAACGGCACCGTCTCGGCCCGGCCGGCAGGCACCCCGCCCGCCTCGTCCGCCGTCACCATCGGATGCCACCCCTCCCGGTCGAGCGCCCGCGCCAACGCCCCCACCATCACCGGATCGAACTGCGTCCCCGCACACCGCTCCAGCTCGGCGACAGCCACCGGCACCGGCCGCGCCCGCGAATACGTCCGCGTCGACGTCATCGCGTCGAAGGCGTCGGCCACCGCCACGACCCGGGCGAACTCCGGGATCTGCGTCCCCACGAGCCCGTACGGATACCCGCTCCCGTCCAGCCGCTCGTGGTGGTGCAGGATCGCGGCGCGCGCCTCCCCCAGAAAGCCGATGCCGCGCACCATCTCGTGCCCGTACTCCGGATGCAGCTCGATGACCTTGCGTTCCTCGGGGGTCAGCGGCCCGTCCTTGCGCAGCAGCCGCGTCGGCACGCCCAGCTTCCCGACGTCGTGCAGGATCCCGGCGAACCGCAGCACCTCGGCCCGCTCGTGGGGCATCCCCAGCTCACGGGCGATCATCATGGACGCCTGTCCGACCCGCTCGCTGTGCCCGCGGGTGTAGCCGTCCTTGATGTCGACGGCCTGCACGAGGGCGCGGATGGTGGCCTGGTGGGCCGAGCGTTCCCGCTGGTACTGGGCGAACACCCAGCAGGAGATGCACATCGGCAGCACGACGAGCAGCGCCGCCACGGGCCCGTACGCGCTCGTCCACAGCACCGCCATCATCAGTCCGGCGAGCCCATGCACGGCCACCGGCGCGAGGCAGCGCAGAAAGAGGCCGCGCCAGGCGCTCCGCAGCGGCACGCGCTCGGCGGCGGCGAGAATCCCGCCGTCCAGCACCGTGAGCGCGGCACAGAAGGCGAGCACGGCGGCGCCGCCGGGCACCAGCGCGTACGGGAACCGGGGCCCGGAGATCGCGGCGGCCCCGCCGAGCGCCCCGAAGACCTCCGCCGACGCCCATACGGCGACGGCGAGTTGGGCCGCACGCCACACGCGGCGCAGCCATTTCGGGCGCTGCTCGACCTGCCCGAGCAGGGCGCCGGGCACGGCGACGAGCGCCGCGGCCGACGGCGGCAGCAGAAACGCTCCTGCGAGCAGTACGGGATAGAACGTCCCCATGCCCCGGGGCCCTCGCCCGGCCAGACCACAGCCCACGTACACGCACGCGAGCAGCGCGACGGCGGGCCAGGAGGTACCGGGCGAGAACGCGGGCGCCGCGCAGTAGGCGCCCGCGCCCGCCGTCAGGAGCACATACGCACCGGCCATCGGCGGAACCGACCGCATGCCCAACTCCCTCCCCGTGACGTTCCGTTCACGGAGACCAGAGATTAGGCCGCGGGACGCGCCGCCCGGGCGCCATCACGTCGAATACGGGGACAGAGGGCCCTGGATTAGCACGATCGAGTGAAACTGACGGCGAAGGCACTCCCAACTGCCACATCAGGTGGGGCAGTTGGGTACGACATTCGCCGGAGTGCGGCCGGGCTCAGGCGAGCGGGGTGCCCTCGTCGGGCGCGCCCTGGCCGGAGCGGATCACTTCGATCCGCCCCATGACCTTGGCCCGCAGGTCGCTGGGCACGTCGTCCGAGCCGCAGCACCGCTTGACCAGCTTCTTCACGGCCTGCTCCAGGCCGTACTTCTCCAGGCACGGGGAGCACTCCTCGAAGTGCACCTCGAACTTGGTGCAGTCGGAGTCCGGCATCTCATGGTCGAGAAACTCGTAGAGATGATCGAGAACTTCACTGCAGTCCGTCTCGTGCGGCTCTCCGCAGCTCATGAGCCCGAGCCTTTCGCTTCGTTCGACTCTCCGGCGCCGGCCGGGACGAGCCCGCGGTCGCGGGCGTAGTCCTCGAGCATGCCGCGCAGCTGGCGGCGGCCCCGGTGGAGCCGGGACATCACTGTCCCGATGGGTGTCCCCATGATGTCCGCGATCTCCTTGTACGCAAAGCCCTCTACGTCGGCCAGATAGACCGCGATGCGGAATTCCTCCGGGATCGCCTGGAGCGCCGACTTCACGTCCGAGTCCGGCAGGTGGTCGAGCGCCTGCGACTCGGCGGAGCGCAGACCGGTCGACATGTGCGACTCGGCACGCGCGAGCTGCCAGTCCTCGATCTCCTCGGCGGCACTGCGCTGGGGCTCGCGCTGCTTCTTGCGGTACGAGTTGATGAAGGTGTTCGTCAGGATGCGGTACAGCCACGCCTTGAGGTTGGTGCCCTCACGGAACTGGTGGAACGACGCGTACGCCTTGGCATACGTCTCCTGCACCAGGTCCTCGGCGTCCGCCGGGTTGCGCGTCATCCGCAGCGCGGCCGAGTACATCTGGTCGAGGAACTCCAGCGCGTCCCGCTCGAAGCGCGCACTGCGCTCGGTGGCGGTCTCCGCCGGCTCGGGCCGCTCGTCGGGCTGGCCGTGTTCGGTCCCTGCGTCGGTCCCTGTGACCGGACCCACCTCCTCAAGCGACGTCGTGGATCCCGGGAAGGCTCCACCCGAATCGGAGGATAGACGACGATCCGGTCCGCCCGCCGCCCGAATAGGAGCGGTCTTGGCAGCCGACAGCACGCTCCACTCCAGGTCAGGAGCGGTGCTGCGACTGGGGCAGATGGTCGAACCCATGCGGCGGACTTCCTCTCGTACGAATGGTGTGCACCGGTAGTCCGGACAACAGTCGCCCCGCGCTTCGCATTCCCGGGATTCAGGCGAGTGACCGGGTCCACGTGAGGACGGCGTCGGTGATCGTCGCGAGGGCCTCGTCCTGGCCGACGGGAGCGCGCTTGGGGACCGCGAAACCGTGGTCGCCGTAGGGCACCTCGACCAGTTCGTAGCGTGTGGAGTCCGGGAACTCGGCGGGCTTGCCGAAGGGGTCGTTGCCGCCCTGCACGACGAGGGTCGGCAGGCCCGCGCCGAGCAGTTCGTCGGCCCGGGACTTCTCCGGCCTGCCCGGCGGGTGCAGGGGGAAGCTCAGGGCGAGGACGGCGGCGGCGCCGAGGCCGGCGGCGGTGCGGCAGGCCACGCGGGCGCCGGCGCTTCTGCCTCCGGCGATCACCGGGAGGCCTGGGCCGGTCAGCGCGGGCCAGAGGTCGTGCCAGGCGGCGTCGAGGGTCTTCGGCGCCGGGGCCAGTTTCTTGCCGGCCACGCGCCAGGGCTGCTCCACCAGGGCGACGGTCACTCCGTGGGCGGGCAGGGTCGTGGCGAGGGCCTGGAGGTCGCGGGCCTCGATGCCGCCGCCCGCGCCGTGGCTCGCCGCCAGGATCAGGTTCGGATGGGCGGCCGGATACCAGCTGATCCGAGCGTCGCCGCTCCGCGTGCTCACGGTCTCATGTGTCGGGGTCACCCGATCATGGTGCCGGGTGATGTCCTGATCGATCGGGTGCGACGCCGTCGTGGCCGGCCGCGCAGTTCCCCGCGCCCCTGAAGGCGTGCGCTGCGCGCAGCCTTCCCCTGGGCGAGCGGAGCTCGCTTCCAGGGGCGCGGGGAACTGCGCGAGAAGCGGCCACCGGCCCGCGCACGAAGAACCACCCAGGGGCGCGCGGGGAACCCACGAACGCCCGGCCTAGAACAGCGTGCCCTCCTCCGGCGCCTCCAGCTCCGTCAGCAGTTCGGGGCCGTTGTTGCGGACATTGCTCACGGCGGTGGACACGGGATACGCCCGCATCAGCCCCTCCGGAGGCGCCGCCAGCAACCCCCGTACGTCCTCCACGTCGGTACGCGAAGGATCGAGCCACGCATCCCACCGGTCCGGCGTCAGCATCAACGGCATCCGGGGATGAATGTCCGCCAGAGAGCGCGGCCCCTCCTCGGGCGCGACCCCGAGCGGAGCCGTCTCGGCCTCGAGGGTGATCACGGAGCACGTCACCCACCAGGCCAGCGGATGCTCGTCCGGCAGCGTGCGGTCGCGCCAGAACTCGTAGAGGCCCGCCATCGCGAAGACGGACCCGTCGGCCGGCGTCACGAAGTACGGCTGCTTGCGCGGCCGCTTCTTCTTGCCCTCGACCTCGAGATCGCGCTCGGCGGACGCGGTCACCCACTCGTAATAGCCGTCGGCGGGGATGACGCAGCGCCGCGCGGCGAAGGCCCTCCGGTACGAGGGCTTCTCGTGGACGGTCTCGGCCCGCGCGTTGATCATGCGGGCGCCGCCCTCGGGCGTCTTCGCCCAGGACGGCACCAGCCCCCACTTCAGCTTGCGCAACTGGCGAACCGGACGCGGGTCGTCTGCGTCTTTCACGGGGCGGTCGAGAACCGCGTAGACCTCCTTGGTGGGGGCCACGTTGTAGTCCGGCTCGAAGGCCTCCTCCGGCTCCCACTTCTCGATCTCAAAGATTCCTGCGAGATCCTCGGGCCCACGACTCGATGCATACCGTCCGCACATACGTGCCACAGTGCCAGAAGCAAGCCGCCCACCGAACGGGAGCCGGGAAGAACCATGGACGCCAGCCTCTGGGACCGGATCTTCGGAACCCAGTCCGACCCCGACCTGTGGGTGGTGATCGCCACCGGCGTCGCCGCCCTCGCGGCGATCGTCCCGCACAACGTCTGGCGGCTCTCGCGCAACGCCATCACCATCGCCCACGAGGGCGGCCACGGCCTGATCGCGCTGCTGATGGGCCGCCGCCTCGACGGCATCCGGCTGCACTCGGACACCAGCGGCCTGACGGTGAGCCGCGGCAAGCCGCACGGCCTCGGCATGATCCTGACCGCGGCGGCCGGCTACACGGCCCCGCCGCTGCTCGGCCTGGGCGGCGCCGCGCTGCTGGGCGCCGGGCACATCACGCTGCTGCTGTGGCTGGCCACGGCCCTGCTGATCGCGATGCTGGTGATGATCAGGAACGCGTACGGGGTGCTGACGGTCGTGGTCTCGGGCGGCGCCTTCCTGCTGGTGTCCTGGCTGGCGGGACCGCAGGTGCAGGCGGCGTTCGCGTACGCGGTGGTGTGGTTCCTGCTGCTCGGCGGCGTCCGTCCGGCGTTCGAGCTGCAGGCGAAGCGCCGCAGGGGCGGGGCGGGCGACTCGGACGCGGACCAGCTCTCCCGCCTCACGCACGTCCCCGCGGGAATGTGGCTGTTTTTCTTCCACGCCGTCTCACTGTGCGCACTACTGGGCGGCGGCCGCTGGCTGCTCGGACGGTGAACAGGTGGCTCCGGATGCGCCCACTAAAGTAAAGGCATGACCACAGACCCCGCGCACACCGCCCTCTGGCCCGCCCCTCTCGCGAGCGGCGCCGTCGACGCGACCGTTCAGGTGCCGGGGTCCAAATCCGTCACCAACCGTGCCCTCGTGCTGGCCGCCCTGGCCGCCGAGCCGGGCTGGCTGCGCCGGCCGCTGCGCTCGCGCGACACCCTGCTGATGGCGGGCGCCCTGCGCGCCATGGGCGTCGGCATCGAGGAGGGCGTGGGTCCGGACGGCTCCGGCGAGGCCTGGCGCGTCATCCCGTCCGGCCTCCAGGGTCCGGCCACGGTCGACGTCGGCAACGCGGGCACGGTCATGCGCTTCCTCCCGCCGGTCGCGACGCTCGCCGACGGGCCGATCCGGTTCGACGGCGACCCGCGTTCGTACGAGCGTCCGCTGCACGGCGTGATCGACGCGCTGCGCGTTCTCGGCGCCCGGATCGACGACCAGAACCGGGGCGCGCTCCCCCTGACGGTGCACGGCGGCGGCGCGCTCGAAGGCGGTCCGGTCGAGATCGACGCCTCGTCCTCGTCCCAGTTCGTGTCGGCCCTGCTGCTGTCGGGCCCGCGCTTCAACCAGGGCGTCGAGATCCGCCACACCGGCTCCTCGCTGCCCTCGATGCCGCACATCCGGATGACGGTCGACATGCTGCGCGCGGTCGGCGCGCAGGTGGACACCCCGGAGTCGGGCGGCGAGGCGAACGTGTGGCGGGTCACGCCGGGCGCCCTGCTCGGCCGGGACATCGTCATCGAGCCGGACCTCTCCAACGCCCAGCCGTTCCTGGCCGCCGCGATGATCACCGGCGGCTCGGTGACGATCCCGGACTGGCCGGCCCACACCACCCAGCCCGGCGACGCACTGCGCGACATCTTCACCCAGATGGGTGGCAGCTGCGAGCTGACCGAGCGGGGCCTCGAGTTCACCGGCTCCGGCAGCGTCCACGGCATCGACGTGGACCTGAGCGAGGTCGGCGAGCTGACCCCCGGCATCGCGGCCGTCGCCGCCCTCGCCGACGGCCCGTCCACCCTGCGCGGCGTCGCCCACCTGCGGCTGCACGAGACGGACCGGCTGGCGGCGCTCACCAAGGAGATCAACGAGCTGGGCGGTGACGTCACCGAGACCGCCGACGGCCTGCACATCCGCCCGCGCCGGCTGCACGGCGGGATCTTCCACACGTACGACGACCACCGCATGGCGACCGCGGGCGCGATCATCGGCCTGGCCGTGGAGGGCGTGCAGATCGAGAACGTGGCGACGACCGCGAAGACGCTGCCGGACTTCCCGGACATGTGGGCCGCGATGCTCGGGACCGACCGGTCGTAGGGAACATCGCGATGCGCCGCTACGGCAAGAACACCGACGAGGACGACATCCGCCAGCGCCCCAACCGCAAGGGGAACCGGCCGCGGACGAACATCCGGCCCAAGCACGAGGACGCGGCGGAGGGCATGGTCCTCACCGTGGACCGGGGACGGCTGACCGTCCTCATCGACGACGTCCCGGTCACCGCGATGAAGGCCCGTGAGCTGGGCCGCAAGGCGGCGGTCGTGGGCGACCGGGTGTCGGTCGTCGGCGACCTGTCGGGCAAGAAGGACACGCTCGCCCGCATCGTCCGGATCGAGCCGCGCACCTCCGTCCTGCGCCGCACGGCGGACGACGACGACCCGTACGAGCGCGTCGTCGTGGCCAACGCGGACCAGCTCGCCGTCGTCACCGCGCTCGCCGACCCCGAGCCGCGCCCGCGCATGATCGACCGCTGTCTGGTCGCCGCGTACGACGGCGGGCTCTCTCCGCTGCTGGTCCTCACCAAGTCGGACCTGGCGGACCCGGCCAAGATCCTCGATCTGTACGGCGACCTGGACATCCCCTACGTGGTGACCAGCCGCGAGGAGCTGGAGAACGGCACGGCGGTCGCGCGGGTGCGCGAGCAGCTCGACGGCAAGATCACCGCGTTCGTCGGCCACTCGGGCGTCGGCAAGACGACCCTGGTGAACGCGCTGGTCCCGGGCGACCGGCGCCGCTCGACGGGCCATGTCAACGCGGTCACCGGCCGCGGCCGGCACACCACCACCTCGGCGCTCGCGCTGCCCCTGCCGGACGACGCCGGCTGGGTGGTCGACACGCCGGGGGTGCGCTCGTTCGGCCTGCACCACGTGGACCCGTCCCGGGTCATCCACGCCTTCCCCGATCTGGAGCCCGGCACGGAGAACTGCCCGCGCGCGTGCAGCCACGACGAGCCGGACTGCGCCCTGGACGCCTGGGTCGCGGAGGGGCACGCGGATCCGGCGCGGCTGTACTCGCTGCGCCGGCTGCTCGCGACGCGCGAGCGCCGCGAGGGGGACTGACCTCGGGCTTGTTTGCTGCCCACGCGACCAGGTAAAGGCATAATCGCACCAAGCCGGACGATCAGTGGGAACGCGGGAGGCACATCACATGGCGTGGCTGCTGGTCATCGTCGCGGGGATCCTGGAGACCGGGTTCGCGGTCTGCCTGAAACTTTCGCACGGCTTCACCCGCCTGTGGCCGACGATCGCGTTCGCCTGCTTCGCGCTGGGCAGCTTCGGCCTGCTGACCCTGTCCCTGAAGAAGCTGGACGTGGGCCCGGCGTACGCGGTCTGGACGGGCATCGGCGCGGCGGGCACCGCGATCTACGGGATGATCTTCCTGGGCGACGTGGTGTCGACCCTGAAGATCGTCTCGATCAGCCTGGTCGTCGCGGGCGTGATCGGCCTACAGCTGTCGGGCTCCGGCCACTGAACGAGCGGAGCTCGTTTCAGGGGCGCGGGGAACTGCGCGACCGGCCACGACGGCGCCGCACCCGACCACGCGCCGCCCCGCACAGGGCCCGCCTCAACCACCCCGCAAGCGCAGCGCCTCCCGCACGAGCCGCCCCACCCCGCCCTCCCCCACCGGCGCCAGCACGCACGACAGCGCCAGCCGGACCGCCAGTTCACAGTCCCGGGCCAGCGCCTCGGACTCGGTCTTGGACGCGCCCGGCACCCCGAGCACGGCCAGCGACCGGTCCCGGACGGCGGTGACGAAGTCGGCGGGCGCGGGCAGCGGCCCGTCCGCACGGCGCTGCGCCGGCACCGCGGAGGAGGACGGCACCGCGGACAGCGTCGGCGACGGCAGCCGTTCGCTCCAGCACCCGGTGAGCGCCGCCCGCACCAGCGGATTGCGCCGCGCCGCGGTCACGGTCCACTCGGCGACCACGTCGAGCCCGCCCTCCTTCAGGGCCCGGTCGACGCCCGCGAGATAGGCGTCGGCCTCCCGCCGCACGAGGGCCCGCGCGAGCCCCTCCTTGCTGCCGAACTCGTTGTAGAGCGTCTGCCGGGACACCCCGGCGACCGCCGCCACGTCCACCATCCGCACACCGCCCCAGGGGCGTCGCGCGAGCGCCGTGTAGGCCGCGTCCAACAGGGATTCGCGCGCTGCGGGCATCGTCGCCTCCCAGGGCCGCCGTGTGTTCGTACGGCTCGTTTCGCCAGAGTTGACGGGCTTGTCCGCACTGTCAATAGCCCGCACACCGCCCAGGGGGCCGGTTACGGACAAGGGCCCTGTGGCCCCGGACCGATCACGGTCGCTACTGTGCAGGCATGCCCGGTTACCACGATGATCTGCGTCTCGCCCACGTTCTCGCCGACGCCGCCGACGCCGCGACCATGGCCCGCTTCAAGGCCCTCGACCTGAAGGTCGAGACGAAGCCCGACATGACGCCGGTGAGCGAGGCCGACAAGGCCGCCGAGGAGCTGATCCGTGGCAACCTCCAGCGGGCCAGGCCGCGCGACGCGATCCTCGGCGAGGAGTACGGCATCGAGGGCACCGGCCCGCGCCGTTGGGTGATCGACCCGATCGACGGCACGAAGAACTACGTACGCGGGGTGCCGGTCTGGGCCACGCTCATCTCCCTCATGGAGGCGGGCGAGGGCGGCTTCCAGCCGGTGGTCGGCGTCGTGTCGGCCCCCGCGCTCGGCCGGCGCTGGTGGGCGGCGAAGGGCGCGGGCGCGTACACCGGCCGCAGCCTGACCTCCGCGAGCCGGCTGCACGTCTCCAAGGTGGGCAGCATGGCGGACGCCTCCTTCGCGTACTCCTCGCTGAGCGGCTGGGAGGAGCAGGGCAGGCTCGGCGGGTTCCTCGACCTGACCCGCAAGGTCTGGCGCACGCGCGGCTACGGCGACTTCTGGCCGTACATGATGGTCGCCGAGGGCTCGGTCGACATCTGCGCGGAGCCCGAGCTCTCCCTGTGGGACATGGCGGCGAACGCGATCGTGGTGACCGAGGCCGGCGGCTCCTTCACCGGTCTCGACGGCACCCCGGGCCCGCACAGCGGCAACGCGGCGGCGTCGAACGGACTGCTGCACGACGAGATGCTGCGCCACCTCGACGCCCGCTGACCCGATCTCCGCTGCGCGGCGGGCGCCCCCGAACTCACCTCACGCGCCCTCTTGTTGGCACTCCCTTTACCTGTAACTCTGAGAGTCCCCCCACTTGTGAACTTGTGAACCGCTTCACGCACAGCGTCGAGCGGGGACAGGTACCTCACACAGGAAGGTGGCTCCATCCATGCTCGTCCGCGACGCCATGAGCACGATGGTCCTCACCATCGGACCGACCCACACCCTGCGCCAGGCGGCCCGGCTGATGTCCAGCCGTCGCGTCGGCGCCGCCGTGGTCCTCGACCCCGACGGCTCCGGCATCGGCATCCTGACCGAGCGCGATGTCCTCAACTCCCTCGGCCGGAACCAGAATCCGGACGTGGAGACCGCCGACACCCACACCACGACGGACGTGGTCTTCGCCGCTCCCGCGTGGACCCTGGAGGACGCCGCGCAGGCGATGACGCACGGCGGCTTCCGGCACCTGATCGTGCTCGACGGCCAGGAGCCGGTCGGCATCGTCTCGGTGCGCGACATCATCCGCTGCTGGGTCCCGGCCAGGCGGCACGCACCCCCGCTGACCGTCTGAGAGCACGCGCGCAAGAGGGCCGGTCCCCCACCAGGGGAACCGGCCCTCCTCACTCAGGACTCACGCGCGGGATCAGCGCAGGTCGAACCGGTCCAGGTCCATGACCTTGGTCCACGCCGCGACGAAGTCCTTGACGAACTTCTCCTTGGCGTCGTCGCTCGCGTAGACCTCGGCGAGGGCGCGCAGCTCGGAGTTGGAGCCGAAGACGAGGTCGGCACGGGTGCCGGTCCACTTCACGGCGCCGGAGGCGTCGCGGCCCTCGAACTCGTCCTGCGCGGACGACGTGGACTTCCACGCGGTGTCCATGTCGAGCAGGTTGACGAAGAAGTCGTTCGTCAGCGTGCCCGGACGCTCGGTGAGGACACCGTGCTTCGAGCCGCCCGCGTTGGCACCCAGGACGCGCAGGCCGCCGACGAGGACGGTCAGCTCGGGCGCGCTCAGGTCGAGCAGGTTGCCCTTGTCGATGAGCAGGAACTCGGCGGGGAGGCGGTTGCCCTTGCCCACGTAGTTGCGGAAGCCGTCGGCGGCCGGCTCGAGAGCGGCGAACGACTCGACGTCCGTCTGCTCCTGCGAGGCGTCCACGCGGCCCGCGGCGAACGGGACCTCGACCTGGACGCCGCCGTCCTTGGCCGCCTGCTCGACGGCCGCGGAGCCCGCGAGCACGATCAGGTCGGCGAGGGAGACCTTCTTGGCACCCTTGGCGTTGAAGGACTCCTGGACACCCTCCAGGGCGCGCAGCACCGTGGCGAGCTCGTCCGGGTTGTTGACCTCCCAGCCGCGCTGCGGCTCGAGGCGGATCCGGGCGCCGTTGGCGCCACCGCGCTTGTCGCTGCCGCGGAAGGAGGAGGCGGCGGCCCAGGCGGCGGAGACCAGCTGGGAGACGGTCAGGTCGGTGCCGAGGATCTGCTCCTTGAGGGAGGCCACGTCGGCGGCGTCGATCAGCTCGCCCTCACGCGCGGGCAGCGGGTCCTGCCACAGCAGCTCCTCGCTGGGCACCTCCGGGCCGAGGTAGCGCACGACCGGGCCCATGTCGCGGTGCGTCAGCTTGTACCAGGCACGGGCGAAGGCGTCCGCGAACTGGTCCGGGTTCTCGTAGAAGCGGCGCGAGATCTGCTCGTAGACCGGGTCGAAGCGCAGCGACAGGTCGGTGGTGAGCATGGTCGGCTTGTGCTTCTTCGCCGAGTCGAAGGCGTCCGGGATGATCTCCTCGGCGTCCTTGGCGACCCACTGGTTGGCGCCGGCCGGGCTCTTGGTGAGCTCGTACTCGTACTCGAAGAGGTTCTTGAAGAAGCCGTTGCCCCACTGGGTCGGGGTGCTGGTCCAGGTGACCTCGAGGCCGGACGTGATCGCGTCCTTGCCGACGCCGGTGCCGTGCGTGGACTTCCAGCCGAGGCCCTGCTGCTCCATCGGCGAGGCCTCGGGGTCGGCCTCGACCTGGTCGGCCGGGCCCGCGCCGTGGGTCTTGCCGAAGGTGTGGCCACCGGCGATGAGGGCGACGGTCTCCTCGTCGTTCATCGCCATGCGGCGGAAGGTCTCACGGATGTCGCGGGCCGCGGCGATCGGGTCCGGGTTGCCGTTGGGGCCCTCCGGGTTGACGTAGATGAGGCCCATCTGGACGGCGCCGAGCGGGTTCTCCAGCTCGCGGTCGCCCGTGTAGCGGCCGTCGCCCAGCCACTCCTTCTCGGGGCCCCAGTAGACGTCCTCCTCGGCCTCCCAGACGTCCGCGCGGCCACCGGCGAACCCGAAGGTCTCGAAGCCCATGGTCTCCAGCGCGACATTGCCCGTGAGGATCATGAGGTCGGCCCACGAGATGTTCTTGCCGTACTTCTTCTTCACCGGCCACAGCAGACGGCGCGCCTTGTCGAGCGAGGCGTTGTCCGGCCAGCTGTTGAGCGGCGCGAAGCGCTGCTGACCGGCGCCGGCGCCGCCGCGGCCGTCGCTGATGCGGTACGTGCCGGCCGAGTGCCAGGCCATCCGGATCATCAGCGGGCCGTAGTTGCCGAAGTCGGCCGGCCACCAGTCCTGCGAGGTGGTGAGCACCTCGGCGATGTCCTGCTTGACGGCGGCGAGGTCCAGCGAGCCGAACGCCTCGCGGTAGTCGAAGTCCTCACCCATCGGGTTCGCCACCGCGGGGTTCTTCGCGAGGATCTTCAGATTGAGCCGCTCCGGCCACCACTGACGGTTTCCACCGCCCTGGGTCGGGTGCGCCGCACGCCCGTGCGCGACCGGGCAACCACCCTCCCCCTCCGTCTTCGGGTCAGTGACGATTGCTTCGTGATTCTCGGACATTGGGGGCCCTTCCGGAGTTGTCCTGTCGCTTGGCCTGAGCCGTTTGTGATCCTACAATGGACAATGTCTAAGTCAAGCAAAGCTCCAAAGTCACACCCGTTCGGGACTCGCTCCCCTGGCTGTTAGGCTGGTTTTCATGAGTGACCTGTTGGAACGACTGCGCGGACGCGGCTGGCGGATGACCGCGCAGCGCCGTGTCGTGGCCGAGGTCCTCGACGGCGACCACGTGCACCTGACGGCCGACGAGGTCCACGCCCGCGCCGTCGCGAAGCTGCCCGAGATCTCCCGCGCCACCGTCTACAACACGCTGGGTGAGATGGTGTCGCTGGGCGAGGTCATCGAGGTCGCGACGGACAAGCGCGCCAAGCGCTACGACCCGAACGCACACCGCCCGCACCAGCACCTCGTCTGCGCGCAGTGCGGCCAGATCCGGGACGTCCACCCGACGGGCAATCCGCTGATGAGCCTGCCCGACTCGGAGCGCTTCGGTTTCACGATCTCCGACGTGGAGGTCACGTACCGGGGCCTCTGCCCGACCTGCAGCGCCCCGTAGCTCCGTACGGCATCCGAAAGCGGCCCGCACCAAAGGTGTGGGCCGCTTCGGCGTGGCAAGGGCAGGCAGCGGCGAAGCCGCACGCCTGAGGGGCGCGGGGAACCGTGCGAGAAGCGGCCACAGGCCCGCACCCGGCAACGAACCCCACCACCCACCCCTCTTCCAGAATCTGACACCCCGTCATATTCTCGCGGGCGCCCACCAAACCCCCGCACCCCGGAGGGCCCATGCACACCAAGCTGCGCGCCCACGACCTCACCCGCACCTTCGGCTCCACCCACGCCCTCGGCCCCCTCGACCTGACCGTCGCCCCCGGCGAGTTCGTCTGCGTGGTGGGCCCGTCGGGCTGCGGCAAATCCACCCTCCTGCGCATCGCGGCGGGGCTGACCCGCCCCTCCACCGGCACCCTGGAGATCCGCACCGGCAGCCCCCGCCCGGCGGCCATGATCTTCCAGGACTACGGCATCTACGACTGGAAGACGGTGCTGGCCAACGTCCGCTTCGGCCTGGACGTCCAGAAGGTTCCGCGCAAGGAGGCGAACACCCGGGCCCGCGACTGGCTCACCCGGATGGGCCTCGCCGACTTCGCCGACGCCTACCCCGCCGCGCTCTCCGGCGGCATGCGCCAGCGCGTCGCGATCGCCCGGGCACTGGCGGTGGAGCCCGAGATCCTGCTCATGGACGAGCCCTTCGCCGCGCTGGACGCCCAGCTCCGCACGATCCTCCAGGACGAGCTCCTGGCCCTGACCCAGTCGACGCACACCACGACCCTGTTCATCACGCACAGCCTGGAGGAGGCGATCGTCCTCGGCGACCGCGTCCTGGTGATGTCGGCCCGCCCGGGCCGGGTGATCGCCGAGCGCCGCCCGCCGTTTCCGCGGCCGCGCACCGGAGAGATCCGCGACACCCCCGAGTTCACCTCCCTCAAGGGCGAGTTGTGGGACCTGCTGCGCGGCGAGGTGCACCAGGAGGCGATCCCGGCATGACGACGACCGCCCCCGCCAAGATCCCCGGTGACGACGTCCTGGTCCGCGCGCCCGGCCCCCAGGAACTCCGTCCCGACCGCACCCGTCGCAGGCGCCGCGCCCTGGAACTCTCCCTCGCCGTCGCCGTCCCGCTGCTCCTGGTCCTGCTGTGGCAGCTGGCGGCCGACCGGTCCTGGATCGACGACCGCGTCTACCCGGCTCCTTCCACGATCCTCGCCGACGGCTGGGACCGGGCGACGGCGGGCGAGCTGTGGCCCGACGTATGGGCCACCCTCAAGCGCGTCCTCGGCGGCTACGCGATCGGTACGGTCACCGGCTACGCCCTGGGCCTGCTGATGGGCTCGATATCCCTGATCCGCGCGGCCCTGGAACCTCTCCTCGACGCCCTCTACGTCGTCCCGAAGCTGGCCCTGCTGCCCGTGTTCCTGAACATGTTCGGGCTCGGCGAGGGTCCCCAGATCGCCCTGGTCGCGGCGACGGTGTTCTTCTTCGTCTGGATCTCGACGATGGCGGCCGTGCTGTCCGTCCCCTCGGGCCACCGGGACGCGGGCCAGGTCTTCGGCGCGTCGCCGTGGCAGATGTTCCGCCACGTCCTGCTGCCGGCCTCGCTGCCCGCGGTCCTCGTCGGCGCCCGGATCGCGGCGGGCGTGGCCGTGCTCGTCATCGTCGCGTCGGAGCAGATCGCCGCGACGAACGGCCTCGGGCATCTCATCTTCGACGCGCGGGCCCTCTTCCAGAACGACGTGATGTTCGTCGGCATCGTCTGCGTCGCCGTGCTGGGCGTCGTCTTCTCCGAACTGGTCCGCCTGGCGGGCCGGTTCCTCACCCCCTGGGCGCCGCGCGATCGCGGCCGCGGCCAGTCCTGACCTCTCTTTCCGTTGTCTTCGTACGGAGGTTCCATGCGCACCAGACATCTGGGGACGGCCCTGCTCGCGACCGGCGCCCTGCTCCTCACCACCGCGGCCTGCGCCGAGAACGACACCGGCTCGTCCGGGGCCGGGTCCGCGCCGCGCACGGTCAAGGCCGTCGACGGCTGCGGCAGGGGCAGTTGGACCGACCCGTCCGACCTGGCGACCGACCGCAAGCCCGCGCGCTGCGCGTCCGGCGCCCCCGCCCCCGTCGAGCTCACGAAGACCCGCAAGCTGACCATCGCGACCGGCACCCTCAGCGCCGAGTACGTGGCTCCGCTCGAAATGGCGGTCGAGAAGGGCGAGTTCAAGAAGGAGGGCCTGGACGTCACGCTCAAGGTCCTGCCCACCCCCGACGCCCTCCCCCTCCTGGCCAAGGGCGACATCGACGCGCAATGGGCGGCCCCCGAGGCGGCCGTCATGAACGGCATCCTGGGCGGCTTCGACATCAAGTGGGTCGCGGGCAACTTCTCCCCCGATCCTCGGTCCAAGAGCGGCCTGTGGGTGCGCCTGAAGAACGGTGAGAGCGCGTCCCGGGTCGCGATGGCGGGCCGGAAGATGGGCACGATGATCGGCAAGGGCTCGGTCATCTCGTACCCGATGAACACGGCGCTGAAGAAGCACGGCGGCGGCCTCGACAAGATCCAGTTCCAGCAGCTCGGCTCGGCGGACGTGCTGACCGCGCTGCAGAACGGCGGCGTCGACTCCGCCTGGCTGCTCGACCCGGTCTGGCGCAAGGTGGACGGCGACGCGCGCTACGCGTTCCTCGGCGGCCAGCCCCAGGGCGAGCCGCTCGGCGGTCTGCTGTTCGGCCCGAACCTGCTCTCCGAGGACCCGGACGCGGGCGTGGCCTTCCTGCGCGCGTACATCCGCACGGTGAACACGTACTTCGCGGGCGACTACAAGAAGGACCCGGCCTTCGTCACGGAGCTGGCCACGCTCCTGAAGACCGACAAGAAGGTCCTGGAGTCGACGCCCTCGCTCCGCATGGACTGGGAGATCCGCGCCGGCACGACGGACCGGCTGCAGAAGGCGTACGCGGCCGCCGGGGTCTCGAAGGGCGATCCGCTGCCGGAGTCGAGGACGGTGGACAGGAAGCTCTACGAGGAGGCCGTGGGGCACAAGCCGTGAACGCGCCGAGGCCCGGAACCTTGATGGTTCCGGGCCTCGGACTTTCAGTAGCGGGGACAGGATTTGAACCTGCGACCTCTGGGTTATGAGCCCAGCGAGCTACCGAGCTGCTCCACCCCGCGTCGGTGAAACCAACCTTACGCGACGCCCCCGACCAGCGCAAATCCCTTCCAGCGCCGCCCGCCCGCCGCCACATTGGGCAACCCCCGCGGCCTTGGGCAATCTGCCGCCAAGGGCGGCAGGGTGGGCAAGGCGGCCCCCGGTGCGGGGCGAGCGCTCATCGGGCCTGGGCACCAGCCCGGCCCTAGGCGGACAGCTCCTGCCGCAAGGCATCCCGCAGCCGCCCGGCACGCTCGGCAACCTCGGCAGGCCCGAGCTCCACAGCCCGGGACGCCCACTTCTGCCCGGCGGCAAGCTCCCCGCGCCGCGCACACAACAGAGCCAGCCGCAACGCAGCCCGCCCATGCCCCGCATCGGCCGCCCGCGTCCACCACAGCGCCGCCTCGGGCTCACTGCCCTCCCGCGCGAGCAGCAGCCCGAGATTGAACGCCCCGTTGCGCGACCCGGCCTCCGCGGCCTCCCGGTACCACCGGGCGGCCTCGACGACATCGCCGCGCACGGCGGCCAGCATCCCGACCCGCACCTGCGCGCGCCGGTGCCCGTGCTCGGCGGCCCGCTCGTACCACTCCTCGCACTCGGTCTTCGCCGTGACCGGCTCCCCCAGCTCGTGCCGGGGCGCGGGCGGCGTCCGTGCGTCGAGCAGCGAGGCGAGCCGGTACGCGGCCTCGGGGCTGCCCCCGCCCGCCGCACACCGCAGATGGCGCTCGGCGCCCTGCTCGTCGCCGTCACGCAGCCGCGCGATTCCGGCCTGGAGCGCGGCCTCGGTGTGCCCGCCGGCCGCGGCCCGCTCGTACCACTGGGCCGCCTTGAGAGCGGACTCCTTCTCTTCGCGACCCGCGTAGAGGATGCCCAGGTTGAAGGCGGCGTCGACGCTGCCCGCCTCGGCGGCCTTGGAGAACCAGGGCTCGGCCCCGACCGCGTCCCCGTTCTGCAGGAGCAGTACGGCGAGCGCGTTGGCCGCCTCGCGGTGACCGGCGTAGGCGGCGCGCCGGTACCAGTCCTCGGCCTGGGCGGTCCGCTTCTGCTCGGCGCACAGCAGGCCGAGGTTGTACGCGCCGTTGTTGTCGCCCGCGTCCGTGGCGGCCCGGTACCAGCGCTCGGCGGTCTGGGTCTCGCCGCGTCCGGCGTGCAGCGCGCCCAGCGCGTTCGCGGCGTTGCCGTCGCCGTCCTGGGCGGCGCGCAGCCACCACACGGCGGCGCTCTCCTCGTCGCCCGCGTCGCGCAGCAGGAAGGCGAGCGCGCACGCGGCGCGCGGCTCGCCGTCCTTGGCGGACGTCAGGTACCAGCGGCCGGCCTCCTTCAGCTCGCCGCGCTTCTCCAGGATCGCGCCGAGGTGCAGCGCGCCCCTGCGGTGCCCGCGCGCGGCGGCCTGGCGGTACCACTGCTCGGCTTCCTCCGCGGGATTCCTGGCGTCCCCCGCGACCAGCACATCGGTGCCGCCCTTGCGGTCGAGCGCGCGGGCGAGGCGGTACGCGGCCTCCCGGTGCCCGCGCTCGGCGGCGACCCGCATCCAGCGCTCGGCGCCGACGTCGCTGCGGTGCTCCAGGAGGTCGGCGAGGGCGTACGCGGCGAGCGTGTGCCCCTGCTCGGCGGACTGCCGCAGCCAGTACTCGGCGGCGGGCTCGTCGCCCCGCTCGCGGTGGTGCCGGCCCAGGGCGTGGGCTGCGGCGGCGGAGCCGGCGACGGCGGCGATCCGCCACCATCCCGCGGCTTCGTCGGCGTAGCCCCGCTGGTGCAGCAGGACACCCAGGTTGTTGGCGGCGGCCCGGTCGCCCACGCTCGTGGCGTTGCGCAGCAGAGGCTCGGCCCCGTCGAGATCACCGCGGCGCAGCAGCATGGCGCCGAGGACGCTCATCGCCTCGACGTCGCCGGCCTCCGCGGCCAGCCGCTGGCGTGCTTCTTCGGCAGCTTCACCGGGTTCGTCCCGATCTGTCGGCTGCACAAACCGCCCTGTCTCCAACAGAGTTGCCTTGTCCCCCATAACGTCCATCGTCGCACCACCTGCAACCTGGGTACATCGTGAATACCGCAGCCAGTGAGGTCACTTCAGCGTTTTGTCGACATGCCCACAGAGAGATAAGTGAAACACAGATTCCCCAAGTCTCCCCGGGTGAAGCGCTCTTCGCACGTACCTGGGACGCACCTGGTACATCTCTGGTACGCACTCGGCACGCGTACCCGATCACCCGGCGTTCACCGCACATGCCAGCGACTCATGACATTCGGTGCCCCGACGCACCGAAGGCCCGGAAGCCTTAGCTTCCGAGCCTTCGATCATCAGTAGCGGGGACAGGATTTGAACCTGCGACCTCTGGGTTATGAGCCCAGCGAGCTACCGAGCTGCTCCACCCCGCGCCGTTGTGATGCAACCGTACCACGGCGCGGGGTGGTGCTCGCGCACCCTCCGACCTGCTGCTCTACGCCTCAGCCGCTCCCGGTCTTGCCGTCGGAGCCGCTCTTGTCGCCGTCACCGGACTTGCCGTCGCCGTTCTTGCCGGCTTCCTTCTCGGCCGCGGTCTGGGCCTTGTCGGCGCGCTGGAGGGCGTCCTGCAGATCGTCCTGCGCCTCGCCGTACGCGGTCCAGTCGCCGTCCTTCAGTGCCTTCTGGCCCGCCTCGAAGGCCTTCTCGGCGTCCGCGAGGGCCTCCTTGACCGTCGAGTTCGCCGGGGAGGTCGTGTCGCCGCCCGGTTTCTCCGGTTCGGTCGACGAGCCGCCGTCCACGTCGAAGGCGTCGTTCAGCGCGTCCGAGAGCGAGTTCGCGAAGCCCATCTTGTCGCCGTACGAGACGGCGACCTTGCGCATCAGCGGGTACTCGGAGTTCCGCCCCTGTGCGTAGATCGGCTCGACGTAGAGGAAGCCGCTGTCGAGTGGCACGGTCAGCAGATTGCCGTACAGGACCGTCGAGTCGGCGCCCTTCATGTCGCGCACCCAGTTCGCCACCGGATCCCAGGAGTTGAGCTTGTTCTGTACCTGCTCCGGCCCCTGGACCTTGTCCTCGGTGACTCTCAGCAGCTTTATGGCGCCGTAGTCCTTACTGGTCGCGTCGGCGTCCACCGCCATGAAGGCTCTGAGGTTCGGCCTTCCACTGGGCGTGAACGTCGTCGTCAGTGAGAACTGCTGGCTGCTCTGGCCCGGCATCTTCATGGACAGGTAGTACGGCGGGACCGCGCTGTTGTCCTTCTTGGTCGGGTCGTTCGGCACCTGCCAGGCGTCGGACGCGTTGTAGAACTGGTCCGAGTCCGTCACGTGGTACAGGCTCAGCAGCTCCCGCTGGACCTTGAACATGTCCTGCGGGTAGCGCAGGTGCTCCTTCAGGTCGGCCGGGATGTCGCTCTTGGGCTGCACCGTGCCGGGGAAGGCCTTCTCCCACGTCTTCAGGACCGGGTCGCTCTCGTCCCACGCGTAGAGCTTGACCTCGCCCGTGTACGCGTCGACGGTCGCCTTCACCGAGTTGCGGATGTAGTTGACCTGGTTCTGCTGCGCCACCACGGAGCGCTGGCTGTCGCCCTGGTTGAGCGAGTCGGCCGTGGTGTCGCCGAGCGTCGTACGGGACGCGTACGGATAGCCGTTCGACGTCGTGTAGGCGTCGACGATCCACTTGATCTTGCCGTTGACGACGGTCGGGTAGGCGTCGCCGTCGATGGTCAGCCAGGGCGCGACGGCCTCGACGCGCTCCTTGGGCGTGCGGTTGTACAGGATCCGCGAGCCGTCGCCGATGGCTCCGGAGTACAGGATCTGCGGTTCGCTGAAGGCCACCGCGTACGCGGCGCGGTTGATCGGGTTGGACAGGTTGACGCCGCTGTCGCCCTTGTAGCTCGTGGTCTTCTGCGTGCCGTCTTCCTGCTCGTAGTCCAGCTCCTTCTGCGGCCCGCCGACGATCGAGTACTGCGTCGTCTTCTCGCCGTAGTAGATCCGCTGGTTGTAGTTCCCGAGGTCACCGCCGGTCGGCAGACCCGACTCGGTGAACTGCGGGGCACCCTGCGAGGTGGAGGTGCCCTTCGCCGTCACGGCTCCGTAGCCGTGCGTGTAGACGAAGTGGTCGTTGATCCAGTTGCGCTTGTCCAGCTTGCCCAGGTTCAGCTCGCGCAGGCCGACGACGGTGTCCTGGCCGTTGTACCGGTCCACGTCCAGGGTGGTCGGGAACTGGTAGTACTTCCGCTGCTGCTCCAGCTGCTGGAAGGTCGGCGACACGATGTTCGGGTCGTTCAGGCGGTAGCTGGCCGCCGAGTCGGCCTCCGTGCGCTGCTTCTTGGCGTCCTTGTCGGACCCCTCGCCGCTGTAGGCGCCGACCGTCGCCTTGTCGATGCCGTATGCCTTGCGCGTGGCGTCGATGTTCTTCTTGATGTACGGCGCTTCCTTGGACTGCTCGTTCGGCTGCACCTGGAACTTCTGCACGATGGCCGGGTACAGGCCGCCGATCAGGATCGCCGAGAGCACCATCAGGCCGAAGCCGATGACCGGCAGCTGCCAGGTGCGGCGCCACAGGGTCGCGAAGAACAGCAGGGCGCAGATGACGGCGATGCAGAACAGGATCGTCTTCGCCGGCAGATACGCGGTCGCGTCGACGTACCTGAGGCCCGTCCAGTTGTCCGTCGCCTTGAAGTCGCTCGACTTCACCGCGAGCCCGTACCGGTCGAGCCAGTACGCGACGGCCTTGAGGGCCACGAACAGGCCCAGGAGGACGGAGAGGTGTCCCGTCGCGGCCGCCGTGGCGCGCGCGCCCGGGCTGGTGATGCGCAGTCCGCCGTACAGGTAGTGCGTCAGCGCGGCGGCGACCAGACCGATGACGGCCGCAGCGAAGCCGAAGCCGAGCAGGAAGCGGTACCAGGGCAGGTCGAACGCGTAGAACGACACGTCCAGGTGGAACTGCGAGTCCGTCTGGTTGAACGGCACGCCGTTCACGTACTGCAGCCACGTGCGCCACTGGCTCGCGGCCGAGGCGCCCGCGATCAGACCGACGAGGGCGGTGATCCCGAGCAGCAGCCACTTCTTGAAGGGCGCGATGCCCATCCGGTACCGGTCGAGGCTCTGCTGCTCCGTCGACATGGCGCTCAGCGGCGGGCGCAGCCGGTGCGCCAGCCAGATGTTCACACCCACGGCGAGCGCCATGAGCAGACCGAAGACGAAAAAGAGTCCGATCTTCGTCTGCAGCGTGGTCGTGAACACGGACGAGTAATCGACGGACCGGTACCAGAGCCAGTCGGTCCAGAACCCGGAGAACATGACGAAGGCCATGCCGAGCACGGCCAGGACGCCCAGCGTCAGCAGCAGCGTCCGGGCACGCCGGGAGGGGCGTCCCACTCTGATCCGCGGTCCCGTCGGACCCCCGCCCCGGTCCGGCATCTGGAAAGCCAAGGTGCGCACCTCGATAGTTCGCTAATCGATCTGTCAGGCCCCCGAGATCGCGGACCCCTCACCTATGCAACTTACTCAGGCTTTACTCAGTTCCCGCTTCGGGGGACGAACGAGGCAGGATTGTGACCATGTCCAACACCCCCATGGCAGCAAGCCCCCTCACCCGGGCCGTTCTCGAGATCGACGAGTACGCCTCCGGCATGGGCTGGGACCAGCCCGCCCGCCTCTTCGCCCTCGTCGACACCGGCGCCCTGCGCGCCCAGGAACCGGCGCTCGCCGCCCAGCTCGGCCTGGAGAGCGAGGGCGAGACGACCGGTTTCACCCCGATCCTCCAGGACGAGGTTCCCGCCTCGAAGCCGCTGGACGAGTTCCTCGGCACCATCGCGTGGCCCGACGCCGTCGCGGGCTGTGCGCTGACGGTGGAGCGCCTGATGCTGCCGCCGTCCGCCGAGGCGTCCGTCCCCGAAGGGCTCACCGGCAAGAAGCTCACCCAGTGGGTCGCCGAGCACCCGGACCGCCAGGAGGTCCGGATGACGGTCGCCGTGCTGCGCGACGGGACCCGTGACTCGGCCCTGCGACTGCGCGAGAAGGACTCGCCGACCGAGGTCCTCACGGGTTCGGAGCTGGTGCCGGGCCTCGCCGAGGCGCTGACGGCGACGTTCGCGGAGTGAGGTTCTCCCCGACCACGTAGAGGGGCGCCGCGGGAGATCCCGCGGCGCCCCTCTACGTAGAGCCGTGTCTCGGCTCGTGTCTCAGCTCTTGGCGGTGCACTTCGGCAGGGCGTCGCTGTTGCCACTGCGAATGTCCTTCAGGGCGCCCATCGCGTCGTCCAGGGTGTCCACCTTGACGAGCGTGAGCCCGCTCGGGGTGTCCTTGGCCGCGGTCGCGCAGTTGTCCTTCGGCGTCAGGAAGTACTGCGCTCCCTTGTCGCGGGCGCCGACGAGCTTCATCCCGATACCGCCGATCGGGCCGACCTTGCCGTCGTCGTCGATGGTGCCGGTGCCGGCCACGAACTTGCCGCCCGTCAGATCGGTGGACGTGAGCTTGTCGACGATGCCGAGGGAGAACATCAGACCGGCGCTGGGACCGCCGACGTCGGCGAGCTTGATGTCGATCTGGAACGGGAAGGTGTGGTCGGTCCCGGCCTGGATGCCGACGATCGCCCGGCCGTCGTCGGCCTTGTCGGTCTTGATCGTCACGTCCTCCGTCGTGGTGGCCTCCTTGCCCTCCTTCTCGGCGGCGGCGGCCTGCTTGACGGGTACGACCGTGAACACGACGTTCTCGCCGGCCTTGTGCTTGGTGACCAGCTTGGCCACGTCGGCGGGCTTGGTGATCCTGGTGCCGTCGACGGCCTTGATCACGTCACCGGCGTGCAGCCGGCCCTCGGCGGGGCTGTCCTTGACGACCGAGGAAACGATCACCCAGGACTTCACGGGGATGCCCAGCTCCTCCAGGGCGGCGACCTTGGCGCTCTCCTGGGACTGGCTGAACTCCTCGGCGTTCTCCTGCGAGGACTGCTCCTCCGTCTGGCCGTCCGGGTACAGGGTGTCGTGCGGCACCACGATGCTGTCGTGGGCGAGCCACCCGTAGACCGCGGAGACCAGGTTCATGTTGAAGTCTGCGCTGGTGACGCGGACCGTCGTCATGTTGAGGTGCCCGGACGTCTCGTACGTCTTGTGTCCGGAGATCTGGATGACGGGTTCGCCGTCGTGGTCCGCGAGGGTGTTCACCGTCGGACCCGGGGACATCTCCGCGTAGGGCACTTTGATGAGAACCCCCGCGCAGAGCAGCGCGATCAGCATCAGGGTCGAGGCGAGCATCGTCGCGGTGCGGCGTGGCATGGAACGACAGTACGGGACGCGCCCGTCCGTGCACCTGTGGGGCCGGTCCGTACGGGACAGGGACAGGACCTGGGGCTCAGGTCCCGGAGTGGGACTTCTCCATCGCCTCGCGGAAGCGTTCGTAGCCGCTCAGCTCGGTCACGTCACCCGTCTTGTGCCGGCTCCGTCCGGCCCAGGAGCCCCAGAGCGCGGCGCCGACCGCAGCGACAACCGGAATCAGCAGCCACAAGAGAACTGCCATACCGACCTCCCGACCCCATGTGCGACCGCAACTGACTGATCAGCAGATTAACCATCCGCACTGTCAACGCTCGCCGCAGGGTGGCGGTTACGCAACTGGAGCCTCAGCAGGCTCCCACCCACTCTTCCGTCCCATCCGAAAAGGTCTGGTGCTTCCAGATGGGGACCTCGTGCTTGAGGTCGTCGATGAGTTTGCGGCACGCCTCGAAGGCCTCGCCGCGGTGCGGACACGACACCGCGACGACCACGGCGAGGTCGCCCACCGTCAGGTCGCCGACGCGGTGCACGGCCGCGAGCGCGCGCACCGGGTACTCGGCGGCGACCTTCTCGGCGACGCGTCTCATCTCGGCCTCCGCGGTCGGGTGGCACGAGTACCCGAGCCGGTCCACGTCGGCCCCGCCGTCGTGATTGCGCACGGTGCCCACGAAGAGCGCCGTACCGCCCGCCGCGTCGTCGCCGACGGCCCGGAAGACCTCGTCGACGGAGAGCGGTGTCTCCCGGACGGCGAGCAGCCTGATGGGGTCCTGGGCGGCCTGCTCACCGGGATGGTCGTGCTGGGTGGATGCCATGCCCTTCATCGTGCCGTACGTCCCCGACAGTCGTGAATTGGAGCCTCCTACAGGGCACCCGATCGGAGTCGGGTCTTCCGCACGGCCCCGCGCCTCAGATGCGCCGCCGGGCCTTGCGCACCCGCCGCACCACGGCCGCCGTACCCAGCAGGGCCACCGTCGCACCCGCCGCGCCCGCGGCCGTCGCGTCCTTGCGCCCGAGCCGTCGGCCGGCCACGGTGCGCCGCCCCGCGACCTCCTCCAGGAGCTCCGCCAGAACCTCCTCGTTCGTCCACTGGGGCCGCCATCCGGCGTCGTGCAGCCTGCTCCCGCTGACGACCCAGGGGTACATCGTGTAGGCGAGGTCGCCCGCGGGCGAGGGCGTGAGGCCGATGCGGTGCAGCCGGGCCGCGGCGCCGAGCGCGACGGCGGACGGCAGCTCCATGCGCCGGATCCCGCTCAGCTCCTCGACCTCCTCCTGCTCCAGCCACCCGTCGCAGCCGACCGCGAGCTCTCCGTCGACCTTCTCCAGGACGGCGTACTCGAGGGCGCTGCACAGGTCCTCCACGTGGCAGAACTGCCAGGCGGGCCGCGAACCGGCCACCACGAGGAGGCGCGGCGACTCGAAGTAGCGCGTGAGGGCCGTGTCCGTGCCGCCGACGAGCACCGAGGGACGCACCACGGTGACGTTGAGGCCGGGGTGCGCGCGGGGCGCGCGGCGGGCCAGGCGCTCGATCTCCAGGAGGTCGCCGACACCGGTCGCCTCCGCCGTGGCGCGCAGCTCGGCGTCCTCCGAGAGCGGCAGCTCGTTGTCGGGCAGGGCCCCGTAGACCATGGTCGAGGTGCACAGGACGACGCGGTGCACACCGGCCGCCGCGGCGGCGGTGAGCACGGTCTGGGTGCCGCGCACGTTGTAGGCGGTGCGCGCCGCCGGGTCGGACTCGAGATCGAGGTCGAGCGCGAGGTGCACCACGACGTCCGCGCCGCGCAGCTTCTCCGCGATGGCCGGATCCCGCACGTCCAGAATGTGCCAGGTGGCGGAGGAGCACTCGCCCCGCCGCTCGTCGATGGCGAGCACCTGCTTGATCTCGTCGGAGGCGGCGAGCCGCTCGGTGAGCAGGGCGCCGATGCCGGACGCGGCACCGGTGACCGCGACGACGGGGCCGCGCACGGCCGGACTGGTTGAAGGGTTTCGCGCTGCGCGAACCTGCGGATCTGGGGAACTCACCGGGCGTCTCCAGCGGTTGTCTTCGGTAAGTACGCGTATGACGCGTACGTACCAGGAGGCATCCATCCTGCCGCAGGCCATGAGTCGGCGAAGCACCGAGGCCCGATCCCGTCACGGTGTCTACGCTGGGTGTGTGTAGTCGGGCAGTCGCCACCGGGGCAGAACCGGTGGCCTTACCAGCCGAGGAATCCCGTGAGTGACACCCCATTCGGTTTCGGCCTTCCGCCGGAGGAGCCGGAAGACGGCGACGAGGGCAAGAAGAAGGACCAGCAGAGCGGTGGCGGTCAGGGACCGGCCAATCCGTTCGGATTCGGCGGCATCCCGGGCCTTCCCGGCGCGGGCGGCCCCGGTGGCGCGGGCGGGGACAACCCGTTCGCAGCGATGTTCGGTTCGATGAATCCGAACGATCTGGGCGCGGCGTTCCAGCAGCTCGGCCAGATGCTCTCCTACGAGGGCGGGCCGGTGAACTGGGACATGGCCAAGGACATCGCCCGCCAGACGGTCTCCCAGGGCACGCAGGACGGCGTGAAGGACGCGAGCGTGGGTCCCGCCGACCGCACCGCGGTCCAGGAGGCGGTGCGCCTGGCCGACCTGTGGCTGGACGACGCGACGTCGCTGCCGTCGGGCGCCGGTACCGCGGTGGCGTGGAGCCGCGCCGAGTGGGTCGAGGCGACCCTCCCGGCGTGGAAGGAGCTCGTCGACCCGGTCGCCGAGCGGGTCGGCATGGCCATGGGCGACGTGCTGCCCGAGGAGATGCAGGCCATGGCGGGCCCGCTCATCGGGATGATGCGCTCCATGGGCGGCGCCATGTTCGGCTCGCAGATCGGCCAGGCGCTCGGCGTGCTCGCGGGCGAGGTCGTCGGCTCCACCGATGTCGGTCTGCCGCTGGCCCCGGCCGGCAAGGCGGCGCTGCTGCCGCTGAACATCGAGGCGTTCGGCAAGGACCTCGGCGTCCCGCAGGAGGAGGTCCGCCTCTACCTGGCGCTGCGCGAGGCCGCCCACCAGCGGCTCTTCGCCCACGTGCCGTGGCTGCGCTCGCACCTGTTCGGCGCGGTGGACGGCTACGCGCGCGGGATCAAGGTCGACACCACCAAGCTGGAGGACGTGGTCGGCCAGTTCGACCCGCAGAACCCCGAGCAGATCCAGGAAGCACTCCAGCAGGGCATGTTCCAGCCGGAGGACACCCCGGAGCAGAAGGCCGCCCTGGCGCGTCTGGAGACGGCTCTGGCGCTCGTGGAGGGCTGGGTCGACGCGGTGGTCCACGCGGCCGCCAAGCCGCGTCTGTCGTCCGCCGACGCGCTGCGCGAGACGCTGCGCCGCCGCCGTGCGACCGGCGGCCCGGCCGAGCAGACGTTCGCGACGCTGATCGGTCTGGAGCTGCGTCCGCGCCGGCTGCGCGACGCCTCGCGCCTGTGGGCCTCGCTCACGGACGCGCGCGGGGTGGACGGCCGTGACGGTCTGTGGGCGCACCCGGACATGCTGCCGACGGCGTCCGACCTGGACGACCCGGACGGTTTCGTCCACCGTGACGAGCAGCTGGACTTCTCCGAGCTCGACAAGATGCTCGGCGAGGCGGCGGGCGGCGGCGACAAGCCGAAGCTCACCAAGGACGACGACACCGGCGAGGACGACGACACCAAGTGAGCCTGTACGACGACGCGGTCCTCGTGCTGAAGGGCTACGAGGGCCAGCCGGAGCTGCGCCAGGCCTACCTGGACCATCTCTCCGCCCACGGTGAGGCGGGCATGTGGAAGCCGTGCACGGCCGGTCACCTGACGGCGAGCGCCCTGGTGATCGACCCCGCGCGCGGGCGCGTCCTGCTCACGCTCCACAAGAAGCTGCGGATGTGGCTCCAGATGGGTGGCCACTGCGAGCCGGGTGACCGGACCATGGCGGCCGCGGCCCTGCGCGAGGCGACGGAGGAGTCCGGTATCCCGGGTCTGACGCTGCTGGCGGGCGGTCCGGTCCGGCTGGACCGGCATCCGATCCCCGGCCCGTGCACCCAGCACCTGGACGTGCAGTACGCGGCCCTCGCCGCGCCGGGCGCCACGGAGGCCATCAGCGACGAGTCGCTGGACCTGCGCTGGTTCCCGTACGAGGAGGTCGCTGACGTCGCCGACACGTCAGTGGTCAACCTCGTGGAGGCGACGCGGGCGCGCTTGTAGGGGCGTCCGCACATGGGTGAGGGGCGAGCGCCTTGGCGCTCGCCCCTCACCCATGTGCCGGTGCTGCGGCTAGCTCCAGGCGTTGCCCTGGTTCGCGCCTCGGGCGCCCTGCTGGCCCATGCCGTACTGGGCGGCGAGACCGCCGCCGATCGCCGCGTTCTGCGGCGGCAGCAGCTCACTGGGCTGGACGAGCGCGTAACCGCTGCCCATGAAGCTGAGCTCCCAGCCCTCTCCGGTGTTGCCGCGGCGCCGCCAGACGCCCGAGGAGTGGGTCTGCGCCTGCATCTGGACCCGGAGGCCGGTCGACCAGGCGACGATGGCGTCCGCGTCGACGTTGACGTACTTGTCGGGCGTGACCTGCATCATCAGCGGCTGGCCCGACGTCATCAGGGCGACCTTGCCGTGCCCGGTGATGTTGAGCTGGTACTTGCCGGAGCCGGAGATGCCGAACTGGCTGTCCACCGCGATGACCTCGTGGTGCAGGGCGGAGTCCATGGCCAGCACATAGTTGCTGTCCACGGTCAGGCCCTCCTGCTCGACGTCCACGATGTGGACGTACTGGGCGAGGTTCGCGAGGTAGACGATGCCCTGGCCGTGGCAGCGCATCAGGCTCAGGCCCTCACCGGTGACCGCGCGGGCACGCTGCTGGCCGTGCGCCTGGTACTCGCCGTCGAACTCGACGAGGCCCTGGTAGGCGACCATCGAGCCCTTGCGGGCGAGGAGGTCGTCGTGGCCCTCCAGGACGACCCGCAGCATCTGCGGGTTCTGCACCGTGTAGCGGTCCTGGGACTGCTGGTCGGCGTATGCGAAAAGCGGACTCTGCATGATCTGTTCGCTCCCCCTCAGCCCCGGACTCGGAGACGGTCGGTGCTGTCCTCGCTGGGCTGTACGACGACGATGCCCTCGCCGGAGAAGCCCATCTGGTAGGCCTCGCCGCTGCCGCGCCCGATGAGCGAGCCGGCGCGGAAACTGCGCTTGCCCTTCACCTTCAGCTTGGGCGACCAGGCGATGAGCGCGTCCGGGTCCACGTACGTCTCGTCCTCGCCGCGGCCGCAGTCGACGACGATCGGGGTGCCTCGCGAGGTCAGGGCGACATATCCCTGGCCGCTGATGGTGATGTTCCACAGGCCCTGCCCGGTGAACTTGGCGAGGCCCTTCACCCGCTCCACGCCCCACTGGAGGTGGGCGTCGAGAGCGAGCAGGTTGGTGCCGTTGACGGAGATCGAGTCGCCGCCGAGGTTGATGACGACGACGTCGGCGCCGTAGTCGGCGAGGTAGAGCAGGCCGTCGCCGGACGCCTTCATCAGCGGGGCGCCCTCGCCGGTGATCCAGTCGCGGGCGATCTGGCGGACGGCGGGCGGGTTGGGCTCGTACTGGACGAAGCCTTCGTAGGCGACCATCGAGCCCACGCGCGCGAGGAGGTCGTTTCCGGTCTGCATGGCGACCTTCAGCATGTTGCTGCCGTGGTTCTCCATGCGCGCGGCCACGGGGGTCGGGGCGAAGCCCGCGAGTGGTTGATTCATGACGGGCTCCCTCAGACCTCGTACGGCTGGACGACGATGAAGTTGCCGGGTGCGCCCCGGAACTGCAGGTTCACGCCTTCGCCGCTGTGGCCCGGATAGGCGTTGCGGCGCATGCGGACCTGGCTGGAGACGATCGCCTGGGCGGCGGCGGACCAGGCCACCACCGCGTTGGAGTCGGCGAACGTCGTGGGGGTCACCGGCAGGACCACGGGGGTGCCGTGGGTCTTCACGACGACCGTTCCGGTGCCCTGGAACTGCATGACGAACAGGGCGCCGCCGGGGATGCCGTGCCCCTCGATCCTGCGCACCTCGTACTGAAGGCTCTCGTCGAAGGCCAGCACGTTCTCCGACGAGACGCAGAGGGCGTCGCCCTGGAGCTCGACGGGGTGCAGGTAGCTGGCCTCTTCGGCGAAGAAGACCTGGCCGCGACCGGTGCAGCGCATCAGCTGCATCTCCTGGCCGGTGGCGTTGCCCACGATGCGGCCCGCGAAGCCCGCTCCCTTGTAGCTGAAGTCGACCTTGCCCTGGTAGAGCACCATGCTGCCCTGGCGGGCGAGCACGGGCTGGTCACCGGCGGCGCCGAGGTCGACGCGGATCAGCTTCTTGTTCTGCGGCGTCCAGCGCTGGCCGGTGGGCGCCTCGCGGTACTTCTCCAGGGCGGCAGCGACGCCGGGCGCCGCGGCCTGCTGCGGGACACCCTGCGGAGCACCTTGCGGGCCGCCGAACGGAGACGGCGCGGCCGGCGGCTGGTTGTAGCCGGGCGGCATGGGCGGCGTCGGGGACTGCGGTCCGTATCCGGGCGGCAGGGTCGCGCCGCCCTGGCCGGGGACCTGCCCGAACTGCTGCTGCGGCTGCTGTCCGAACGGGGTCGGGGCGGGCGGGGGCGGCGGCACGGTGCCCGGCGGTGTGGTCAGGGGGCCGACCATGGTGGGCGCCTGGTGGATCGAGGGTGCGGCCGGGGCGGGCGGAGGCGGCGCCTGCGGTGGTGCCTGCGGCGGCGCGAAGCTCTGCGGCGCGGGGGCGGGCGGGGGTGTGGGGGCGGGTGCCGGTGCCGGCGGCGCCGACGCGGCCGGGGCGCCGAAGGCGGGCGGTGCGAACCCGGGGGTCGCGGCCTGCTGGGGCGGCGCGGGGGCGGCGGGCTCCTCCTCGGCGACCTCGCCGCCGAAGTTCTTGAGCAGCGCGTCCAGACCGCCGTCGAAGCCCTGTCCGACGGCGGCGAAGCGCCACACGTCCTTCAGGTAGAAGTCGCCCAGCATCACGGCACGCTCGGTGGAGAACTCGGCGCCGGTGAAGGCGTACCGGGCCACCTCTTCACCACCGGCGACGATCCGGATGTATCCCGGGCCCACCTGCGACATCTGTCCCGCGCCGTCGATGGTCGCGGTGAAGGACAGCTTCTGGATCTGCGCGGGGATCCTGTCGAGCGTGACGCGGAAGGACTCGGTGTCACCGGCCTGCGCGCCCAGCAGCTGGACGGACTCCTCGGGCGTCTTCGGCTGGTTGAAGAAGACGAAGTAACGGTCGTCGGAGAGCCGCTCCTCGGCGTCGAGACCGAAGCAGCTGATGTCGAAGGTCAGGCCGGGACCGGCGATCTGTACGCCTACGTACAGATCGGTGCCCGCCGTGAGGTCACTGATCTTGGCCTTGTGGCCGCGTTGGAATTCCCTGGCCATGCGTAACGACCGTCCCCCATCCCGATGGTGATTGCGTCGCGCCAGGCTAACTGCAAACACCGACATCAGTGGATGTCGGTACAGCCCTGGTACACAACCGTCCTCGTCGGGCAGCGGGCGTTCTCAGGGATCGATCACTCGCCGCGCGTGGCCGGCAGATGCGGCAGCCGGTCCGCGGCGACCACTCCCTCGAGGTAACCGCGCGCCCGTTCCGTACGCGGATACGCCTCCAGTAGCCGCCAGAAACGCGGACCGTGCCCGGGCACCAGCAGATGGGCCAGCTCATGGAGAAGTACGTAGTCGATGACGTACTCGGGCATGCCCTGGAGCCGGTGCGAGAGGCGGATGCTGCCCTCGGCGGGGGTGCACGATCCCCACCTGGTGTTCTGGTTCGTGACCCAGCGAACGGACGCGGGGCGGGCCTTTCCGTCCAGGTGCTGCTCGGAGAGCCGCTCGGCGCGCTCGGCCAGCTCGGCGTCGCCGAGGACCCGCTTGCTCTCCTGCGCCGCGAGCTTGTCGAGCATGACGCCGACCCAGCGCTTCTCCTCGGCCTCCGACATCCGGGCCGGGATGAGGACCACGGTGCGGTCGCCCTCGCGGTAGGCGGAGACCGTCCGGCGCCTGCGGGAGCTCCTGCGGACCTCGACCGCGCTCGCCCCAAGGCCGCCTGGCGGCGGTTTCTCCGTGCTGCGCTGCGTGGTGGTGGCACGGTGCAGTGGGTCGACGGGCACGCCCCGACGTTACCCGCTGTACAGGGCGGAAGTCCCGCCTCCGGAACTCTTCGGTGCGGTCCCGCGTCGTCGGCGATCGATTCGTACGACTATTACCCACCGCCTGTGGACAACTTTCCGCGGCCGTCGGGCCCGGCGGGCATGCTGGCCATCGATCGACGCGAACGGCTCCCGCCGCATCGGCGGGAGCACGGCACGGGGGACCACGGGGGACAGCCATGCATCCGATCCTCAAGCCCGCGCTGCGGCGCGGCTGGCACGACCTGAACACGGTGCAGTTCGGTGTGACACCGGCACACGCGGTGGTCCTCGGACCGGTCGACACCGCCACCGGGAGTTTCCTGACGCTTCTCGACGGGACGAGAGGCGTGCCGCTGCTGCGGGAGGAAGCCCGGCGGATGGGTCTGCCCGACGGTCATGTGGACGCGCTTCTCGAGCGGCTGACCGGGGCGGGACTGCTCGACGACGCGACGGGCGGCGGACCGGACGCCGACGCCCTGCGCACCCGGGCGGCGGTGCTGGACCGGCTCCGCCCCGACCACGCGGCCCTGACGGTCACCACGTCCGAGCCCGCCGAAGGAATGCGGAGACTGGCGGCGCGGCACGCCATGCGGGTGCAGGTGCGCGGGGCCGGCCGGGTGGGCGCGGTCGTCGCCTCCGTCCTCGCGGCGGCGGGTATCGGTCACGTCGACGTGCGGGACGGCGGAAGCGTCGAGCCGTGGGACGTGGCGCCCGGCGGGCAGCCCGTGGACGCGGTGGGCGAGCGCCGCGAGGTGTCCGCGCAGCGGGTGGTGCGTGCGACGGCTCCGGCGCGGCCGCCACGCCCGGACCGGCGCAGGACGGCGCCACGCCCGGCCGAGCGCGAGCCGGGCGAACCACAGCTGTCGCTGGTGATCGTCGCGCCCCGGGACGGGCTCGGCGTCCACTCCCCCGACCCGGTGGCCGTCGAGGACCTGATGGCCGCGGGGATCCCGCATCTCTACGCGGGCGTGGTCGAGGCCACGGGCGTGGTGGGGCCCTTGGTGCTGCCCGGTGGTTCGGGCTGTGCCCGCTGTCTGCTCCTGGGGCGCGTCGACCGCGATCCGACCTGGCCGCGGCTGCTCGCGCAGTGGGGCTCGGGCCGCTCCTCGCGTCAGGTTCAGGCCTGTGACGTGGGCCTTTCCACCGCGGTGGCGGGGCTTGCGGCGGCTCACGGGCTGGCCTTCCTGGATGGTGAGCTGCCGTCGAGCACGGGGGCGCGTTGGGAGGCGTCCGCGCCGGGGCTCGACTGGCACGCACGTCCGGTGTGGCCGCATCCGGAGTGCCCGTGCGGTGCGGGTGAGGGAGGTTACGGGAAGGAGACCCCCGTGGAGGAAGAGCCGCACGACACAATGGTGGGGTAGGCAATGGACGACGGCGCCACGACGCCTGGACACGCGCGGCACGGCTGTCCGGCACTTGGAGGGGTGTATGTCTGATCTTCCCCGGAAGGCGGTGACCCGTACCGCCAAGCTGGCCGCACTGCCCATCGGCTTCGCGGGCCGGGCGACCTGGGGCATCGGCAAGCGGATCGGCGGCAAGTCCGCCGAGCTGGTCGGCCGGGAGCTCCAGCAGCGCACGGCGGAGCAGTTGTTCCGTGTGTTGGGCGAGCTGAAGGGCGGGGCGATGAAGTTCGGGCAGGCGCTGTCCGTCTTCGAGTCCGCGCTGCCGGAGGATGTCGCCGGCCCCTACCGCGCCGCTCTCACCAAGCTCCAGGAGGCAGCGCCTCCGATGCCGACCCGGACGGTGCACGCGGTGCTCGACGAGCGGCTCGGGGAGGAGTGGCGCGAGCTGTTCCTGGAGTTCGAGGACAAGCCCGCGGCGGCCGCGTCGATCGGGCAGGTGCACCGCGCGGTGTGGCACGACGGCCGGGAGGTCGCCGTGAAGGTCCAGTACCCGGGCGCGGGCGAGGCGCTGCTGTCGGATCTGAATCAACTGGGCCGATTCGCACGCCTGTTGGGCCCTCTCATCCCCGGGATGGACATCAAGCCGCTGATCGCCGAGATGCGCGACCGGGTCGCGGAGGAGTTGGACTACGCACTGGAGGCGCGGGCGCAGCAGGCGCACGCGGAGGAGTTCGACGAGGACCCCGACGTCGTGGTGCCGCAGGTGGTGCACCAGTGCGAGCAGGTGTTGGTGACGGAGTGGATCGACGGCATCCCGCTCGCCGAGATCATCAGCGACGGCAGCACTGAACAGCGGGACCGGGCAGGCCAGTTGCTGGCTCGCTTCCTGTTCTCGGGACCGGCGCGCACGGGGCTGCTGCACGCGGATCCGCATCCGGGCAATTTCCGGCTGCTGCCCGACGACGAGGGCGGCTGGCGGCTGGGCGTCCTGGACTTCGGCACGGTCGACCGGCTGCCGGGCGGGCTGCCCGCGCCGATCGGTGACTCGCTGCGGCTGACGCTGGAAGGCGACGCGGGCGCGATCTACGAGCTGCTGCGCGAGGAGGGCTTCGTCAGGGAGTCGATCCAGCTCGAACCGGACGCGGTGCTCGAGTATCTGCTGCCGATCATCGAGCCGGCGCAGGTCGAGGAGTTCACCTTCACCCGTTCCTGGATGCGCAATCAGGCGGCGCGGATCGCCGATCCCCGCTCCCCCGCCCATCAGCTGGGCAAGCAGCTCAACCTGCCGCCGGCGTATCTGTTGATCCACCGGGTGACGCTCAGCACGATCGGCGTGCTGTGCCAGCTGGGTGCGACCGTGCGGCTGAGGGACGAGCTGGAGGCCTGGCTGCCGGGTTTCGTGGCCGAGGCCTGATCAGCACCCGGGTGTCACCACCGGTCGGAGTCGAGGCGCCCCTCGATGGCCCTGATGTTCTCGCGGGAGCAGGTCTCGCAGAAGTGGCGCCGGACTCCACCTTCGACGGAGTACGTCCAGGTCAGGGGCGTCGCCTCGGCGGTCGTGCCGCAGCGGGCACACACCAGGGTCCGCTGGTTCGGCTGCCGCGCGGAGTCCCCGCCGGGAAGAGACGTCACCCGGCGACGATAACGCCGCACGCCGACGGTCGCCCGGCACAACGCACCGCGGGGGTCGGTCCGGACCGGACCGACCCCCGCGCGAACAGCCGGGTGCTGTTGTCGATGGTTACTGCATGACGGCCATGGCGAGCGCGCGGCGGGCGCGCAGCGAGGCGCGCTCGGCACGGCGCTGCATCCGACGGGCGATCACCAGGCGCATGGCCTGGCGGTCGACGTCGGCCTCACGCAGGCGCTCGTGCATATGCGCACGAGCCAGGGCTTCTGGGGCGAGTTGCATCTGACGGGTCCTGTTCTGACGCGAGTCGTTCGCGTCGGACGTCGAAAAGTCTGGAGTCACGGAGCCGGCGGGCTCGCTCGTGGACGGCTTCATCGGGGCCTGCTTCTTGGGGTCGTGCGTCAGGGGGCGGTCGATCGTTCCTCGGGTGTTCATGCCGCGACCGGGTTCTTGCGCGGGCGGCCACGCGGCCGCTTGCGGGCCACGACGACTCCCTGGATGAACAGCTCGCCACCCCAGACGCCCCACGGCTCACGCCGCTCCTTGGCGCCGGCGAGGCAGGCCTCGACCAGCGGGCAGGTACGGCAGAGGGACTTGGCGTACTCGACGTCCGCCGGCGACTCCGCGAAGAAGACCTCGGGGTCGTAGGCACGGCAGGGGACGGGCACGCCGAGGTTCTCGATGGCGTCGTCGAGCGCGGTGAGCGCAGTCAGCGGGTTCAAGGTGGAGTCCTCCGTGGGGACAGGCGGGGGGAGAGGGTCTGAAGGCGGTACGGACGGGGCGTGCGCTTCGAGTTGCACGGTTTCGTCTTCCTCGTCTGGTCGTTCCGGCCGGTGGGCCGGGTGGCGGTGGTACCGGGTTCTTTTGTTGTCCCGAGGCCCCTTCGTACTGGTCCCTCGGAAGACCGCTGGTTCTTCCGGGAAAACAGAAGGGCCGCGGATCCCGGATGGGGTTCCGCGGCCCTGAAGGCGCCGGCCTGATCGAAGATCAGGCTGGATCACTCCAGGGTTCAGGCCCACGGAAGGCCCACATCGTGTGGTGCTGCGTCGTCTGCTTCCGGAATCCGGCACCGGCCGCTGCAAAGGCATAGGCCTGAGCCTGTGCCGTCGCTACTGCTTCCGGTGCCTTGGTCGGTCGCTCATTGCCCTCGCGAATCCGCAGGGAAGCGGGGGACGTGCCGGACTCCGGACGCATGGCGCTGAGGCCAGACAGACCGGTGCCCAGGTTCGAGAAGCCGAGCAGGCAGGAAGCGACGACCGAGCGATCGGTCATTTTCACGGTGGAGCTGGCGTTGATGCTGATCACTGGAATCGCCTCCTCTCGGCGTCTAGGGGACCGGTGAACCGGTCCGACGGCTTTCAAGTACAACACGAACCAGGGCCTTGGAGAAGGCCGCTGTGCTCGTGCTTAAGAACCTATGGGGATTGTTGGGGCTCGCGCAAACTATTTTTTCGACGAGTTTGAATCAGGCGTCCCCCGCGACCTCATCGGTCTCATCGCCCACCATCTGACCTGCGCAAAGAGCGAGAACGTCGGCGCCGTAGCTCCGAAATTTCCGTCGGCCGACACCCGGGATGCGGGACAGCTCCCGCTCGTCGTCCGGCGATGCCTCCGCGATCGCGATCAGGGTCTTGTCCGTGAAGACGCAGAACGCGGGCTGGCCGAGAGCGGCCGCCGTGCGGGCGCGCCACTCGATGAGCCGGTCGTAGAGCCCCTCGTCCATGTCGGACGGGCAGTCCTCGCAGCGCATCAGCTTCATCTCGGCGGCGTCGAGCGTGTGCCCGCACACCCGGCAGCGCGCCACCTTCCGGTCGCCCCTGCGCCGGGCCCCGGCCGGCGGCTCCCATACGGCGTCGTCCGGCCGCGCCCCGTGCTCGACACCGCCGCGCCCGCCGCCCGCACCACGCCCGGCGGGACCGGTGGAGCCCGGCCGCAGCCCGTCGAGGAAGCGGCTCGCCCTGCGGTTCGGGCGGCCGCCCGGCGAGCGGGACAGCGCCCAGGAGATGCCCAGGTGGCGCCGTGCGCGCGTCACGCCGACGTAGAGGAGCCGCCGCTCCTCCTCGACCTGCTCGTCGGTCTTGGCGTACGAGATCGGCATCATGCCCTCGGCCACCCCGACCAGGAACACGGCGTCCCACTCCAGGCCCTTCGCGGCGTGCAGCGACGCGAGGGTGACGCCGTCCACCGCGGGGGCGTGCTGGGCGTTCGCCCGCTCGTCGAGTTCCGTGACGAGGTCGGCCAGGGTCGCCGCGGGGTGGGCCCGCCCGAAGTCCTCGGCGAGCCGGGCGAGAGCCGCGAGGGACTCCCAGCGCTCGCGCACGGCTCCGGACCCGGCGGGCGGCTGGGTCGTCCAGCCCTCGCCGGAGAGCACGGCTCGCACCTGGGAGGGCAGGTCGACGGCCTCGTCGAGCCCCGCGTCATTGCCCCCGAAGCGGGCAGCCGCGCGCAGGGAGTGACCGGCCTTGCGCACCTCGGGCCGCTCGAAGAACCGCTCCGCGCCGCGCAGCTGATAGGGCACGCCCGCGTCGGCCAGGGCCTGCTCGTAGATCTCCGACTGCCCGTTGGTCCGGAACAGGATCGCGATCTCGCCCGCGGAGACCCCGGAGGAGATCAGCTCGCGGATGCGGCGGGCCGCGCCCTCGGCCTCGGTGGGCTCGTCGGCGTACTCCACGTAGACCGGTTCGGGTCCCGCCTCGCGCTGCGAGATCAGTTCGAGTCGGTGCTCGGCGGCGCGGCCCCTGGCCCGGGCGAGCACCCCGTTGGCCAGGTGCACGACCTGGGGGGTCGAGCGGTAGTCGCGGACCAGCTTGACGACGGTGGCGCCGGGGTGGCGGTTGCGGAAGTTCAGCAGGTGGTCCGGGGTGGCACCGGTGAAGGAGTAGATCGTCTGGCTGGCGTCGCCGACGACGCACAGGCTGTCCCGGTCGCCGAGCCACAGGTCGAGCAGGCGCTGCTGGAGCGGGCTGACGTCCTGGTACTCGTCGACCACGAAGTGCTGGTACTGGGCGCGGACCTGCTCGGCGATGTCCTGCCGGTCCTGCAGCACGCCGACGGTCAGGAGCAGCACGTCCTCGAAGTCGATGACGCCCCGGTCGCGCTTGAGGGTCTCGTAGTCGGAGTAGATCTGGGCGATCTCGGCGGGGTGTCGGGGGGTGTCACGGGCCGCCTTGTGGGCCGCCGCCGCATAGTCGCCGGGGACAGTCTGGGTGACCTTGGACCATTCGATCTCGGCGGTCACGTCGCGCAGCTCCCCACGGTCCAGGCGGAGCCGGGAGGCGGCAGCGGCGTCGGCGACGAGCTGGATCTTGCGGTCGACGAGCCGGGGCAGGTCGCCACCGACCGCTTTCGGCCAGAAGAACTGGAGCTGGCGCAGGGCCGCCGAGTGGAAGGTGCGGGCCTGCACTCCCCCGGCTCCGAGCTGTCGGAGCCGGCCGCGCATCTCCCCCGCGGCACGGTTGGTGAAGGTGACGGCGAGGACGGTGTTGGGCTGGAGGATCCCGGCGCGGACGCCGTACGCGATGCGATGGGTGATCGCGCGCGTCTTGCCCGTGCCGGCGCCCGCGAGCACACACACCGGACCGTGCAGGGCCGTCGCGACGGCGCGCTGCTCGGGGTCGAGCCCGTCGAGCACCGCGTCGGCCGATTCCGGGACCTGCGGGAACAGGGTGGAGTGCGTTGCTGCTGTCACCCCGCCATGCTGCCAGGTCCGCGGGGGCGGATGCGTCGGGTTGTCCACAGGCAGCGGGCGCCGGTCGTACTAATGCGCCCGACGTGCGGGAATGGCCGCCCGGTCGCGTACGTTCGACACATTGCGAACACGTATCCCCAGCCTTGAAGGAGCGCGAGGAACATGCCGGGCACTGTGACGATGTACAGCACCACCTGGTGCGGCTACTGCCAGCGGTTGAAGAAGCAGATGGACCGCGAGGGCATCGCGTACAGCGAGATCAACATCGAGCACGACCCGGAGTCCGCGGCCTTCGTGGAGAAGGCGAACGGCGGGAACCAGACGGTCCCCACCGTCCTCTTCGACGACGGTTCGACGCTCACCAACCCCTCGCTGGCGCAGGTCAAGCAGAAGATCGGCGCCTGACGCCCCCGGCGCCGGGGTCTACAGCGCGTCGCTGGGCTTCGGCAGGGGCTTGCCGTACCAGAGTTCGATCAGGCGGGCCGCAATCGAGATGCCGTACGGAGGGACGACCTCCTCGGACTCGAAGGCGGCCCGCAGGTCGTCGCGGGAGAACCAGCGGGCCTCGTGGATCTCGTCCCCGTCCACGTTGATCTCCGTGGACGTGGCCTGGGCCATGAAGCCGAGCATCAGGCTGGACGGGAACGGCCAGGGCTGGCTGGCGACGTACTCGACGTCGCCGACGACGACGCCGGCCTCCTCCCACACCTCGCGGCGCACCGACTGCTCGATGGACTCGCCGGGCTCCACGAATCCCGCGAGCGTCGAGAAGCGGCCCTCGGGCCAGTGCACCTGCCGGCCGAGCAGGATGCGGTCCTGCTCGTCCGTGACGGCCATGATGACGGCCGGGTCGGTGCGCGGGTAGTGCTCGGCCCCGCAGGCCTGGCAGCGGCGGATGTGGCCCGCGGCGGCGATGACGGTGCGCTCGCCGCAGCGGGAGCAGAAACGGTGCAGCCGCTGCCAGTTCTCCAGGGCCACGGCGTGCGCCATGAGACCCGCGTCCCGGTGGGAGAGCAGCAGACCGGCCTCGCGCAGTCCGGCCGGGCGCGCGGACTGGTCCATGCGGCCGGGAAGCGTGTCCTTCTGCAGCGCGAAGTAGCTGATGCCCTCGTCGTCGGTGCCCAGGAAGTAGCGGTGCGCCTCGGTGAGCGGGGCTTCGAAGGACGGCGTCATGACCAGTTCCGTCGCGCCGTCCGCTGTCTCGTCGATCAGCGCCTGACCGCCGGAGACCACGAAGACCCGGGTCGTGGGGTGGCTCCAGGCGGCGGCGAGCCACGCCTCGTCGAGACGGTGGTGCGCGGCGCGGTCGATGCCGCTCGGGGCGGCGAGCGAGAGTGGTCGGTCGGCGGTGCGGTCGGTCCAGGTGGTCACGGGTGCTTCCAACTCCCCCGGTGGAATGGGTGGTTCGGCGGGCGGTTCAGCAGGAGGTACGGCACGGCGGGTGCGGGGCGCCTCGGTCACGGAGCATCTGCCCAGCTCTCGGCGAGATCGCCCCACAGGTGGGCGGCTGTTTCCACGCCCTTCATCAGGAGGTCGAGTTCGACCTTCTCGTTCGGGGCGTGCCAGCCGTCCGAGGGGACCGAGATGCCCAGGAACAGCACCGGGGCGTCGAGGACGTCCTGGAGGTCGGCGGCGGGGCCCGAGCCGCCTTCGCGCGTGAAGCGGATCTTCTGCCCGAAAGCCTTCCCCATGGCGCGGACGACGGACTGCAGGGCGGGGTGGTCGAGGGGCGTCAGGCACGGCCGGGTGGCGGCCCCGAACGTGATCTCGTGGCGGATCCCGGCGGGCAGCTGGTCGGCGACCCAGGCGGCGACGGCCTTCTCGACGTGGTCGGGGTCCTGCCCCGCGACCAGCCGGAAGGAGAGCTTGAGATGGGCGGACGACGGCACGATCGTCTTGCCGCCGGGGCCCTGGTAGCCGCCGCCGATGCCGTTGACCTCCGCGGTGGGCCGGGCCCAGATGCGCTCCAGGGTGGTGTGCCCGGCCTCTCCGAAGGTGGCGTGGGACTTCGCCGTGCGCAGCCACCGCTCCTCGTCGAAGGGCAGCTCGGCGAAGAGTTCGCGCTCGCGGTCGGTCAGCTCCACGATGCCGTCGTAGAAGCCGGGGACGGCCACGCGCGCGTGCTCGTCGTGCAGCGCGGCGACCAGGCGGGCCGCGGCGGTCGCCGGGTTGGGCACGGCGCCGCCGAACGAGCCGGAGTGGATGTCCTGGTCGGGCCCGTAGAGCTCGATCTCGCAGTCGGCGAGGCCCCGCATGCCGGTGCAGACGGTGGGGGTGTCCTCGGACCACATGCCGGTGTCGGAGACGATCACGGCGTCGGCGGTGAGCCGCTCCCTGCGGTCCTCGATCAGCTTCCGGAAGTGCGGGGAGCCCGACTCCTCCTCGCCCTCGACGAGCAGCTTCAGATGGACCGCGGGGGCGGTGCGGCCGGTGGCGGCGAGGTGGGCGCGCACACCGAGTGTGTGGAAGAACACCTGCCCCTTGTCGTCGGCCGCCCCGCGCGCGTGCAGGCGATTGCCCACGACGACGGGCTCGAAGGGGTCGGTGTCCCAGCCGTCCTCGCGGGCGGCGGGCTGCACGTCGTGGTGTCCGTAGACGAGGACCGTGGGGGCCTCGGGGTCCGCGGAGGGCCACTCGGCGAAGACGGCGGGGGCGCCGGCCGTCGGCCACACCTCGGTGGTCGGGAAGCCGGTCTCGGCCAGCTTGGCGGCGAGCCAGTCGGCGCTGCGCCGCACGTCCGGGGCGTGGTCGGGCTGGGCGGAGACGGAGGGGATCCGCAGCCACGCGACCAGGTCGTCGAGGAACGCCTCGCGGTGGTCCTCGATGTACGCACGGACAGTGCTGACGGCGTTGTCAACGGGCTTGCTCATGTCCACGAGCCTAGTCCCCCGTGGAGGGGTGCTCGTCCGGCGGCTCCTCGACGACCTGCGGATCCTGGGCGAGGAGCCGCTCCAGCTCCGCCCGGCCGGGCAGGCTGCGCGGTCGTACCGTCTCCCCGGTGCGGACGTACAGGAACGCGGCGTCCACCGATTCCGGCGGTACTCCCTGCCGCTCGGCCCAGGCGAGCCGGTAGATGGCGAGCTGCAGCGGGTCGGCGTTCTGCTGGTGGCCGGTCTTCCAGTCGACGATCTCGTACGTCGTCTCCTCGCCGTCGTCCTTCCTGTAGACGGCGTCGATGCGGCCGCGGACGACGCGGCCCGCGATGGCCAGCTGGAAGGGGAGCTCCACCCGGTGCGGGGTGCGGTGGGCGTACGGAGTGCGCTCGAAGGCTTCCTTCAGCGCTTCCAGGTCTCGCTCGTCGGCGATCTCCGCGTCGCTTCCGGGCAGCTCGTCCGGGTCGATCATGGGCAGCCGCAGCTCTTCGAAACGGGATTCGACCCAGGCGTGGAAGCGGGTGCCCCGGCGGGCCGCCGGCTGGGGCGGGCTGGGCATGGGCCGGACCAGTTCCTGGGCGAAGCCGTCGGGGTCGGCGGCGATCCGCATCAGCTGGTAGGCGGTGAGCGACTGCGGCAGGGGCACCTCGCGCACCGACGCGCGGGCGCGCATCAGCTCTCCGGCGAGGGCGTCCAGGTCGCGGTCCCAGGAGTCGATGGTGCGGGACTCCTCCGGGGTGAGTTCGTACTCGGGGGCGTGCGCGGGGTGCGGGACCGCCAGGGTCTGCGGCTGGGGCACGCGCGCGTGGTGCGCCGATTCCGCGTCCGGTGCCTCGCCCTGTGGTGCGTCCGGCCGGGGTGCCGGGTGCGGGACCTTGGGACGCTCGGTGGGCAGGTTCTCCCAGTCGTCCGGGAACTCCTCGTCCGGCGCGGGGGGTTCGTCCTCGCCGAAGGTGTCGTCGTCCGGCGGGGGCGGCCAGTCGGGGTCCTCGAAGGGCGGCTCGTCGGGTGCGGCGGGGTGGGTCCGGGTGTGGGCGCGGGGCTGCCCGGGGCCCGCCGCGCGCTCCAGATGGGCCAGGACGGTGTCGGCCGCCGCGCGACGGCGAGCGAGGGACACCTCGTCGAGCGGCAGCGGCCAGGCCTGCTCGGCCGACGCCTCCTGAAGGGCCGGGTTCTCCTCGTCGTCGCCCGGTTCGTCCGCCCAGACCTCGATGTCGCCGTGGCCGGTGACGCAGTGGTCGTACAGCGCCTGGAGGAAGTCGGAGGGGCCGCGCTTCTTCTTCTGGGACGGGCCCCACCAGTGGCCGGAGCCGAGCAGCAGGCTGCGGGGGCGGGTGAACGTCACGTATCCCAGGCGCAGTTCCTCGGTGTGCTGGTGGTCCTTCATGTCGGCCTGGAAGGCCTTCATGCTCCTGGAGTCCCAGGCCTCGATGTCGGGCAGGGTGGCGGCGTCGCCGCGCAGCGCGTGCGGCAGGACCTTGCCCTGCGCGGTCCACTTCTCGCGGCCCTGGGTGCTCGGGAAGGTGCCGGTCACGAGTCCGGGGACGGCGACGACGTCCCATTCGAGGCCCTTGGACTTGTGGGCGGTGAGCACCTTCACGGTGTTCTCGCCGCCCGGCAGCGCGTTGTCCAGGCCCTTCTCGTACTGGGCGGCGGTGCGCAGGAAGGCGAGGAAGGCGAGCAGGCTCGCGGAGCTGTCGTTGGCCGCGAAGGAGGCGGCGATGTCCAGGAAGTTGGACAGCGTCTCGCGACGGCGGGCCGCCAGTGCGTGCGGGGACGCCGAGAGTTCGACCTCCAGGCCGGTGACCGCCAGGACCCGGTGCAGGACGTCCATGAGCGGGTCGGACAACGAGCGGCGCAGGTCGCGCAGTTCGGTGGCGAGGCGGGCGAAGCGCACGCGTGCGTCCGGGGAGAACGGCAGCCCGTCGTCGTCCCCGTCGGCCTCCGCGGAGGTCTCCAGGAACGTGTCGAGCGCGTCCGCCAGCGATATCACCTCGGACGGGTCGACGCCTTCGACGGCCTCGGCCAGGCGCCGGTCCGGATCGGTCTCGTCGCCCCCGCGCGCGTGCGACACCAGCAGGCGTGCCCGGCGGCCGAGGAGCGCGAGGTCGCGTGCGCCGATGCGCCAGCGCGGACCGGTCAGGACGCGGACCAGGGCGGCATTGGCGCCGGGATCCTGGAGGACTTCGCAGACGGAGACCAGGTCGGCGATCTCCGGGAGGTGCAACAGGCCGGAGAGGCCGACCACTTCGACGGGGATGTCGCGGGCGACGAGCGCGCCCTGGATCTCGGCGAAGTCGGTCGCGGTGCGGCACAGGACGGCGATCTCGCCGGGGGCCGTGCCGGTGGCGACCAGATGGGCGAGGGAGTCGGCGAGCCAGTCGATCTCCTCGCCGTGGGTGCGCAGCAGGGCGCAGCGCACCAGGCCGTCGCGCTCGGCTCCGGGGGCGGGCCGCAGGGCCTCCACGCCCGCGTGCATCGCGCGCAGCGGCTCGGCCAGGCCGTTGGCGAGGTCGAGCAGCCGGCCGCCGCTGCGGCGGTTCTCGCTGAGCGCGAAGCGGGTGGCCGGGCGCCCGTCGGCGTAGGCGAAGTGCTCCGGGAAGTCGTCGAGGTTGGCGACGGAGGCGCCGCGCCATCCGTAGATCGCCTGGCAGGGGTCGCCCACGGCGGTGACGGCGTGTCCGGTGCCGCCGCCGAACAGGCCGGCCAGCAGGATCCGCTGGGCCACGGAGGTGTCCTGGTACTCGTCGAGGAGGACGACGCGGAACTCGTCGCGCAGGATCTCGCCGACCTCGGCCCGGGTGTCGGCGAGGGTGGCGGACAGGGCGATCTGGTCGCCGAAGTCGAGGACGTCCCGGGTGCGCTTGGCGGCCCGGTAGTGACCCACCAGCTCGGCCAGCTCCAGCCGGGCGGCGGCCGCCTCGGGCACCTTGCGCAGATCGGCGTTGCTGAGCTTGGCGCCTTCCAGGGTGTGCAGCAGTTCCCGGTCGTGGGCGCGCAGCCTGCTCGGTTGTACGAGGTGTTCCGCCAGCTCTCCGTCGAGGGCGAGGAGATCGCTGACGAGGTCGGCGAAGGAGCGGGTGAGCGCCGGGTAGGGGCCCGGTGCCTCGCGCAGCACGCGCGCGGCGAGCTGGAAGCGGGTGGCGTCGGCCAGCAGCCGCGTCGTCGGTTCGAGCCCGATGCGCAGGCCGTGGTCGGTCAGCAGACGGCCGGCGAAGGCGTGGTAGGTGGAGATCACGGGCTCGCCCGGGGGGTTGTCCGGGTCGATGGCGTCGGGGTCGGTGACGCCCGCCCTGATCAGGGCCTTGCGGACGCGCTCGGCGAGCTCGCCCGCCGCCTTGTTGGTGAAGGTGAGGCCGAGCACCTGCTCGGGCGCCACCCGTCCGGTGCCCACCAGCCAGACCACGCGCGCGGCCATCACCGTCGTCTTGCCGGAGCCGGCTCCGGCCACGATCACCTGCGGGGCGGGCGGCGCCGTGATGCAGGCCATCTGCTCCGGGGTGAACGGGATGCCCAGCAGCTCCTTGAGCTGCTCGGGGTCGGTGAGGCGTGTGGTCACCTCATCGAGGCTAACCGGCACCACCGACAGCACCGGCCCGATCCGCCGCGGCGGAGGCGCACGTCACTCCACGACGTGCTTGCCCTCGGGCCGCGCGCTGCACGAGGCCCGGAAGGCGCAGTGGGTGCAGTGCTGGCCGGTGGTCGGCGAGAACCGCTCGTCGAGGACCTTGCCGGCCGCGGTGGCGAGGAGGTCGCCGACCCACTCCCCTTCGAGCGGCTCCTGCGCCTGCACCTTGGGAAGCGTCTCCCCGCCGTCCTTCTTGGCGGCGCCCTGCCGCAGCTGCACCAGTTCGGCGCCGCCGGGGTGCGGGCGCGCCCCGAACGGCTCGTCGACGGCTCCCTCGGTGACGGCGAGCTGGTACACGGCGAGCTGGGGGTGGTGGCCGACGTCGGCGGCGCTCGGGGCCTGCTTGCCGGTCTTGAAGTCGACCACGTAGGCGCGGCCCTCGGCGTCCCGCTCGACGCGGTCCATGGAGCCGCGGATGCGTACTTCGTAGGAGCCCGCTTCCAGCGTCACGTCGAAGTCGTGCTCGCTGGCGACGGGGGTGCGCCCGCCGCGGTCCATGACGTGCCACTGGAGGAAGCGCTCCAGCGCCACGCGCGCGTGCTCCTTCTCCTGGGCCGACTTCCAGGGCGCGTCGAAGGCGAGGGAGTCCCACACCGAGTCGAGGCGTTCCATGAGGACGGCCAGATCGGCGGGGGTGCGCCCGGAAGCGACCTCGTCGGCCAGGACGTGCACGACGTTGCCGAACCCCTGGGCCGCGGTGGCGGGTGCGTCGGCCTTGACCTCGCGGCCCAGGAACCACTGCAGGGCGCAGGTGTTGGCGAGCTGGTCGAGGGCGCTGCCGGAGAGCACGACGGGCTTGTCGCGGTCGCGCAGCGGGACCTTGCTCTCGGTCGGTTCGTACATGCCCCACCAGCGGTACGGGTGGGCGGACGGCACGAGGGGCCTGCCGTCGTCGTCGCTGAGCGCGGCGAGCCGGGCCAGGCGGCGGGCGGCGGCCTCGCGCAGTGCGTCGGACACGCGCGGGTCGACGGTCGTGGCGCGCAGCTCGGCGACGAGCGCGGCGACGGACAGGGGCCGGCGGGGGCGGCCCGCGACGTCCTTGGGCTCGACGCCGAGTTCGGTCAGGAACCGGGAGGGCTGGTCCCCGTCGTCGGCGGGCGCCTTCACCGCGGTGACGACCAGGCGCTCCCGCGCGCGCGTGGCGGCCACGTAGAAAAGGCGGCGTTCCTCGGCGAGCAGCGCGCCCGGGGTGAGCGGTTCGGCGAGTCCGTCGCGCCCGATGCGGTCGGCCTCGAGGAGGGAGCCGCGGCGCCGCAGATCGGGCCACAGACCCTCCTGGACGCCCGCCACGACGACGAGCCGCCACTCCAGGCCCTTGGAGCGGTGCGCGGTCATCAGGCGGACGGCGTCGGGCCGCACCGTGCGTCCGGCGAGTGTGTCGGCGGCGATGTCCTGGGCCTCGATCTCCTCCAGGAAGTTGCGCGCGCCGCGGCCGCCGGTGCGTTCCTCCGCGCGGGAGGCGACGGCGAACAGCGCGCACACGGCGTCCAGATCGCGGTCGGCGTTGCGGCCCGCGGCGCCGCCGCGCCGGGCGGACCGCTCCAGGCGCTGCGGCCAGGGCGTGCCGTTCCACAGCTCCCAGAGGGTCTCCTCCGCGGTGCCGCCGTCGGCGAGCTTCGCGCGGGCCCGCGCGAGCAGTGCGGCCAGGCGCTGTGCGCCGCGCGCGTACGCCGGATCCTGCGCGGCGAGCCGCTCGGGCTCGGCGAGAGCCCGCGCGAGCAGGTCGTCGGAGGGCGGCGGCAGGTGGTTGCCGCCGGCGCGCTCCTCCTCGCGCAGGGCGCGCCCGAGGCGGCGCAGATCGGCGGCGTCCATACCGGCGAGCGGCGAGCCGAGCAGTGTCAGAGCGGTCTCGGTGTCCAGCCAGCAGGGCACCTGGGAATCGTCCGGGTCGGGTCCGGCCGCCTCGGACTCGGCCGCCGCAGATCCGGTCCTCCCCGGACCACCGGCCGCCTCGGCTTCCGCCTCCGCAGGGCCGGCTTCCGCCTCCGCAGGGCCCTGCGCGACGGCCTTCAGCGCGGTGAGCAGCGGCATGACCGCCGGCTCGTGGCGCAGCGGCAGATCGTCGCCGTCTATGTCCACCGGAACGCCGGCCGCCGTGAGGGCGCGCCGCACGGACGGGATGCCGCGCGCGCCCGCGCGCACCAGGACGGCCATGTCGCTCCAGGGGACGCCGTCCTCCAGGTGCGCGCGGCGCAGGATGTCCGCGATGTTGTCCAGCTCCGCGCCGGATGTCGGGTACGTGTAGACCTCGGCCCGGCCGCCGTCGCGCACGGGGCCGAGCTCGCGGTGGGCGCGCACCTTGTCCGCGGGCAGCCGGGTCAGCGGCATCCGCTGGGTGACGCGCCGGGTGGCGTCCAGGAGCCGGGCGCCCGAGCGGCGGGACGTGGTGAGCACCTCGACCGGCGCGGGGCCGCCGGCCGTCCGCGGGAAGGCGTGGGGGAAGTCCAGGATGCCGTTGACGTCCGCGCCGCGGAACGCGTAGATCGACTGGTCCGGGTCGCCGAACGCGACCAGGGTGCGGCCGCGCCCGGCGAGGGCCTGGAGCAGCCGCACCTGGGCCGGATCGGTGTCCTGGTACTCGTCGACGAACACGGCGTCGTACTGGGCGGCCAGCTGCTCGGCGACCTCGGTGCGGTGGGCGAGCAGGACCGCGCGGTGCACCAGTTCGGCGTAGTCGAGCACGCCCTGCAGGTCGAGGACGTCCAGGTACTCGGCCAGGAAGGTGGCGGCCGCGCCCCAGTCCGGGCGGCCGATGCGCCGGGCGAAGGAGTCCAGGGCCGCGGGTCCGAGCCCCAGCTCACGGCTGCGGGCGAGCACCGCGCGCACCTCGTCCGCGAAACCGCGCGTGGTGAGACAGGCGCGCAGCTCGTCGGGCCAGCGCACGTGGGCGAGCCCGGCCCGCTCCAGGTCGATCTGGCCCGCGAGCAGCTCTCGTACGGTGACGTCCTGCTCGGGACCGGAGAGCAGGCGCAGGGGCTCGGCGAAGAGGTCGGCGTCCTGGTGGGCGCGGACGAGGGCGTAGCAGAACGAGTGGAACGTCGTCGCCTGCGGGGCGCGCGCCGCTCCGATGCGCAGCCCCATGCGGTCGCGCAGTTCGACGGCGGCCTTCCGGCTGAACGTGAGCACCAGAATGCGTGCGGGTTCGACGCCCTTGGCGATGCGGGCCGCGACCGCCTCCACGAGCGTGGTGGTCTTGCCGGTGCCCGGTCCGGCCAGCACCAGCAGGGGACCCTGTGCGTGGTCAACCACCGCACGCTGACGTGCGTCCAGACGAGGGGGATCCACGGGCGCCGGCGGGGTACGCACCAGTCGGTACGCGCCGGGCATCCCCTGTCGGGCCTGGTGCGGCGACAGGTAGCGGGTGGACGAAGAGGAGCTCACGTGGATCGCTGGTCCTGGTGGGTGTGCTGGTGGTCGATGCGCCGTCCGCGCGAGGCGGTGGCCGCGGGGTGAGGGAGGTGTCTGCCATCGACGGTGCCGTCGACGCTACGCCGTCGAGTGTGGCGGAAGCCGGGCTTCCGGCGCCTGTCCCGGACCCCGTCCGGCACAGGTGTGCGCTGTCTCACGAACGGGCACGGGCCTCGCGAAGTGCCCCGTGCGTCCCGTTTCCCCCGTACGGGCCACCGGCACCCCACCCGCGCGCGGGATGGCGGAAGCTGTCAATTGTGAGCTTCCGTACGGGTCTGCCCGTCCCACCGAGCCCGCTTCATGTCGAGGCGCGGCAGGTGGCCCTGGGCGGCGCGGGACGCCTCACGCAGCGGGGTGCTCTCCTCCCGGTAGTGATCGAGCGCCCGCAGCTCGTGGCGGGGCAGCAGCCCTCCGTCGGCGCGCACCACACGCCACCACGGCACCGCTCCTCCGTAGAGGGCCATCACGCGCCCGACCTGGCGCGGCCCGCCCTCCTCCAGCCACTCAGCGACATCCCCGTACGTCATGACGCGCCCGGGCGGAATCAGCTCCGCCACTTCGAGCACCCGCTCCGCGTACTCGGGAAGTTCTCCTGTCGGCTCGCTCTCCTCGCTCATCCGACCCATCCTGCCGCACGGCACCGACAACACCGGCGGAACGTGGAGCGGTGCCCTGGACGGATGTACGAGAAGGCGCTTGCCGACGACTCAGCGCCCCACGGATGCACCCTGATGCCCCCCTACGGCCATGGGACATGCCACCATCGTGCGGGCGGTGACTGGTGATACGAGATCAAGAAGAGACGACGGAGCAGAACGTGCACCCCGACAAGGCGGAGGGCACTTCTGTGGCATCGGCGCGCCCTGAGGAAACGGCCGAGAAGGCCACCGAGACCAAGCACGAGCAGCCACTGCACGACCCGGACTGCGTCGACGCGGACGCGCACGCGGAGCGGGTCGACGGCGACGAACCGCTGCTCCCCGCGCGCGTGCACCGTCCGTCCGATCTCATGCGCCTGCTCGCCGGGCTGCTGGCGGTCGTGGTGCTGCTGGCCATCGCCGCGTTCGCGCACGCCACGACGACGGGCTTCGCCCAGGACATCAACAAGGGCACCGAGCAGGCCCCCGACCTGCTGACCAAGTTCGCCGGGTTCGCGTCGAGCATCGCCATCCTGCTGGTCCCGGTGGCGTTCGCCATCGAGCGGCTCATCAAACGTGACGGGCTGCGGATCGCCGACGGTGTGCTCGCCGCGGTCCTCGCCCACGGAGTGACGCTCGCGACGGATCTGTGGGTGGCCAAGGCCGCGCCCCAGTCCATCCAGGACGCGCTCACGAAGGTCTCCCCGAGCGACATCCACGCGCTCACCGACCCGGTGCACGGCTATCTGGCGCCCGTCATCGCCTACATGACAGCCGTCGGCATGTCCCGAAGACCACGATGGCGTGTCGTGCTGTGGGTGGTCCTGCTGCTCGACGCGTTCACGATGCTGGTCACCGGCTACACGACGCCGTTCTCGATCATCCTGACGATCCTCATCGGCTGGACCGTCGCCTACGGCACGCTGTACGCGGTCGGCTCCCCCAATGTGCGTCCCACCGGGCAGACACTCCTCGCGGGCCTGCGCCACGTCGGTTTCCACCCCGTCAGCGCCTCCCGCGAAGAGGCCCACGAAGGCACCACCGAGAACGGCGACCGGGGACGGCGCTACTTCGTCACCCTGGAGGACGGCCCCCCGCTCGACGTCACCGTGGTCGACCGGGAACAGCAGGCGCAGGGCTTCTTCTACCGCGTGTGGCGACGACTGACGCTGCGCGGCATCACCCAGCGCCGCAGCCTGCAGTCACTGCGCCAGGCACTGGAGCAGGAGGCACTGCTCGCCTACGCGGCGATCTCCGCGGGGGCGAACGCCCCGAAGCTGATCGCCACGTCCGAGCTGGGCCCCGACGCCGTGATGCTCGTCTACGAGCACATCGGCGGCCGCTCCCTCGACGCGATCCCGGACGAGGAGATCACCGACGATCTGCTGCGCGACACCTGGCACCAGGTGCAGTCGCTGCAGTCGCGGCGGATCGCGCACCGCAGGCTCGCGGGGGACGCGATTCTGGTGGATCGTTCCGGCACGGTGATCCTGACGGATCTGCGCGGCGGCGAGATCGCGGCCGGTGAACTGGTGCTGCGCATGGACATCGCGCAGCTGGTCACCACGCTCGGCCTGCGCGTGGGCGCCGAGCGGGCGGTCGCCTCCGCGGTGGGCGTTCTCGGCCCCGACCCGGTCGCCGACTGTCTGCCGCTGCTGCAGCCGATCGCCCTCACCCGCTCCACCCGGGCGACGCTGCGCAAGCTGGGCCGCGAGCGCGCCCAGCGTGAGCGCGAGGCCGTCCTGGAGGCGTCCGACCGGGCCAAGGAGGCCCGCCTGGAGACGTCCGCCGCCCAGACCGAGACCGACGCCAAGAAGTCCGTACGGGCCGAGAAGAAATCCGAGAAGGCCGAGAAGAAGTCCGAGAAGCGGGCCATAGACGAAGCCCTGGACGAGGCCCGCGAGGAGGATCTGCTCACCCAGATCCGCCACCAGGTGCTCCGCATCAGGCCGCAGGCCCCCGTCGAACCGGCCCGCCTGGAACGCATCAAGCCGCGCACGCTGATCAGCTTCATCGCCGGTGCGATCGGCGCGTACTTCCTGCTGTCGCAGCTCACGCACATCGACTTCGGTTCCCTCGTCGACGAGGCCGAGTGGGGCTGGGTCGGACTCGCGGTGGTCTTCTCCGCGCTCAGCTACGTGGCCGCGGCGATGAGCCTGCTGGGCTTCGTACCGGAGCGGGTGCCGTTCATGCGGACCGTCGCGGCGCAGGTCGCGGGGTCGTTCGTGAAGATCGTGGCTCCCGCGGCGGTCGGCGGCGTCGCGCTCAACACGCGCTTCCTCCAGCGGGCCGGAGTCCGTCCGGGCCTGGCGGTCGCCAGCGTCGGCGCCTCGCAGCTGTTCGGCATGTGCAGCCACATCCTGCTGCTGCTGACGTTCGGCTATCTGACGGGAACGGAGAAGACGCCCTCCCTGTCGCCTTCGCGGACCGTCATCGCCGGTCTGCTGACCGTCGCCGTGCTCGTCCTCGTGGTGACGTCGATCCCCTTCCTGCGGAAATTCGTCGTCACGCGCGTGAGGTCGCTGTTCGCCGGTGTCGTGCCGCGCATGCTCGACGTGCTCCAGCGGCCGCGCAAGCTGCTCACCGGCATCGGCGGCATGCTGCTGCTGACGGCCTGCTTCGTGATGTGCCTGGACGCCTCGATCCGCGCCTTCGGCGACGAGACCACGAGCCTGAGCCTGGCCAGCGTGGCGGTCGTCTTCCTGGCCGGCAACGCCCTCGGTTCGGCCGCGCCGACCCCGGGCGGCGTGGGCGCCGTCGAGGCGACGCTGACGGTCGGTCTGATCGCGATCGGTCTCCCGAAGGAGGTGGCCGCCCCCGCGGTGCTCCTGTACCGGCTGCTCACCCTGTGGCTGCCGGTCCTGCCCGGGTGGCTGTTCTTCAACCACCTGACCCGCAAGGGCGCTCTGTAGGTTCCCGGTTCCCGGCGCCGGGAACCGCCGACCTCACCCGCACAGCCCGCTGCAAGGGCGCCCCGCACCGGTCCGCCGCAGGATGGACGCATGCCCATTCCGTCCCGGCCCCGCGCCGCAGCCCTGGCCGTCACCGCCGCTCTGCTCTCCGCCTCACTGGCCGCGTGCAGCGGCGGCCCGCAGGACGACGCGGATCTGCCGTCCCAGAAGCTGAGCTGGAAGGACTGTCCGGCCCCCTCGGAGTCCGAGGGCGGCGGCACCTCCCCGTCCCCGCTGCCGGGTGGCACGGACTGGCAGTGCGCCACCATGAAGGCGCCGCTCGACTGGAACGACCCCAAGGGCGACACCATCGGCCTCGCGCTGATCCGCGCGAAGTCCAGCGGCGGCGAGGACCGGCGCATCGGCTCGCTGATCTTCAACTTCGGCGGCCCCGGCGGCTCGGGCGTCACCACCCTGCCGGCGTTCGGCTCCGACTACGAGAAGCTGCGCAAGCGCTACGACCTGGTCAGTTTCGACCCGCGCGGAGTGGGCCGCAGCGCGGGCGTCACGTGCGAGAGCGACGACCAGCTCGACACGTACTTCGAGCAGGACTCGACGCCCGACGACACGAAGGAACAGCAGAAGCTCGTCGACAACATCAAGAAGTTCAACGGTGCCTGCGACAAGAACTCCGGCAAGGTCCTCCCCTATGTCCGCACCACCGACGCGGCCCGCGACATGGACCTGATGCGCCAGGTCCTCGGCGACGACAAGCTGCACTACTTCGGCATCTCGTACGGCACCGAACTCGGCGGCGTGTACGCCCACCTGTTCCCCGAGAACGTGGGCCGTGCCGTGTTCGACGGCGTCGTCGACCCGACCCAGAACCCCGAGCAGAGCTCCCTCGGACAGGCCCGGGGCTTCCAGCTCGCGCTGGACAACTACGCGAAGGACTGCACGTCCAAGGCCGAGGACTGCCCGGTCGGCGACACCCCGCAGGACGTCAAGGACAAGATCGCCAAGCTGCTCGACGAACTCGAGGAGAAGCCGATCCCGGGGATCTTCCCCCGCGAGCTGACGCAGACCGCGGCGACCAACGGGATCGCGCAGTCCCTGTACTCACAGGACTTCTGGGAGTACCTCACCGAGGGCCTGCAACAGGCGTACGACGGCGACGGCAAGATCCTCATGGCGTTGTCCGACTCGATGAACGGACGCAACGAGGACGGCAAGTACAGCAACATGCAGGCCGCCAACGTGGCCATCAACTGCGGCGACTACAAGCCCCGTTACACGGCGAAGGACGTCGAGGCGAAGCTGCCCGAGTTCCGCGAGGCGTCACCGCTGTTCGGCGACTACCTGGCCTGGGGCATGCTCGGCTGCACCGACTGGGCCGTCGACGGCGCGGCCGACCATCCCGATGTGAGCGCGTCCGAATCGGCCCCGATCCTCGTCGTCGGCAACACCGGCGACCCGGCCACCCCGTACGAGGGCGCGAAGAAGATGGTCGACGCGCTCGGCGACGGCGTGGGTGTCGAGCTGACCTACAAGGGCCAGGGCCACGGGGCGTACGACAGCGGCAACTCCTGTGTGCACAGCGCGGTCAACGGCTATCTCCTCGACGGGAAGGTCCCGGACGAGGGAACGGTCTGTTCCTGATCGCGGGGTTGTCCACAGGCTGAATCGGGAGTTGTCCACAGGCTCGAGCGGCTGTGGGCGTGGCCTCCTACGATGGCCTGACTGTTCCTCGAACGGGGGCAGTTGACGGGGGAGGTGCCCATGGCGCCAGGGGATTCGCGTGCGTGCGCACGGACACGCGCAAGCGCACGTACACGCACCGGCGCAGGAACAGCGGTGCGGAGCGTCGGTCTGATCACGTCCGTCCTGCTGACGGCCGGACTGATCACCGCCTGCAGCGACTCGGGCAGAGACGGCGGCAGCGCACCGAAGCCGGTGTCGTCCTCACCGCGGACCGGCGCCTCCCGATCCGCCGACGCCACACCCCGCGCCGACGCGCTGCCCGCGGTGCCCGGCGCACTGACCGGTCAGCGGCTGCGCTGGGGGCGCTGCCGGGGGACGGCGAGCACGCCCGCCCCCGGCTCCGACTGGCAGTGCGCGACGCTCAAGGTCCCGCTCGACTACGCCCGGCCGGCGGGGCGGACGATCGGCCTCGCTCTCATCCGGGCCAGATCCCACGGCGCCGGCAAGGAGCCCATCGGCTCCCTGTTGTTCAACTTCGGCGGGCCGGGCGGCTCCGGAGTCGATCTGCTGCCGGCCTTCGCTCCCCAATACACGAAGCTGCGGGCGCGCTACGACCTGGTGAGCTTCGACCCGCGCGGTGCCGGGGCGAGCCGAGGAGTGCGCTGTCGCGGCGACAAGGAGATACAGGCCGCCGAGTCCATCGACCCCACCCCGGACACCGCCGCGGAGGAGTCGGCGTACTTCAAGGACGCCGCCGACTTCGGCAAGGGCTGCGCGCGGCAGGCCGGAGACCTGCTCCGTCACGTGTCGACCATCGAGGCGGCCCGCGACATGGACCTGATGCGCCAGGTCCTCGGCGACGACAAGCTGCACTACATGGGCGCCTCGTACGGCACCGAACTCGGCGGCGTGTACGCCCATCTGTTCCCCGGCAAGGTCGGCCGGCTCGCCCTGGACGCGGTCGTCGACCCGACGGTCGGCACGGTGGGCCACTCCGAGAACCAGACTCGCGGGTTCCAGCGGGCGCTGGACGGCTACTTCACGTCCCGGGGCAGCGACCCCGAAGCGGGCTCGCGCAAGATCGCGGCACTGCTCGACCAGCTGGACACGCATCCCCTGCCCACCACGAGCGGCCGCGAGCTGACCGAGTCGCTGGCGACCACCGGCGTCCTCGACGCCCTGTACAGCAGGACGAGTTGGCCCACGCTCACCCGGGGCCTGCGGGCGGCGGACCGGGGCGACGGCACGACGCTGCTCGCGCTGGCCGACTCCTACAACGACCGAGACTCCCAGGGGCATTACGGCACGCTGACCCACGCCCAGCGCGCGATCTCCTGCCTGGACGACAAGGACCGGCCGACGGCGGCACGGGCCAAGTCCCTGCTGGCGAAGTTCCGTGCGATCTCGCCGGTCTTCGGCGAGGCCATGGCCTGGGACACGGCGGGGTGGTGCCACGACTGGCCGGTGGCGGGGCTGTGGGACGACCCCGATGTGAGCGCGCCGGACGCGGCGCCGGTGCTCGTCGTCGGCAACACGGGCGACCCGGCCACGCCCTACGAGGGCGCCCGCCGGATGGCGGACGAGCTGGGCAAGGGGGTCGGTGTGGAGCTGACGTGGAAGGGCGAGGGGCACGGCGCGTACGGGTCCGGCAGTGCCTGCGTCGACACGGCGGTGAACGCGTATCTGCTGGAGGGGCGAATACCGCGCGACGGCACGGTGTGCTCCTGACGCGTGGCGTGCACGGCCCCGGCATGCCGGACGGGCCCCGCGCGTGGTGCGCGAGGCCCGTCCGGGGCGATCTGGTCCGAGCCGTGGCCCGGTGGGCCGGCTAGTAGACCGGCTTGTCCGGCTCGATCTGGTTGACCCAGCCGATGACGCCGCCGCCGACGTGCACGGCGTCCGAGAAGCCCGCGGACTTCAGGACGGCGAGGACTTCCGCACTGCGGACGCCCGTCTTGCAGTGCAAGACGATCTTCTTGTCCTGCGGCAGACCCTGGAGGGCGGTCCCCATGAGGAACTCGTTCTTCGGGATCAGCTTGGCGCCGGGGATGGAGACGATCTCGTACTCGTTCGGCTCGCGGACGTCGATGATCTCGATGTTCTCGTCGTCGTCGATCCACTCCTTGAGCTGCTTGGGAGTGATCGTCGAACCGGCCGCCGCCTCCTGGGCCTCCTCCGACACGACGCCGCAGAAGGCCTCGTAGTCGATGAGCTCGGTGACGGTCGGGTTCTCGCCGCAGACCGCGCAGTCGGGGTCCTTGCGGACCTTCACCTGGCGGTACTGCATCTCCAGGGCGTCGTAGATCATCAGACGGCCGACGAGCGGGTCGCCGACACCGGCCAGGACCTTGATCGCCTCGGTGACCTGGATGGAGCCGATGGACGCGCAGAGCACACCCAGGACACCGCCCTCGGCGCAGGAGGGGACCATGCCGGGGGGCGGGGGCTCCGGGTACAGGCAGCGGTAGCACGGCCCGTGCTCGGACCAGAAGACCGAGGCCTGGCCGTCGAAGCGGTAGATGGAACCCCACACGTAGGGCTTGTTGAGCAGCACGCACGCGTCGTTGACGAGGTAGCGCGTCGCGAAGTTGTCCGTGCCGTCGACGATCAGGTCGTACTGGCTGAAGATGTCCATCACGTTGTCGGCCTCGAGCCGCTCTTCGTGGAGGATCACGTTCACGTACGGGTTGATGCCGAGGACGGAGTCCTTCGCGGACGCGGCCTTCGAGCGGCCGATGTCGGCCTGGCTGTGGATGATCTGGCGCTGCAGGTTCGACTCGTCGACCTCGTCGAACTCCACGATGCCGAGCGTGCCGACGCCCGCCGCGGCGAGGTACATCAGCGCCGGCGATCCGAGGCCGCCGGCGCCCACACAGAGCACCTTCGCGTTCTTCAACCGCTTCTGCCCGTCCATCCCGACGTCCGGGATGATCAGGTGGCGGGAGTACCGGCGGACCTCGTCGACGGTGAGCTCAGCAGCTGGCTCGACCAGGGGTGGCAGCGACACGGAGACCTCATTAATGCAGCTGGTCGGTATCTACGTACGGATGTTCCGTCTGTAACACTGCCACGCCCGACTTCATTCCGAGACACCTGGTCCGATCCGCGAGACGATCTCGTCCCAGTACCCGGGCATCGCCTCCCAGGGGTCGATCAGGCCTCCGCGGTCCGTCCGGTCGGTGAAGTAGATGGTGCCCGCACCCTGCCAGCGGGCGATGCGCAGGGCCTCCTCCAGGTGCCCGCGCGGCATGCCGTGGACGAAGTGGCAGAACTTCTCGGGCGGGTACTCCGCGGTCCACTCCGCGACCTGGGACCACCGGTAGTCGCTCCAGGGCCCGGTGAAGGTCACCAACTGCTCGGCGGATTCCGCGTATCCGGGATACGGGTGGGTGCCGTGCCCGAGCACGATGTACGCGTCGTCGACGAGCGCGCGCAGGGTCGTCACCGTGCGCCGGATCTCGGGCAGGGCGACCCGCTCGGTGGGGCACCGGTCGAGGAGGAACCCGTCGACCTGGTACCAGTCGAGGAAGCGGTGGGCGTCGGAGACGATCTCGCCGAAGGAGCGGGCGCCGTAGGTGGCGTCCACGTGACCAAGGACACGCACCCCGGCGTTGCGGAGCCGGCCCGCCGCCGCCAGGCAGTGCGGGTCGGGTCGGGCGCCCGGCCCGCGCGCGACATTCAGGACGACCCAGTGCAAGGGGGTCGCGGGGCGGGTGAGTTCGGCCCATTCGGCCGGGGCGACGAGGGGGTGGGCGAAGCCCGGGATCCCGAAGCCAAGGCGTACGTCGGTGCTCGACTGGCCGGTCGCGGTGGGGGTCAGATACGGCATGCCGCCTCCATCCAGATGTCGGCGAGGGACTCTTCGAGGTTGATCCGGGGACGCCAGCCGAGCCGGTCGCGGGCGGTGCGGACGTCGGCCTGCTGCCAGCTTCCGCAGCCGTCCGGGTACGGGTACGCGGCCGGCGGGCTGTGCATCCCGTGGTCGGATTCGGTGCGGGGGTGGCCGACGGATGTACGGACTCCCACCGGCGGCCCGTCCAGTTCGTGGAGGGCTCCGCCGAAGCCGGCGACCCGGGCCAGCACGGCGGCGGCGTCGCGCAGCCGCACGGCGCGGCCGGAGCCGATGTTGATGACGCCCTGCGCTGCGGAGAGCGAGGCGGCGTGCACGGCGCGCGCCACGTCGCGCACGTCGATGAAGTCGCGCTGTGCGCCGAGGCCGCCGAGCTTCAGTTCGCCGTCGCCCGCCTGCATGGCGCGGCGCATCGCCTCGGCGAGCCGGCCGAGCGGGGAGCCCGCCGGGGTGCCCGGTCCCGCGGGTGAGAAGACACGCAGGACGACGGCGTCGAGGCCGGAGCCGAGGACCAGTTCGGTGGCGGCCAGCTTGCTGACGCCGTACGGGCCGCCGGGCCGGGGCACCGCGTCCTCGGCGGTGGACGAGCCGGGCTGCGAGGGCCCGTACTCGGCGCCGCAGCCGATCTGCACCAGGCGGGCGCCGCAGCCGCTGCGGCGCAGGGCCTCGCAGACGGTGGCGACGGCGACCGTGTTGTGCCGGGTGAGGTCGCGGGCACCGCCGCGGGTGGCGCCCGCGCAGTTGATGACCACTCCGGGGTGCACGGCGTCCAGGAAGCGGGTGAGTGCGCCCGGGCTGCCGGTGGCGAGGTCGAAGCGGACGTCGGCGTCGTCGCCCCGGCCGAGCGCGGTGAGTTGCACGGCGGGGTCGGCGAGCAGGCGGTCGGCGACGAAGCGGCCGATGTACCCGTTGGCTCCGATCAGCAGGACCCTCATCGGACGCCTCCCAGGATTCGCGCCGAGAGCACCGGAAGCGTCGGGTGCGCCGAGTGCGCTCCGTGCGCCGAGCGCTCCGTGCCGGCCGTGCACGCCGTCCGCGGGGCGCGTCCGACGCGCGTCGCGCGCTGCCCGTGGGTGCCGCGCTGCCCATGAGGTCCGGAGTATCCGGCGTATCCGGTGCCTCCGGGAGGAGGGGTGGTCATCTGGCGTTCTCCTTACGGATGTTGCTGAGAGTCGACGAAAGGGCCCGCGGTGTCGGCCCCGCGGGAGAAAGGTGGGTCTTATGCCGCGTGCGGAGCGCGCGGGGGCAGGGCGCGTCCGGCTGCGGCACGGGTGGTGCGTGTGGTGGTCATGGGGCGCTCGCCCGGCTGTCGGTGCTCGCGTGGGCGGAGGCGCGGGTGAGGGTCCGTGTGGCATGGACCAGCAGCGCGAGGGCGGCGACGGCACAGACGGTGCCGGGCACCACACCCGCCCCGGCCGCGTCGACGGCGCTCTCGACGGGTGCCCCGAGGGCGGCACAGCCCGGCAGTCGCGCGGCGAAGACGGTGGCGACGGCGATGACCTCGGCACCCGCGGCCACGCCCAGCACCACGGTCGGCGCGTGGGTGCGGCCGTGCGCGGAGAGCAGCCGGGCGAGCAGCAGCAGGACGCCCAGGGCGCACGCTCCGGCGTAGTCCGTGCCCTGGTCGCTACGGCCGCCCTGGTCGATCAGGACCCCGGCCGCACCCACGAGCGCGGCGAGGACGACGGTGAACAACAGCACGCAGCCGAGGAGCAGAGGTCTGACGGAGGAGGTGAATTCGGCGAGGCCGCGGCTGGCGGCGAGGCGGCGGCGGGCTCCGGTGGCGAAGAGCCGGGCGCACCAGGTCGCGGGTGCCACGGCGACGGCGAGCGCGAGGAGCGGTGCGGTGGCGGGTGCCCAGGCCTCGTCGGGTCCCCCGGCCAGCGCGGCGGTCAGGAGTCCGTCGCCGAAGACCGCGTAGAGCAGGAGCGCCCAGACCCACAGCCGGGTCGCGGGCGCGGGCGGGCGGACGCCGGTGCGCAAGGGACCGTGGCGCAGGCTCGTGCGCAGGGCGACGGCGACAGCGAGGGCGCCGGTGAGCGCGACGGCCAGATGCATGGTGCCCGTGGTGACGTTCAGGGCGAGCACGGCGAGGGCGCAGACGGCGCCCGGCAGCAGGGCGAGCCCGGCCCACGCGCCGCGTACCCCGGTGGTGGGGTCGGGGGTGGCGGCGGCCGGTGCGCCCGGTTCGCCGTCCCTCGGCATCCGCGCGTGCATCTCCTCGGCGAGGGAGAACACGTCCTTGTGCCGGTAGCGGGCTGCGGTCCGGTCGGTCAGTCCGTGCGCCTCCAGGCCGGCCGCGATCTCCAGCGGGTCCACGGCGCGCTCGCACAGGTCGCGATGGCGATGCATCAGGACCTTGACGGGGTCCACTCCGGAACGGCGCTGTGCCGTGCGGGAGTTCGCAGGCCGGGACGCGGCCCCCGTGGTGCTTTCGGGGCGCGGTGCGCGCGGCGCGGCGCCCGGCCCGTCGTCGGCCCGGCCGGTCCGTGCGGCGCCGTGGGCCTGCCGGGACCGCTCCGCGTCGGCCTCCTTCCGCCACGCCCCGGACTCGTGCAGCAGCTCCGCGTCGAGGGCGTCCAGCGGATCGAGGGCAGCGGCGGCCTCGGGGCCGGCCGGTTCGGCCGCGGTCAGCGCCAGCGCCTCTTCCGAGCTGGTCCCCCAGGCCCCGGCCCCCACCGGCACCCTGGGCACATCCGCGCCGACCCCACTGCCACCGCCGCGGCCACCCAGGCCGCCGTCCAGGCTGTCGCTGCCGCTCATGCGTCTCCCTCCCCGCCGCCTCGCGTCACTCCGGCCAACTCCTCGCGCCCGCCGCCACTGCCACCGGGGGCGGTCGCCCAACTTGGCGTGCCCGTACCGGAGGAGCGCCCGGCGAGCCAGGTGCCGCCGATGCCGCCGGCGGCCGGCGCCGTCCACCGTCCCGGCACATGGGCCTCGGGCGGATGAGAGAACGGCCGGGGTTCACCGGCGTCGTCCACGGCTTCCCGGCGTACCGGGCAGTGCGAGACGATCTCCAGGTAAATGCCGCGAAATGCCGTGACGTTCTGCTCGACGGTGAACAGTTCGACGGCTCGCGCCCGGGCGGCCGCGCCGAGTCGCTCGCGGCGGTCGGAGTCCCGCAGCAGGGCCACACAGGCCTCGGCGAGGGCCCGCGGGTTGCGCGGCGGCACCACGAGACCGGTGCCACCGATCACCTCGACGACGGCGCCCACATCGGTCGACACCGTCGCGCGTCCGCAGAACATGGCCTCGACCAGGCTGATCGGGAAGCCTTCGACGACGCTGGACAGGACGACGACGCTGCCGGAGCCGTAGACCTCGGCGAGGCCGGGCGCCTCCGGGGCGCCGAGCTCCTCGAAGGAGACGGGGTTCTCCCCCATGGCGTGCAGGCCCGTCGCCTCGTCGGGGAAGAGCTGCGCGGCCAGCGCCTTGCAGTGTCCGAGGTACGCCTCGGCCTCGTGGTCGTCGCCGGAGCCGGATCCGGAGCCGGTCGGCATCGCCCCCACGATGCGCAGGCGTGCTCCCGGCTCCTCCTTGCGGACCTCGGCGAAGGCGTGCAGGAGGGAGATGAGGTCCTTGGAGGGGTCGATCCGGCCGACCCAGACGAGGGTGTCCGGCTCGCCGGGCTCCTCGCGCTCGCCGACCTCGGCGAACCGGGACGCCTCCATGCCGGGGTGGACGGTGCGCAGTTTGGCGCGGTCGGCGCCGCACCGTTCCTGCCAGCGCCGGGCGTGGGCGTTGCCGGGGGTGATGACGGCGGCCTGCCGGTAGACCTCGGCGGCGAGCAGGCCGTGGAAGGCGGCGAGGAGCGCGCGCACCGGCGCACTCAACTCGGCGTCGCCCGCCGCGATGTAGCGGGCCCGCAACTGCACCCCGTACTCGGTGACGAGCAGCGGCACGCCGTGGAAGCGCTTGGCGATCAGCCCGGGCAGGGCCGCCGCCCCGCCCGACGTGGCGTGACAGAGGTCGACGGCGCCGAGCCCGCCGGCGCCCGATCCGCCGGACGCGTCGTCGTACCAGTCCAGGGAGAGCGGTCGCAGCGCGCAATCGACCTCGCCCGCGAAGGCGAGCAGGTCGGGCACCCGGGCTCCCCGGGCGGCGCGCCGGGCGCCCGGCGCGCGGCAGGCGCGCTCCAGGATGCGCACGGCGGTCTCGGAGCGCAGCGCGGACCCGAGTCCGCCCTCGTCCCTGGCGAGTTCGGCCAGCCCGTACAGCGCGCTGGCGAAACGGTCCGCCTCGCCGGGCGCACCGACCACGGCCTCGGCCAGCTCCGCGTACAGAGTGGCGAACCGGCGCCGGGCGCGCCGCCCGAGTGCGCCGCCGCACATCCCGTCGGCGCCCGGTCCCGACACCTCCGTCCACAGCGGCGCGGTCCGCACCAGGCCGATCTGCGGGGGCAGTTCGAGCCAGCCCGCGTCCTCCTGCGCCTGGCTGCGGCTGAGCGCGTAGATGTCGAACTCGTGCTGCTCGAGCCCGCGCACGAGCCGGTCGCACCAGAGTCTGGCCTCACCGCTCACATACGGATAGCCACCCTCTGTCAGCAGTCCGATGCGCACGAGTACACCCCCGATCTCCCGTATGGGGAGCCGCCGTTGGGTCGGCGGCTCGCAGCGGGACGAACGTATGCGGACATGCCGGTGGCGCGATGGACGGTTGTCCATCGCGCCACCAAAAGGGGTGAACGGGCGTAACTTTCGCGTGCGCGTGACGTTCTGTCGCGCTAGGAGATCATCCGGCTACGGAACGCCACGAAGCGTCAAGCGTTGGGGTAGACCCAGGGGTTGGGCTTGCAGGTGATCCCGTCGAAGCTCAGGAACTTGGTCTGCTGCTGCATCACGGGCGCCAGCGCGCCGTCCTGCGAGCAGGTGACGTGGTTGTAGCCGAGCCGGTGCCCGACCTCGTGGTTGATGAGCATCTGCCGGTAGGGGTGGATGGCGCCGCCGTGCAGCACGTCGTCGTACGTCTTCGAGCCCTGCGCCCACCGATAGGCGTTGATCATCACGCGTTCGGTGGCGGCCGAGTCGCACGACACGTTGTCCTCGGTGGTGTCGAGTCCCGACTTCGCGCACCAGTCCGCGGTGGTCCCCGGACTGGCGAGCGTGATCACGAAGTCCGGCTTGCCGGAGGAGATCCGCTCGAAGGTGCGGGCGCTGTTGTGGGCCCAGCTCCGCTTGTCGTTGAGGGTCTTCTGCACGGCCTGCGCGAACAGCCGGCCGTCGAGCCCGAGCCCCTTCTCCACGTCGACGCGGTAGCGGAACTTCTGCCCGCGGCCCGGCGCCTTGTCGAAGCCGCCGACCGCGTCGAACTTCCCCGACGCCTTGAGGTCCGCCTTGAGGGGGTACTTCTTCGCCATTTTCTCGTCGTACGTCGCCGGGGCGGCCTGCGCGGTCCTCGACGGCGTGGCCCGGTCGTCCGAGCGGGACGCCGAGTCGTCGTGGACCCGCGAGCCGTCCGCCGACTTCGCGGAGAGGTCACCGGACGATCCGCCGTGCCCGTCGGCGACCTGGCCCGCGACGACGACGGCGAGCACGGTGGTGACGGCCGCGGCGGCGATCCCGGTGAAGGTGAGCCCCTTGCCGCGCTTCTCCCGCCCGCCCTCGGCCTCGGTCGCGGCGCCGTCGTCCGGGCCCGCGCCCGCCCCCGAGGCGTCCGTCCCGGGGGCCTCGTCGGCGTCGGTGTCCCAGTCGGTGACGCCGGCGTACGGGTCCCGGCGCGAGGGGGCGTCGAACGCGTCGACGTACTCCTGACGGGGCCAGCCCGATCGCGGACGCGGCACGGTCGGCGTCCCGGCCGCCGGTGTGGCGCCCGCCCGCGACTGCGCCCCGGGCCCGCTGCGCAGCTCGGCCCGGGTATCGGTCCGCGCCCCGCCACGCGTATCGGTGCGTGTCCCGTCCCGCGTCCCGGCGGCGGATCCGGGAGCGCCCCAGCCGCCGCCCGGCTCCCGCTGCTCGGGGTGGCCGCCCCGCGCGGACGGGCCGCCCGGTCGCGCGGGTGTACGGGGAGCGGCCTGACCGGCGCTCTCCGGTGCGGCGGCCCTGCGGCGGCGCCCGGAGCCCGGGCCCGCCTGCGACGGGCCGTTCGGCTCGGGTGGTACTACAGGTATGTCGGCGGTGTCGCCGTTGTCTGCCGGCCCTCGGCGGCTGTGCCGTCCCACTCGCCGCCTCAGCTCCCCAACTTCGATCGGTGCGTCGTACTGTCCGGCGCGTCGTGCGCCTCGCGTGCCTCGTCCGGCACTGACCCGCTCTGCTCCCCCGCCCCGCGCGCCTCGTTCAACGCCTCGGTGTCCGCGAGCAGTTCCCGGAACGCCGTCGCGACGGCCTCCGGGTACTCCATCATCGCGACGTGCCCCGCGTCGGGGAGCGTGAGGAGGCGCGACTCCCGGAAGGTGCGCGCCGCGCGCGCCGCCATCCGGTACGAGACGAGCTGGTCCCGTCCACCGTAGACGAGCAGGGTCGGCGCGAGCACACGGCCCGCCTGTCGCCACAGACCGTGCTGGCCGCCGAGCGTGTACGCGTTCACGATCCCGCGCGCGGAGCGGGCCATCGCGTCCCAGAAGTACGGGAGTCTCAGCCGCCGTTCCATCTCCTCGACGGCTGCCCGCAGGCCCTCCTCCGTGACCCGGTTCGGGTCTCCGTAGCAGAGGGCCATGACGCCGCTCACGCGCTGCTCGGCCGTCCACTCCTTGGTGAGCCGGGTGAAGAGCGCGGCGACTCCGGGCACGGCGAGCAGTCCGGTCGGCAGGGCGGTGCGCTGGACCCGGATCTCCGGAAGGGCGGGCGACACCAGTGTCAGCGTGCGGACGAGATCGGGGCGCACGGCGGCGACCCGGGTGGCGACGGCGCCGCCCAGCGAGTTCCCGAAGAGGTGCACGGGGCCGCGCCGCGCGGCGTCGAGATGACGGATGACCGCGCGCGCGTGCCCGGTCACCGAGTAGTTGCCGTCGTCCGGCGGCGGCGAGTCGCCGAAGCCGGGCAGGTCGACGGCCTCCCCGTCGACGACGTCCTCGAGGTGCGGCATCAATGCCGACCAGTTCTGCGAGGAACCGCCGAGGCCATGGACGTAGAGCGCGGGCGGCAGGCCCTTCCGCGTCCCCGGGCGCGACCGGACCGTCAGTGTGAGCCCCGGCAGCCCGACCGCCCGGAGTCTCTCCCCCTCAGCGACCCGAACGGCACCCGGCTTGGGTGCCACGGCAGCGACGGCGGGAGGCACACGCGGCGAATCGGTCGAAGGCATGCGGCATATGTTACGAGGTGATCACACTGAGGATCGTGTGTTCGCCGTCACAGATCGCGCACAGCTCTCCCCAAAGCCTCTCCGTCCCCCGCCGGGAATTCCGGGCCCGGGGTGGGCAGAAAGGGGGCATGCGACAGGCAGGAGCAGCGGCGGGAGATCGCATAGCGCCCCGATCGGGTGTCTCCTACGCTCGATACAGGGCACCCGCCCACGCACCGACAAGTGAGGAAGGGAGCCACCGATGACGGTCGATCCGAGCGATCCCGGGACATTCCAGGACAGCCGCCCTCTGGAGATCGGCGTGGAGGAGCCGGAGGCCGACGCGGCCGAGCAGTCGGCCGAGCTGACTCCGGAGCAGGACGACATGCCGGTCGATCCGGCCGACCCGGACAGCGCCGACGAGGCGGACCGGGCGGAGCAGGCGCGGGTGGTCGCCCTCGACGAGGACGACTATCGGTGACGTCACCGGCACCGATGGTGCCGGGCGCACACCCGTAGCGTCCGCCGCATCTCCCGCCCCACCCATCGGTATGCGCCACTTTGCGCCCACAGGGCCGCTACGAGCGGCTTTCACAGACGTCCGGTCCGTGAAATTCTGCGCTCGCACCGCGCACATCCTGGTTACCCAAAAGTACGATGACGGCGCGGCGCACACCGCAGTACACGGACGATTTTGGGAGGCGGCGTGACAGCCATCGAGCAGACGGAGGCAGCGCGCCCCAAGGGCACACGCCTGCCGCGCCGTGCCCGACGCAATCAACTTCTGGGCGCGGCACAGGAAGTATTCGTCGCGCAGGGGTACCACGCGGCCGCGATGGACGACATCGCCGAGCGCGCCGGCGTCAGCAAGCCGGTCCTCTACCAGCACTTCCCGGGCAAGCTGGAGCTCTATCTCGCCCTGCTCGACCAGCACTGCGAGTCGCTGCTGCAGTCGGTGCGCACGGCGCTCGCGTCGACGTCGGACAACAAGCAGCGCGTGCAGGCGACCATGGACGCCTATTTCGCGTACGTCCAGGACGAGGGCGGCGCGTTCCGTCTCGTCTTCGAGTCGGACCTGACGAACGAGCCGGCGGTGCGCGAGCGCGTCGACCGGGTCAGCCTGCAGTGCGCCGAGGCGATCTCGGACGTCATCGCCGAGGACACCGGACTGTCCAAGGACGAGTCGATGCTGCTCGCCGTGGGGCTCGGCGGCGTCTCTCAGGTGGTGGCGCGCTACTGGCTGTCCAGCGAGAGCCCGGTGCCGCGCGACAAGGCGGTGCAGCTGCTCTCCTCGCTGGCCTGGCGCGGCATCGCGGGGTTCCCGCTGCACGGCGTGGAGCACTCCTGAAACGACGGGTCACCCGCCGTCCCGTTTTGTTCCCGGTCCGCTGTTCGCTCTTGGCGTGCGGCCGGGACGCCGGGAGCGTCGGCCGGGCGGGCTAATCTGTGCTGCGTACGGCGCGGTAGACCGCGCGCATCACGGATCGTCGGAGGGACAAGGCCGTGGAGGTCAAGATCGGCGTGCTGCACACGCCCCGCGAGATCGTTCTGGAGAGCGGCCAGTCCGCCGAGGAGGTCGAGAGCGCGGTGTCCGCGGCGCTGTCCGGCAAGGCGCAGCTGCTTTCCCTGACGGACGAGAAGGGCCGCAAGGTCCTGGTCCCGGCCGACCGTCTGGCCTATGTGGAGCTGGGCGAGCCCGCAGTGCGGAAGGTGGGCTTCGGCCCGCTGTAGAGCAGGGATGAACGTGGGAGGGGCCCGGCAGCGTCACGCTGCCGGGCCCCTCCCGCGTTCGCGGCCGGTTCACAGCGCGAGCACAGCCGGAGCACACAAGGAGGATTGCGTTCCGGGTCCCAGGGGTAGACCGGCTAGGACCGATTTGCACCTACTGGCCGCGCGGGAGGGACCCTCACCATGCTTCTCGAAGCCCTTGGCTCCGCACTGCTCGGTCTGGCCCTCGCCTGGGCCGCGAGCAGCCGTCTGCCGCACCGCCTGCCGTCGCGCACGCTGGTGCTGGCGACGGGCATCGTCGGCGCCCTGTTCGGGGCGTTCGTCACCCATACGTCGCTGGGGTCCGGCCATGTGCTGGCCACGCTCGGCGGCTCGATCGTGATGGCGGTGGCCCTGCTGTCGCTGCTGCTGCGCCCCACCCGGAGCAGAGGGCACCAGCTCACGCCGTCCGCGTGAGCGCGGGCCGCCCGGGCGGCAGGGTCCGCCGGGCGGTACAGCCGACGAACTCCTAGGCGGCGAGTCCGAGGGCCGCCATCCGCTTGGTGTGCGCCTCGGTGATCCGCGAGAACATCCGGCCGACCTCGGCCAGGTCGAAGCCGTCGGCGACACCGCCGACGAGCATGGTCGACAGGGCGTCGCGGTCGGCGACCACCCGCTGGGACTGCGACAGGGCCTCGCCCATCAGCCGCCGCGCCCACAGCGCGAGCCGGCCGCCGACGCGCGGCTCGGCCTCGATGGCGGCCCGCACCTTCTCGACGGCGAACGACGCGTGTCCGGTGTCGTCGAGCACGGCGAGCACCAGCTCACGGGTGTCCGAGTCGAGCCGGGCCGCGACCTCACGGTAGAAGTCGGAGGCGATCGAGTCGCCCACGTACGCCTTGACCAGGCCCTCCAGCCAGTCCGACGGCGCGGTCTGCTTGTGGAAGCCGTCGAGCGCGCCGACGAACGGGTCCATGGCCTCGGTCGGCTCGGCGCCGACCGCCGCGAGCCGGTCGCGCAACTGCTCGAAGTGGTGGAACTCGGCGGAGGCCATCTTCGCGAGCTCGGCCTTGTCGGCGAGCGTCGGCGCCAGCTTGGCGTCCTCGGCCAGCCGCTCGAACGCCGCCAGCTCGCCGTAGGCCAGCGCGCCGAGCAGGTCGACGACGGCGGCGCGGTAGTTCTCGTCCGCGGACGCGGTGGCCCAGTCCTGGGCCGCGATCCCGGTCGGAGCGTCGGTCGCTGCGTCGGTCGCTGCGTCGGTCGCTTCAGTGGCGGGCGTGGCGTTGTCAGGCGTCTCCATGAAGCGCACAATAGCCCGCTCGCCGTCGCGGGTAAGTCCCTGGTCAAAGAGTGTGACGACGACTACGTGACCAAATCGGCCATCGCACATGCGCGTTTCCGGGGTATGGTGGTAAAGAGCCCGCCGAGTGCAAGGCGCTTTGCCCCCACATCGCAATGGCGTTTGCACGTACATGCGACGGGCCGCACGAATGAGGATGCCCGGTCGGTGGCCCGATCGGCTCCGACCCGACAGCCCTCCGGGTCGTACGTCACGAGACGTACGGATCGAGGAGGGGCCCCTCAGCGGCACGAGCGCTCGAGCGTCGGCAGTGGTCCCGCGCCACCCGGTCCACCGCAGCAGCGGATCAGGACCGGCGTACCAAAGGCACGGCACTGGCACGGTCAAGACCCCCGCGTTCGCCTCGCACCGCACCTCACAGAAGAGGCAACACCCTGACTACGCAGACTTCGACATTCCGTCAGCTCGGCATTCTCCCCGAGACGGCAGAGGCCCTTGAGGCAGTCGGCATCATCAATCCCTTCCCCATCCAGGAGATGACCCTCCCCGTCGCCCTCTCCGGCACGGACGTCATCGGCCAGGCCAAGACCGGCACGGGCAAGACCCTCGGTTTCGGTCTGCCGCTCCTGGAGCGCGTCACCGTCCCCGCGGACGTCGAGGCGGGCCGGGCCACGCCCGAGCAGCTCACCGACACCCCGCAGGCCCTCGTCGTCGTCCCGACGCGCGAGCTGTGCCAGCAGGTGACCAATGACCTCCTCACCGCCGGCAAGGTGCGCAATGTCCGCGTCCTCGCCATATATGGCGGTCGCGCCTACGAGCCCCAGGTCGAGGCCCTCAAGAAGGGCGTCGACGTGATCGTCGGCACCCCGGGCCGGCTGCTCGACCTCGCCGGCCAGAAGAAGCTGAACCTGTCGCACGTGAAGGCGCTCGTCCTCGACGAGGCCGACGAGATGCTCGACCTGGGCTTCCTGCCCGACGTCGAGAAGATCATCAACATGCTGCCGGCGAAGCGTCAGACGATGCTGTTCTCGGCGACCATGCCGGGTGCGGTCATCGGCCTGGCCCGCCGTTACATGTCGCAGCCCACGCACATCCGCGCCACGTCGCCGGACGACGAGGGCGCGACCGTGCGCAACATCGCGCAGCACGTGTACCGCGCGCACAACATGGACAAGCCCGAGATGGTCGCGCGCATCCTGCAGGCCGACGGCCGCGGGCTCGCGATGATCTTCTGCCGCACGAAGCGGACGGCTGCCGACATCGCCGACCAGCTCAAGCGGCGCGGCTTCGCCTCCGGCGCGGTCCACGGCGACCTGGGCCAGGGCGCCCGCGAGCAGGCGCTGCGCGCGTTCCGCAACGGCAAGGTGGACGTGCTGGTCTGCACCGACGTCGCCGCCCGCGGCATCGACGTCGAGGGCGTGACGCACGTCATCAACTACCAGTCGCCCGAGGAGGAGAAGACCTACCTCCACCGCATCGGCCGCACCGGCCGCGCGGGCAAGAAGGGCATCGCGATCACGCTGGTCGACTGGGACGACATCCCGCGCTGGCAGCTGATCAACAAGGCCCTCGAGCTGAACTTCAACGACCCGGTCGAGACGTACTCGTCCTCCCCGCACCTGTACGAGGAGCTGAGCATCCCGGCCGGCACCAAGGGTGTGCTGCCGCGTTCGGAGCGGACCCGCGCCGGGCTCGACGCCGAGCAGATCGAGGACCTGGGCGAGACCGGTGGCCGTGGCGGTTCGCCGCGCGGCGGCCGGGGTGGCCGTCCGTCGCAGGACCGCGACCGTCGCGACCGGGACCAGGGCCGCGAGCAGGACCGTGAGCGGTCCGCCCGTACGCCGCGCCGCCGCCGTCGCACCCGCAACGGCGAGCCGGTCTCCGCGGAGGCCGCGGCCGCGAGCACGGCAGCTCCGGTCAGCCCGGTCGCCGAGGACTCCTCCGCGCCGGCCGAGCCGCGCACCCCGCGCCGTCGCCGCCGCACCCGCGGCGCTGCCGTCGCCCCGGTCGTTCCGGCCGCCGCCGAGGCCGTTGTCGAGACCGCCGAGGCGGTCGTCGAGGCCGTCGCCCCGGTGACCGAGACCGAGGCTCCTGCCAAGCCGCGTCGCCGTACGCGCAAGAAGGCGGAAGCCGCTGTCGACACGGTGGAGCCCGTCGAGGCCGCCGAGCCCGTCGCGAAGCCCGCGCGTACGCGGACGCGGAAGCAGGCGGAAGCGGTCGTCGACACGGTGGAGGCCACCGTCGAGACCGCCGAGGCCAAGCCCGCGCGGACCCGTACCCGCAAGAAGGCCGTCGCGGCTCCGGTCGAGGCTCCCGTCGAGGCCGAGGCCCCGGCGGAGACCAAGCCGCGCCGCACGCGGAAGAAGGCCGTGGCCGCCGTCGACACCGCGGAGGCCGTCGAGGCCAAGCCCGCCACCCGCACCCGCAAGAAGGCCGCCGCGACTCCGGTCGAGGCCCCCGTCGAGGCCGAGGCCCCGGCAGAGGCCAAGCCGCGCCGCACCCGCAAGAAGGCCGTAGCCGCCGTCGACACGGCCGTAGCCGCCGTCGACACGGCCGAGGCCGTCGAGGCCAAGCCCGCCACCCGCACCCGCAAGAAGGCCGCCGCGACTCCGGTCGAGGCCCCCGTCGAGGCCGAGGCCCCGGCGGAGACCAAGCCGCGCCGGACCCGCAAGAAGGCCGTGGCCGCCGTCGACACCGCGGAGGCCGCGGAGGCCGTCGAGGCCAAGCCCGCCACCCGCACCCGCAAGAAGGCCGCCGCGGCCCCCGTCGAGGCCGAGGCCCCGGCGGAGGCCAAGCCGCGCCGCACCCGCAAGAAGGCCGTAGCCGCCGTCGAGGCCCCCGAGGCCTGAGCAGCACTTCGGTAGCCGAAGGCCCGGGTTCCGCAGCATGCGGAGCCCGGGCCTTCGCCCTGTCGCCCCGGTGCGGTGCACGACGTAATCTCACGGCATGAGCAGGCCCTCGACCTTCACCCCACCGTCCGGCACCCGCGCGCACCGACTGGCCACCGAGAGGGGCGAGTTCGCCGCACTCGTCGGGGAGCCGGAGTCGGGGTCCGTACGCGGCACCGTGCTGCTCCTTCCCGGGTTCACCGGCAGCAAGGAGGACTTCATCGCGCTGCACGGCCCGCTGGGCGCGGCCGGCTACCGTACCGTGGCCGTCGACGGACGCGGACAGTACGAGACACCCGGCCCGGCGGACGACGAAGCCCCTTACGCACAGGCCGAGTTGGCCCAGGACGTGCTCGCCCAGGTCGCGGCGCTCGACACCCCGCGGGTGCATCTGCTCGGGCACTCGCTCGGCGGGCTCGTCGCGCGGGCCGCGGTCATCGCGAACCCGGCGCCGTTCGCGTCCCTGACCCTGATGGCGTCGGGGCCCGCCGCCGTCACCGAGCCGCAGCAGCAGCGCGTGAAGCTGCTCCAGGGGGCGCTGGCCACCCTGGACATGGCGGAGGTCTGGGAGGCGATCCAAGCCCTCGACGCCGCCGACGACGTGGCCGATGTGCGCGGCGCCGACGCCCGGGACGATCTGCGGCACCGCTGGATGCTGAACAGCCCGGCGCAGCTCATCGCCACCGGACACCAGTTGTGCACCGAGCCGGACCGGGTCGCGGAGCTGGCCGCGCTCGCGCCCCCGGTGCACGTGCTGTCGGGCGAGCACGACGACACCTGGCCCGTGCCGCTGCTCGACGACATGGCGCGCCGCCTCGGCGCCGAGCGATCCGTGATCACGGGGGCGGAGCACTCCCCCAACACCGACCGCCCGCGGGAGACGGCCGCGGCCCTGGCGGCCTTCTGGGACCGTCACTCTCCGTGCGCACACCACCGCGCTACTAGCTAGTAATTAGTTTCTCGAAAAATTTCTTTAGCGTAGGGAATGTTTGCAGGGGGCAACCCGTTGTACCCATACAGAACGCGGGGCTCCCTAGCCACGCAATCCACTCTTAACGGGCAGGCAACCGCCTGGCCGTACGGCAGGACGAGACTGATGTCCTGCACCAGCAGTTCTCCTTCAGGAGGATGACCAGACGAAGGGAGAAGCCCTTGCGCTTCGAAATCATGCGACTCGACGACGTCGACGGCACCGCCGTGGACACCACCGTCGTGGACGCCGCCTCCGTCAACCGGATCGTTCAGCAGGCGGCGGCCATCGGGCAGCGCCTCTACATCCGCCCGGCCGAGTCGTCCGCCTCGTAACAGCGCGGCGACTTACACACTTCGAAGCCCCCGTACGCACGGTGCGTACGGGGGCTTCGCATGTGCGGGCCCCGGTCAGCCGGCCCGGATCACCTGGGTGACGCCGTTGATGATCTGCTGCACGGCGATCGCGGAGAGCATCATGCCCGCGAGCCGGGTCACCAGGACCACACCGCCGTCCTTGATGACACGGATGATCACCAGCGAGTACCGCATGACCAGCCACAGCACGACGTGGATGGCGATGATCGCCGTCCAGACGGAGGCCTGCGTCGCGAACGAGTCCGCCTTCTGCACGGCGAGGATCACGGACACGATCGCGCCGGGCCCGGCGAGCAGCGGCATGCCGAGCGGGACGAGGGCGACGTTCACGTCCTTCGTCTGCTTCGGCTCGTCCGTCTTGCCGGTGAGCAGATCGAGCGCGATCAGCAGCAGGAGCAGCCCGCCCGCGATCATCAGGGCGGGCACGGAGACATGCAGGTAGTCGAGGATCCGCTGCCCCAGGACGCCGAAGACGGCGATCACGCCGAAGGCGACGCAGACGGCCTGGAAGGCCATGCGCTTCTGGACCTTGGCGGGGCGGCCCGCGGTGAGGGCGAGGAAGATCGGAGTGATTCCGGGGGGATCCATAATCACAAAAAGCGTGAGAAAAAGGGATCCGAAGACGGCGGCGTCGAACACAGGAGGGCTTGCCTTGCGGTGCGAGGGGTGAGCGGGCGTGCGGGCGCGCCCGCTCGGTGCGGGCGCGCGACGTGGTGCGGGGCGAGGAGGGAAGAAGGCGGTGCGGGGGCACCGTACGGGACGTGCCCGTGCGCTTCCGTCAGGCGCGGCGTCCGCCGGCGCCCGGCACCGGGAAGGCGCCGGTGGCCCGGCGGGTGATCTCCCCGTAGATCTCCGGGTCGGTGGTGTACTCGCCGAGCACACAGGTCTTGCGGCTGCCGTGGTAGTCCGAGGAGCCGGTGGTCAGCAGCCCCACGTCGGCGGCGAGGCCGCGCAGGTGGTCCCGCGTGGCCGGGTCGTGGTCCATGTGGTCGACCTCGATGCCGTCGAGCCCGGCCTCGGCCAGCTTCGCGATCGAGGCCTCGGGGACGGTGCGGCCGCGCTTGACGGCGGCCGGGTGCGCGAAGACGGTGACCCCGCCGGCTGCCTTGACCAGGCGGATCGCCTCGAAGGGGTCGGTCTCGTGCTTCGGCACGTAGGCGCGGGCGCCGTCGGCCAGCCAGTTCTCGGTGAAGGCGTCGGAGACGGTGGGCACGACGCCGAGCTCGACGAGCGCGGAGGCGATGTGCGGCCGGCCCACCGAGCCGTCCCCGGCGATCCGGGCGACCTGCTCCCAGGTGACGGGGACGCCGAGGTCGTTCAGCTTGGCGATCATGCCCTTGGCGCGCGGGACGCGGTCGTCGCGGACCAGCTCGCGCTCGGCGAGCAGCGCGGCGTCCTCCGGGTCGAACAGGTACGCCAGCATGTGCATGCTCACGCCGTCGAGGCGGCAGGAGAGCTCGGCGCCCGTGACGAGCGTGAGCCCCTCGGGGAGTGCGGCGATCGCCTCGGCGTGCCCGCGCGTGGTGTCGTGATCGGTGAGGGCCACGACGTCCAGACCGGCCGCGGCGGCGCCCCGCACCAGCTCGGCCGGGGTGTCCGTGCCGTCGGACGCGGTGGAGTGGGTGTGCAGGTCGATGCGCACGGCTGCGTACTCCAGGCTCGGACGGGGACGGAAGGGGCCGCTCCAGGATAACGGGGTTCGAGAGCACTCCCGTCACGGCCGATCCGGGCCACGGCCCCTTACCCGCGCGGGTAGGCCCGCCGGGTCACTGGAGAACGCGCGGCGACAGCGCCCCGCACGGCAGCAGCTCCACCTCGGCGCCCGCGTCGCGCAGATCGGTCAGGACCAGCTCGTCGTACATCAGCAGGCCGGACTCCGCGGGCCAGACGATGGCCCACAGCCACAGCCCGCACGCCTCGCCCGCGAAGACCGCGCGGTCGTCGGGGCCGCCGCGCACGTGCCACAGCGGGGTGGGCCGGCCGGCGGCGACCACCTTGGCGTGCGGCGGCCCGAGGACGTCCATGTGCGGGCCGGGGTCGGGGCCTTCGATGCCCGCGTAGCGCGCGCCGAGCCCGACGCCCAGTTCCTCGGCGACGAGCACCAGCTCGCCCATGCCGCCGAGCGGCGCGGGTCCGGAGCAGGCGACGGCGGTGGCGCGGCCGCCGTGGCGGTCGTCCCCCGCGTTGGCCACGCCCGTGAACAGCCAGCCGACGGGCAGCGGCCACGGCATCCAGACGGGTACCTTCGCGCGGCGCACCACGACGCTGAGGGCCTCGACGCTGGGCGGGATCACGGGCTGCAGCGGGTGCACGGTGCCGTGCACATCGCACTGCCAGGAGTCGGCAAAGAGTCCGGGAGCCCTGACCCGGCCACCACACTTCGGGCAACTGGGTTCGCCCCTCATACGGCCCACGGTCCTCCCCGTCCCGCGCCGCGTCAAGGACGATCACCCGTCCGGAGCGTGCCGGTTCGGTGCGCCTCACCTGCACAAATAGATGTAGCTTGCATTAATTAGCGACGCTAACTTATTATGTGTATACGTCAACCATCTGGTCGGGCGTCCGCACGGGACGCGGGACGAAGGAAGGGAAACGGGCATGAGCCACAGCAGTACAGGAGGTCCCGCCGAAGGGGACCCGTTCGACGCAGGTGCGGGCAGCATCCTGCGTCAACCGAAGGCGGTCTGGGCGACCGCCGGGGCATCCGTCGTCGCCTTCATGGGCATCGGGCTCGTCGACCCGATCCTGCCGTCGATCGCACAGGGCCTGAAGGCCACGCAGAGCCAGGTCTCCCTGCTCTTCACCTCGTACTTCCTGATCACCGCCGTCGCGATGCTGCTCACCGGCTTCGTCTCCAGCCGGATCGGCGGCAAGAAGACCCTCCTCGTCGGGCTCGCGCTCGTCGTGATCTTCGCGGGCCTCTCCGGCACCTCGGACACCGTCGGCCAGCTGGTCGGCTTCCGGGCCGGCTGGGGTCTGGGCAACGCGCTCTTCGTGTCGACCGCGCTCGCCGTCATCGTCGGCGCGGCGGCCGGCGGCTCGGCCGCGGCGATCCTGCTCTACGAGTCCGCGCTCGGTCTCGGCATGGCGTGCGGGCCGCTGGTGGGCGCCCTGCTCGGCAACGCCAGCTGGCGCTACCCGTTCTTCGGCACGGCGGCCCTGATGGCCATCGGGTTCATCTGCATCACGCTGTTCCTGAAGGAGCAGCCGAAGCCCGCGCGCAGGACGTCGGTCCTCGACCCACTCAAGGCGCTCGGGCACGGCGGGCTCGCCTCCGCCGCCGTCTCGGCCTTCTTCTACAACTACACGTTCTTCACGGTGCTGGCCTTCACCCCGTTCGTGCTGAACATGACCCCGTACAAGTCGGGCGGCGTCTTCTTCGCCTGGGGGGTGCTGCTCGCGCTGTTCTCGGTGCTCGTCGCGCCGCGCATGCAGGCCCGGTTCGGCTCGCTCAAGGTGGTCGGCGGTTCGCTGGTGCTGCTCGCCGTGGACGTGCTCGTGCTCGGATACGGCAACCACACGACGGCCATCGTCTGCACGATCCTGTCCGGCGCCTTCATCGGCGTGAACAACACGGTGTACACGGAGCTGGCGCTCGGCGTCTCGGAGGCGCCGCGGCCGGTGGCGAGCGCCGGTTACAACTTCGTCCGGTGGTTCGCCGCCGCGGCCGCGCCGTACCTGGCGCCGAAGATCGAGGAGTGGACCGACATCCACATCCCGTTCGTGGTCGCCGCGGTCACCGCGCTCCTCGGCGCCGTCGTGGTCTGGGTGCGCAGGAACGCGCTCACGCACGAGGCGGAGGAGCTGGAGCCGCGGCACGCCACCGAGGACGGCGTCACCGTCTTCGCGAACTGAAGCCCCGTACCGGTCCTCAGTCGAGGGCGACGGACCTGCGCAGCGGATCGCGCAGGTCCGTTCCGCCGTTCAGCCACTTCTCCTGGAGCTCGGCCGCGCCGTGCACCCGCTTCCACGCCGCCTCGTTCTGGGTCATCGGCAGCAGCGGCAGGAACCGTACGGGGTCCATCGGCGCGTCGAGGTCGAGGTCCTCCACGAGACCGCCCGACTCCGCGACCAGGACCGAGGTGAACGGCGCGCCCGGCCACAACGGCTCCCCCACGTCCAGCGACGCGCCCGGGGCCACGACCACGCCCTCCACCTGCGGCGAGGCGGCCAGCACCGCGAGCGGCCTGAGCGCCTTGTCGGTGTCGGCGAGCCCCGCACGGACCGTCAGGACCAGTTCGGCGCGCGGGCCCTCGACCGGATCGGCGAGGGCCGCGGTCGGGTCGGCCATCGGCGCGGCGGACATCCCCAGCGTCGCGTAGCGCACGACACCCTGGTCGGCGTCGGTGAAACGCAGCACCTCGATGCGGTCCGTGCCGAGGAACGTGACCGCCGCGCGCGCGTCCGGTTCGCCCAGGGCCGTCCGCAGCCGGGCCTCTACAAGCGCAAGAACTTCTCCCATCCCGCGAGCATAGAACTCGCATGGAACGGGTAAAGGCGGGGCTTGCTTCTTCAGTCGGCTGATAGTCTTGGCCGCTGGTCGGGACGGAACGCCGAGCGTCCCCGCCGAAGGCCCTCAAGAGCCCTCGAAGACCCGACCCACTGATCGTCCCTCACGGGGGACCGGCCGGAGGAGGTGGGGCTGTCATGGATCGAAGTCGACCGTGCAGTACCACCCGTTCTTCCGGCCGCTAGGCCCGCGTCCCACACCGCAGTCAGCAGTCACCGGCGTTTCGTCGGCCGTCTGCCTCTTGGGCTGTCCGGGCTGTTCGCGTTCGCCGGAAGAGCACTTCGTTTCCACCTGATCTTTCCGATCTTCCTGATCTGAATCAGTCAGCGGAGCCGCCCGGCGTCGGTGCGGTGCTCCCCGCTTTGTGGACGTGCAGCATGTCCCGGTTTCCGGTTGGCCAGGACGTCCTCATTCCGGGCAGTTCCGATTTCCCGAGTGCCCCGCGCGGCTCCCGCCCGCGAAGGAGCCTGCCCATGTCGATGATGCGCGACCTGCGTCTCGCCGTCCGCCCCTCGCTGCGCAAGAGCGTGGCCCCGTACGAGAACGAGAGCCGCTCCTCGTACGACCCCACCCGCGCCCCGTCCGCCTGCTCGGCCGTCGTGGACTGCGCCGTCTACCGCGACGGGGCCCGCGTGGAGAGCGGCGACCGCTGCCTGACGCCGAGCGAGGCACGCCTCCAGGTGCGCCGGGACGGCGGCTTCGCCTGGATCGGTCTGCACGAGCCGACCGAGAAGGAATTCGCCGGTATCGCCGCCGAGTTCGGGCTGCACCCGCTCGCCGTCGAGGACGCCGTCCACGCCCACCAGCGGCCCAAGCTGGAGCCGTACGACGACACGCTCTTCGCCGTGTTCAAGACCATCCACTACGTCGAGCACGCCGAACTGACCGACACCAGCGAGGTCGTGGAGACCGGCGAGGTCATGTGCTTCCTCGGCCGCGACTTCTTCATCACCGTGCGGCACGGCGGGCAGGGCTCGCTGCGCGCGCTGCGCCGTCGCCTCCAGGCAGAGCCGGAGCTGCTCGCCAAGGGCCCGAGCGCGGTGCTGCACGCCATCTCCGACCACGTCGTCGACGGCTATCTGGCGGTGGCCGACGCGATGCAGGACGACATCGACGAGGTCGAGACCGACGTCTTCTCGCAGACCGGCAAGGGCGGGCCGCGCGGCACCGACGCCGGCCGGATCTACCAGCTCAAGCGCGAGGTGCTGGAGTTCAAGCGGGCCGTCGCCCCGCTGCGCCGTCCGCTGCAACTGCTGAGCGAGCGGCCGATGCGGCTGATCGACCCCGACATCCAGAAGTACTTCCGTGATGTCGCCGACCACCTGGAGCGCGTCCAGGAGCAGGTCATCGGCTTCGACGAACTCCTCAACTCGATCCTTCAGGCCAACCTGGCGCAGGCGTCCGTCGCGCAGAACGAGGACATGCGCAAGATCACCTCGTGGGCGGCCATCGTCGCCGTACCGACCATGGTCTGCGGCGTCTACGGCATGAACTTCAAGCACATGCCCGAGCTGCACTGGCGGTACGGCTACCCGCTGGTGCTCGCCGTCACCGTCGCGGCGTGCGTCACCATCCACCGCACCCTCAAGCGCAACGGCTGGCTGTAGCTACGCTGACGGCATGACGACTGCCGAACTGCTCGACGCCGCCCTCGTCGAGGAGGCCACCAAGAAGTCCGGGCTCATCTGGGTGCGGGGCACCGACGCCGAGCGGGCCCTGTGGCACGTGTGGCACGAGGGCGCGGCCCATGTGGTCGGGGACGGGCCCGGCGAGCAGCCGCTGCCCGGTCTCGTCGACGGGGGCACCGCCGTGGTCACCGTGCGCAGCAAGGACAAGGGCGGCCGGCTGGTCGGCTGGCGGGCGACGGCCGTGGAGCTGGCGCCCGGTACGCCGCAGTGGGAGGCGGCCGTCGGCGAGCTGAAGGGCAAGCGGCTCAACGCGCCGGACGCGGAGACGATGACCGAGCGCTGGAGCCGCGAGTGCCGGGTGCTGCGGCTGGAGCCGGTGCGCGGCGCGGATCCGGTCCCGGCCCCCGCGGACGCGCAGGCGGCGCCGCCGGTGCCGTCGCCCGCCACCACCCGCGATCCGGCGCCGGCGGGGCTGCCCCGGCTCCTGGCACGACGCGGCAGACGCCGCTGAGGGCGCCCGCGCGGCCGCTCAGGACTCCGGCAGCTGCCGGCCGTAGTCGACGGTGTCGTCCGACGTCGGCTCGTCCAGCGCGAAGTCCTTGCCCCACTCGGTGAGTTGCAGGATCCCGGCGCCGCCGGCCCGCGCCAGCCGCATGGGGTACGCCGTTCCCTCCAGGGAGACGTCGAGCGTGCCGCCGGAGCCGTCGTCGCCGGTGAGCGCGATCGTGCGGACCCCTCCGGAGGTGCCGCGGTCGCCCTTCGCGAGGGTGCCGTGCAGCGTGAGCAGCCCGTCGAGCAGCACGTCCTTGTCGGTGAAGGTGCTCAGCCGCTTGTACGAGGGGTCGCCGGCCGGCACCTTCACGTACTTGCCGTCGAGCTTGTCGGCGGCGGCGCCGTCGCCGTGCTGCCCCTCGTCGTCGGAGTGCGACCAGAAGTCGGCGTCGGCCTTGAGGTAGAGGTGCTCGTCGACCCGCAGCAGCCGGAAGGTGCCGCCGCCCGTCGTCACCGAGCCGGTGCCGCCCTCGTCCTTCAGCCGCATGTCGAGCTTGTACGTCCTGCCGCCGCTGACGACGGTGCCGGCGAGGCGCACGGCGTCGGCGCCGCGTGCGGCCTTGACCGTGCGGGACTGGATCGTGTCCGGCTCCAGTTTGCCGACCCCGTTGGTGCCCGCGTCCGGATCGTCTCCGCAGGCCGCGAGCCCGGCCGCGAGCCCCGTGCACATCACGCCGACCATGAGCGTCCTGCGGGTACGGCGGGCCAGGGGGAAAACGGTCACGGGCGGTACTACCTCTCGTACGGAAAGGGGCTCGTCGGCAGTACGGCAGCGTACCCGTGGTGTCCGCCGTGGCCGGTGTCGGTCCGGGCGGGCGGATGCGCAAAGGCGTGTTCGACGGGTACCGGCTAGCCTGAACCACGGATTGATCACTTACGCGCGGAGGAGGTGCGGGCAGACATGGCAGGTGGCGCCCCCCGGATCTTCGTCTCGCACCTCGCGGGCATCGCCGTCTTCGACCCGAACGGGGACCAGGTCGGCCGGGTCCGCGATGTCGTCGCGATGCTGCGGGTGGGACGGCGGCCGCCCCGGGTCCTCGGCCTGGTCGTCGAACTGTCGACGCGGCGGCGCATCTTCCTGCCCATGACCCGCGTCACCGGCATCGAGTCGGCCCAGGTCATCACCACCGGAGTGCTCAACGTCCGGCGCTTCGAGCAGCGGCCCACCGAGCGCCTCGTGCTGGGCGAGATGCTGGACCGCCGGGTGCGGCTGGTGGAGTCCGGGGAACCTGGAGAAGTCGTCACCGTCCTCGACGTCTCCGTGCAGCAGCTGCCGGCCCGCCGGGACTGGGAGATCGACCGGGTCTTCGTCCGCAGGGGCAAGGGCGGCACCTTCCGGCGCAAGGGCGAGACGCTGACCGTGGACTGGTCGGCCGTCACCGGGTTCTCCCTGGAGGAGCACGGGCAGGGCGCCGAGAACCTGCTCGCGACCTTCGAGCAGCTGCGCCCCGCCGACCTGGCGAACGTCCTGCACCACCTCTCGCCCAAGCGGCGGGCCGAGGTCGCCGCGGCGCTCACCAACGAACGGCTCGCCGACGTCCTCGAGGAACTCCCCGAGGACGACCAGATCGAGATCCTCGGCAAGCTGAAGGAGGAGCGGGCCGCCGACGTCCTGGAGGAGATGGACCCGGACGACGCGGCCGACCTGCTCGGCGAGCTGCCCGAGGACGACAAGGAGCGGCTGCTCACCCTGATGCAGCCGAGCGACGCGGCCGACGTGCGGCGCCTGATGGCGTACGAGGACAAGACCGCGGGCGGTCTGATGACGACGGAACCGATCGTGCTGCGCCCGGACGCGACCGTCGCCGACGCGCTCGCCCGGGTCCGCAATCCCGACCTCTCCCCCGCGCTCGCCGCGCAGGTCTACGTCTGCCGCCCGCCGGACGAGACGCCGACCGGCAAGTATCTGGGCACCATCCACTTCCAGCGGCTGCTGCGCGATCCGCCGTACACGATGGTCGGCTCGATCCTGGACGACGATCTGCAGGCCCTGTCGCCGTCCGCCGCGCTGCCGGAGATCGCCGGGTTCTTCGCGACGTACGACATGGTGGCCGCGCCCGTCGTCGACGAGAGCGGGTCGCTGCTCGGCGCCGTCACCGTCGACGACGTCCTCGACCACATGCTGCCCGACGACTGGCGCGAGCAGGAGTTCCACCTCGCGGGGGACGTGAACCATGGCGAATGAGGAGACGTCCCGCCGCGAGGAGGCGACGCGCCGCCCCCGGATCCGCCTGGACCAGCCGCGCGCCCCGCGTCGCCGGCTGCTGCCCGAGTACGACCCCGAGGCCTTCGGACGGCTGTCGGAGCGCATCGCCCGGTTCCTGGGGACGGGGCGGTTCATCGTCTGGATGACGGTGATCATCATCGCGTGGGTGATCTGGAACATCGCGGCGCCCGACCATCTGCGCTTCGACCAGTACCCGTTCATCTTCCTGACGCTGATGCTGTCGCTCCAGGCGTCCTACGCCGCTCCGCTGATCCTGCTCGCGCAGAACCGGCAGGACGACCGCGACCGGGTCAACCTGGAGCAGGACCGCAAGCAGAACGAGCGGTCGATCGCCGACACCGAGTACCTGAGCCGGGAGGTCGCGGCCCTGCGGATCGGCCTCGGCGAGGTCGCGACCAGGGACTGGATCCGCTCCGAGCTGCAGGACCTCCTCAAGGAGCTGGAGGAGCAGCGGCGGTCCGTTCCCGAGAACGGGGTATTCCCGGCCGAGCGGGATCGGGCACGTGACGTAGACGACCGCTGACGGGGCTTTCCGTGCCCCGGTTACCGCGCCGTACTATCGGTCGTATGGCTACGGAAGACGCGGTGCGCGAGGCACTCGCGACAGTGAACGACCCCGAGATCCAGCGACCCATCACCGAGCTGGGGATGGTCAAATCGGTGGACATCGGTGCGGACGGAGTCGTCGCGGTCACCGTGTACCTGACCGTGTCGGGCTGCCCGATGCGCTCGACGATCGAGAACAACGTGCGGGACGCCGTCCTGCGCGTCGAGGGCGTGACCGACGTCCGGGTCACCCTCGACGTGATGAGCGACGAGCAGCGCAAGGAGCTGGCCGCGGCGCTGCGCGGCGGCACCGCCGAGCGCGAGGTCCCGTTCGCCAAGCCCGGCTCGCTGACCCGTGTCTACGCGGTCGCCTCCGGCAAGGGCGGCGTCGGCAAGTCCTCCGTGACCGTGAACCTCGCCGCCGCGATGGCCGCCGACGGTCTGAAGGTCGGTGTCGTCGACGCCGACATCTACGGCCACTCCGTGCCGCGCATGCTGGGCGCCGACGGCAAGCCCACCCAGGTCGAGAACATGATCATGCCGCCGTCCGCGCACGGCGTGAAGGTCATCTCCATCGGCATGTTCACGCCGGGCAACGCGCCGGTGGTGTGGCGCGGGCCGATGCTGCACCGCGCGCTGCAGCAGTTCCTGGCCGATGTCTTCTGGGGCGACCTCGACGTCCTGCTCCTCGACCTGCCGCCGGGGACGGGTGACATCGCGATCTCCGTCGCGCAGCTGGTGCCGAACGCCGAGATCCTCGTCGTGACGACGCCTCAGCAGGCCGCCGCCGAGGTCGCCGAGCGGGCCGGGTCGATCGCGGTGCAGACGCACCAGAAGATCGTGGGCGTCGTGGAGAACATGTCGGGGCTGCCGTGCCCGCACTGCGGCGAGATGGTCGACGTGTTCGGCACCGGGGGCGGCAAGCTGGTCGCCGAGGGGCTGACGCGGACGACGGGCGCCGAGGTGCCGGTGCTCGGCTCCATCCCCATCGACGTGCGACTCCGCGAGGGCGGCGACGAGGGCAAGCCGGTGGTGCTGTCCGACCCCGACTCCCCGGCCGGCGCGGCGCTGCGCGGCATCGCGGATCAGCTGGGGGGCCGCCAGCGCGGCCTGTCGGGCATGTCGCTGGGAATCACCCCGCGCAACAAGTTCTGAGCCCTCGCCCTTGGGCGCGGGTGCACGGGGGCTGGTCGCGCGGTTCCCCGCGCCCCTGAGGCATGCGCTGCGCGCAGCCTCCCCCTGGCGCCCCTGGGCGAGCGGAGCTCGCTTCCAGGGGCGCGGGGAACTGCGCGAGAAGCCCCCACCGGCCGACAGCCGACCGACGGCGCAACAGCCCGGTCAGCCCCCGTCGGCCCGTGCTCTACGCGGAGCCCGAGGCGTACTCGGCGATGTCCTTCACCACGGAGAAGCCCAGACCGTAGGCGCTCATCCCCCGGCCGTAGGCCCCGAGATGAACCCCGGCCTGCGTCGACCCGGCGAGAACCCAGCCGTACTCCGACTCCCGGTAATGGAACTCGGTCGGCACCCCGTCGACCGGCAAGGACAGCACGGCCCAGTCCGACGACCGGAGATCGTCCGCGAGGACCCACGCCGTCTCGGTCTGCTGCTCCAGCCAGTCGTCCCGGAGTGTGTGATCCATCTGCCCCGGCCAGGTGTACGAGAGCAGCCCCACCCCGGCGAGCCAGGCCGCAGAGGAGACGGACGTCGCCTCCAGCACACCCGTGCCGTCGGAGCTGCGCCGTACCGGATTGGCGGCGACGGTCACCACGACCGCGAACCGCTCGGCGGCGTCCCCGTGAAGGGTTCCCTCGCTGCGCACGGAGGGCTCGTCACCGTGCCCGATCGAACCGTGCTCGACGGACCCGTCCGCCGTGGTGCCGACCTGCATCAGCCAACGCGGTCCCGTGAAGGCCTCGTCGAGGCCGTACCACGGGAAGGACGCCAGCAGGTATCCGTCGACCGTACGCCGGGCCCCGGGGACCTGACCGGCCCCCTCGGTGGCCGGCGCCTGCGCGCCCACCCGACTCGTCGTCTCCATGTACCCGGCCGCCTCCTCGCTCTCGTACGGACCGCAGCGGCCCGCCCCCCTCGGGCGTTCTCACGTCCGGTCCGCGCAACAACAAGGCAGGATGCCACACCGGGTCCACAGGGCCCGGTTTCGAGAGGTGTGGTTCAGGTCGCGTCGCTGTCGAAGGGCGGCGGCGTCGGCTTGGCCGACTGCTCCGTCGCCTCGGGACGCTTCTCGAGATCAGGACCCTTGGTCATGCTGATCCGACCGCTGGTGGCGGGCGATGAGGACGAGCCGTCGTCGCGCACGTCACCGACCGTCTGCACGGCGTCGCCGACCTCGGCCATTTCCTTTTTCAGGTCAAAGCCGTTGCGAATCTCCTTGAGCCCCAGTTCATCGCTGTCCAGCTGCTTGCGGATGAACGTCTTGGGGTTCAGGTCCTCGAATTCGAAGTCCTTGAACTCAGGACCCAGTTCATTACGGATGTCCTGCTTCGCGCTGTCCGAGAAATCACGGATCTTCCGGATGGTCCGCGCGACATCCTGAATGACCTGCGGCAGCTTGTCGGGGCCGAAGATGAGCACGGCCAGCACAACAAGCGCTATGACCTCCGGTAGGCCAATGTCGTTGAACACCTTGCACTCCTAGCGTGTCCTCGGCCCGCGGCGGTCTTCGGTAGCAGGTCTTCGGCAGGGTCCGACAGGGGACCGGTCCACGGTACCCGGCGTACCTGTCCATTTGGTAGCCACCCGGCTACGTCCGGGATCATCTGTGCCGGGACTTGACCGGCCGGTTGCCGGTCAGTTGCCGTCGGCCGAGCCGAGAACCAGGGACACCTTGCGCTCCTCGCCGTCCCTTTCGACCGTGAGGACCAGTTTGTCCTTGGGGCGGTGGGAGCGGATCTTGACGATCAGCTCCTCGCCGGAGTGGACCCGCACCCCGTCGACCTCGGTGATCACGTCACTCGGCCGGATCCCGGCCCTGGCGCCGGGCCCGCCGGGGCTGACGGACGAGCCGCCGCTGTTGCCCTTGGTGCCCACGCGCGCGCCGTCGCCCGTGTAGTCCATGTCCAGGGTGACGCCGATGACCGGGTGCGTGGCCCGGCCGGTGTTGATCAGTTCCTCGGCGACGCGCTTGGCCTGGTTGACCGGAATGGCGAAGCCGAGGCCGATGGAGCCGGACTGGCCGCCGTCCAGCTCCGCTCCGCCGCCGGCGGAGCGGATGGCGCTGTTGATGCCGATGACACGGCCCTTGGAGTCGACCAGCGGGCCGCCGGAGTTGCCCGGGTTTATGGGTGCGTCGGTCTGCAGGGCGTCGACGTAGCTGACGTCGCTTCCGTCGCCCTTCTCGCCGCCCGCCGTGATCGGCCGGTCCTTGGCGCTGATGATGCCGGAGGTGACCGTGTTGGCGAGGTCGAAGGGCGCGCCGATGGCCACGACCGGGTCGCCGACCTGCACGCTCTCGGAGTTGCCGAGCGGCAGGGGCTTGAGGCCGTGCACGTTGTCCACCCTGATGACGGCGAGGTCGTAGCCGGTGTCGTGCCCGACGACCTTCGCGCGGGCGCTCTCCCCTCCGGCGAACGTGACCGATATCTCACCGCCCGTCCCCGCCGGGTCCACGACGTGGTTGTTGGTGAGGATGTGGCCGCGGTCGTCGAGGACGAAGCCGGTGCCGGTGCCCTGCTCGGACGAGCCCTTGGTGTGGATGGTGACGACGCCGGGCAGCGCGCTCGCCGCGATGCCCGCGACGCTTCCGGGCGCGCGGTGGGTGGACTCGGCGCCCGCCTGCGGGAGTTCGATGTCCGTCCCGCCGTTGCGCTCCAGGTACGAGCCGATGGCGCCGCCGATGCCACCGGAGGCCAGCGCGATCAGTACGGCGGCGACCACGAGGCCGCGCCGCCCGCGCCGCGGCCTCGCCCCGACGGTCGCGCCGCTCTGCGACAGCGATACGGGCCCGGCCCAGGGGTCGTACTGCTGCCAGGGCGCGGCAGGCATCGGGGCCGGAGCCGGGTGGGGAGCCGCTGCGCCCGCGTAGGGGGCCGGCGGTGCGGCTCGGGTCAGCCCCGGGTGCTGGACCGGCGGCGCGGGCGCCCACGGTCCGGGCGCACCGTACGGCACCTCGGTGTACGGGTCGGCCGGAGGAGCGGGAAGAGGCTGCTCCGGGGCGGCAGCGGGGGCGGGCACCGGAGGGGAGGCGTCCACCGGCTCCACCGGCTCCACCGGCGCCTGAGAGGCCTGCGGGGCCTGGGGGGCCTGGGGGGCGTCAGGGGTTCTCGGGGCGTCAACAGGCGTCCCAGGAGCCTCTACGGCCTCCTGGGCGGCAGGGGTGACGGTTTCCTCCGGCCCGGCTTCCGGGGCGACGGTGTCGGGTGCACCGCCGGAGGCCGCCTCGGGGGCCGGCAGATGCCAGTCGCCGTCGTCCTCCACCGGGCGCCCCGTGTCCGGTCGGGGGCGGCTCCACCACTTGGCCTTTGTGGGCTTGCCCTCGTCCATGTCCCGCTGTTCTCCCCGCACCCGGCCCGCGGCACGTCACCGCCGGCTCCCGGCCGCGCACCCCGGGGCGATACCCGGGACGTGGCCTCACCTGGATTCAACCAGGTTCGGCGGGTCCGGCGAAGGGCTGTCAGGCAGGCTCAGCGGGCGGACGACGGATGCGAGGAGACCGTCGGCTCGGCTGTGGGGGTCGCGGCGAGGGTCGACTCCGTCGCGAGACCGAGGCCGGTCACCTCGGAGGACGTGTGCGGGTTCAGAGCGAGGGAGACCACGGGGACGGTGGCGGCGGGACGTATGAGGGGGGTCATGCGGGCGGCGGCGGAGAGCATCGGGGTGGAGAACGGATAGCTGGCGCTGTCCGCGTGGCCGCCCCCCGGAAGCAGCGGGGCGCTCGATCCGGCCGAGGAGACCGGTGCGGCGAGGGCGCCGCCGCTCTGGCCGAGCAGCGGGGAGAGCGCCCTGCGGCGCTGGGTCTCGGGCGTGGACGCGGCGCCGGCCGCCTGGCTGCGCAGCGGCGTGACATTGCTGTTGCCGCCGCCTCCCGTGCCGCGGGCGTCGGAGGTGTCCGCGGGAACGCCGGACGTGACACCGCCCAGCGCGATCGCGGCGAGCGAGACCGCCCCGGCCGCGGCGAACGCGAACCGGCGCCCGCGCGAGGCCCGGTCGCTGTCGTGCCGGTCGCGGCTCACCTCGTGGATACGGAAGCCGTGCTGCACGGGGAGCACGGCGGCGTGGGCGCCGGACCGTGCGTAGCCGAAGGGCTCGGCGTCGACGTCGAACACGCCGTTCCCCAGGCCTCGGACGTTGCCGAAGGCTCGGCCCGTGCCGAAGGTGCCGCTGCCGAACGGTGTTCCGTCGTCATCGGCGTCACCGCCGGCGGGCAGGCCCTGGAGGCGGGCGAGGAAACTGTCGCTGGGCGGCGGCGGGGCCACCTCGGCGAAGACGCTCTTGACGCGGCGCTGCGCGTCGGCCTCGTCCTTGCACCGGGCGCAGGTCGCCAGGTGGGCGAGGACGCGCTCGCGGGCGTCGTGGTCCAGTTCACCGTCGACGAAGGCGGCCAGCCGGTCCCCGAGATGCTGGTCGGCCGCGGTGAGCTGGCGGTCGGCAGGATTGAGACGTGATCCACTCACGCGGTCGCGCCCCCTGTTCCTAGGACAGGGATCGCCCCCGTCGTCGCCGTCGCGAGCGTGCGGCGCTCCTTGCGGGCCTCCGGCGAGCGGTGCTGCAGGGCCTTGCGCAGCTGTGAACGGCCACGGTGGATCCGGCTGCGGACCGTGCCGAGCTTCACGCCCAGGGTCGCGGCGATCTCCTCGTACGACAGTCCCTCGATGTCACAGAGGACGACGGCGGCGCGGAACTCGGGCGCCAGGGTGTCCAGCGCCTGCTGGACGTCGGCGTCGAAGTGCGCGTCGTTGAAGACCTGCTGCGGGGACGGCTCTCTGCTGGGCAGACGCTCGGCGGCGTCGTCGCCCAGGGAGTCGAAGCGGATGCGCTGCTTGCGGCGGACCATGTCCAGGAACAGGTTCGTCGTGATGCGGTGCAGCCAGCCCTCGAAGGTGCCGGGCGTGTACGTCGACAGCGAGCGGAAGACGCGGACGAAGACCTCCTGGGTGAGATCTTCGGCGTCGTGCTGATTGCCGGTCAGGCGGTAGGCGAGCCGGTACACCCGGCCGCTGTGCGTGCTGACGATCTCCTCCCATGTGGGCGGAGTCCACGCCTGAGATTCCGCGTCAGCGGCAAAGGTCGCGGTCTGCTGCGCGGAGTCAGTGCTGCGGAATCGGTCAGCGGTGTTGGTCACAGATTTCGGCTCACCCGCCGACCTGAGAAAGCGCCGCAGCACTCCTCCCCGATCCACAGGCGCAGCCGCACCTCCCCTATCGGCTCTGGTGGTGTCCAGTGGAGCCCCTACCATAGCCACCTCGCCCGTTAGCTCCGGATAAGCGTTTTTACTCAGATTTGCCGGTCGGCTGTCGACCACCGGTTCTACCGCTGTCGCCATCCCGCTCTCCCCCGCTTCGTCCTGCTCTTTCCCCCTGCTCTCCTAAACGCCCGGTCCCATCTGCGAGTTCCCGCCACCAACGGATAAAGTCACGCGCAGGCAACCACGGGGACAGGAGAGGGCCATTACCGGCAACCGGCAGACGAGTTGGGCGTTCGCCGACGCCTTTGTCGCCGAGGACGAGGCACTGCGCTGGGCCCGGGACCGGGCCCGGGACGCGGGGCTGCGCTCGGTGTCACCCGGCGCGGGCGCGGCCCTGGGGTTGCTCGCCGCCACCGTCGGGGCCAAGGCCGTCGCCGAGATCGGTACGGGCACCGGCGTGTCCGGAATCCATCTGCTGCACGGCATGCGGCCCGACGGCGTGCTGACCACGGTGGACCCGGAGCCGGAGCGGCAGCAGTTCGCCCGGCAGGCGTTCCGCGCGGCCGGCTTCGCCAGCAACCGGGCCCGGTTCATTCCGGGGCGGGCGCTCGATGTGCTGCCGCGGCTCGCGGACAGCGGGTACGACCTCGTCTTCTGTGACGGGGACCGGATGGAGTCGCTGGAGTATCTCGCCGAATCGTTGCGGCTGCTGCGGCCGGGTGGGCTGGTCTGTTTCGAGGGTGTCTTCGCCGACGGGCGGACCGTGGACTCGGGGCCGCAGCCGGTGGAGGTCGTGCGGTTGCGGGAGTTGTTGCGGGCCGTACGGGAGTCTTCGGAGCTGGTGCCTTCGCTGCTGCCCGTCGGGGACGGGTTGCTCTGCGCCGTGAAGCGCTAGGCAAAGGGCTGGTCCGGTTGTCTCGCGGTCGACCCGTCCGTCGTGGCCGGCCGCGCCCAGACTGACACGGCCCCGCGCCCCTGGCGGGGCACCCCACGGCGTCCCGCACCCTACTTGACCTGGTAAAACACGACCGCCCCGGCACCGGATGTGTGCCAGGGCGGTCGAAAAGGTATGGTCGCTTCCGCGTCAGCCGACGACCTTCTTCAGGGCGTCGCCGAGGGCGTCTGCCTCGTCCGGCGTCAGCTCGACCACGAGCCGACCGCCGCCTTCGAGCGGAACGCGCATGACGATGCCCCGCCCCTCCTTGGTCACCTCGAGCGGGCCGTCACCCGTTCGCGGCTTCATGGCCGCCATGCTCGTTCCCCTTCCTGAAACCAGCTCACATCAGCGCCGACGGCCCCCTGAACGGGCACTCATCACCGGCATCGAACACATTGCTTCTAGGCCATTATCCCGCATCGCAGGACCCCATGACCAACATCGGCAGGCATCGCTTGCGCAACGCGCTTGAGCAAAACCACTCAATTCGGGGATGTGGCTGCGATACTACGCCGCTCTCGCGCCTCTTCCGTGACGCAATCGTTTGACGCAGGTCACATGCGAGGGGCGTTCCGCGGGCCGTGATCTCCGTCATGCTGTGCACGGACGACTAAGCAACCGCATAGGAGGCTCCCATGGCCGACGCCGTGCTCTACGAGGTGAGCGACGGGCTCGCGACGATCACGCTGAACCGCCCCGAGGCGATGAACGCGATGAACACCGAGGCCAAGGTCGCCCTCCGCGACGCGGTGCAGGCCGCCGCCGACGACAAGGCCGTACGGGCGGTGCTGCTCACCGCGGCCGGCGACCGGGCGTTCTGTGTCGGGCAGGACCTGAAGGAGCACATCGGGTCGCTCATGGCGGACCGGGAGGACGGCCAGGGCCGCACCATGAACACGGTGCGCGAGCACTACAACCCGATCGTGCGGGCGCTGACCCAGATGCCGAAGCCGGTCGTGGCGGCGGTGAACGGCGTGGCGGCCGGCGCGGGCTTCGGCTTCGCGCTCTGCGCGGACTACCGGATCGTCGCGGACACGGCGTCGTTCAACACGTCGTTCGCGGGTGTCGCGCTGACCGCCGACTCGGGTGTCTCCTGGACGCTGCCGCGGCTGATCGGGCCGGGCCGGGCCACCGATCTGCTGCTGTTCCCGCGCACGATCACGGCGCAGGAGGCCTTCGAGATCGGCGCCGTCAACAAGATCGTGCCCGCCGCCGAGCTGGCGGAGACCGCCCGCAAGCTGGCGCTGCTGCTCGCGGCCGGGCCGACCGTCGCCTACGCCGCGCTCAAGGAGTCGGTCGCCTTCGCCGCCGACCACTCCCTCGACGAGGCCCTCGACAAGGAGGACGAGCTGCAGGCGCGGGCCGGGGTCTCCGAGGACCACGCCATCGCGGTGCAGGCCTTCATCGCCAAGGAGAAGCCGAAGTACCTCGGCCGCTAGGGCGTGTCCCGACCGGCCGTCGTGCGGGCCGTGCAGTCGGCCAGGTGGTCGTTGACCAGCCCGCACGCCTGCATCAGCGCGTACGCCGTGGTGGGGCCGACGAAGCGCAGGCCCCGCTTCTTCAGCTCCTTGGAGAGGGCCTTCGACTCGTCGGTGCTCGCCGGTACGTCGGAGAGCAGCCGCGGGGCCGGGCGGTCGGTGGCGTCCGGCGCGAAGGACCAGATGAGGCGGTCGAGGTCGCCGGCGGGCCAGTCGGCGAGCACCCGCGCGTTCGACAGCGTGGCGTCGACCTTCGCTCTGTTGCGGATGATGCCGGGGTCGGCCAGCAGGCGCTCGCGGTCGGCGTCCGTGAAGGCGGCGACGTCCGCGATCTTGAAGTGGGCGAAGGCGGTGCGGAAGGTCTCGCGGCGGCGCAGGATCGTGATCCAGGACAGCCCGGACTGGAAGGCCTCCAGGCTGAGCCGCTCGAAGAGCGCGTCGTCGCCGTGGACCGGGCGGCCCCACTCCGTGTCGTGGTACGCGACGTAGTCGTCGGTCGACAGGCCCCAGGGGCAGCGCGGCCTGCCGTCGGGGCCGGGGATCGCGGCGCCGGTCGGCTCGCTCATCGGTGGCTCTCCCCCGGCTCGTCCAGGTATCCGCCGGGCGGGGCGAAACCGCTGTCGGGGCGGCGGTCGAACGGCTGCTGGCGGCTCTGTGCGTCGGCCGAGGCGAGCGCCGACTCCAGCTCGGTGATGCGGGCGTCCCGCTCGGCGAGCTCCGCTCCCAGCCGGTTCAGCGCGTCGTCGACCTCCGCCATGCGGTAGCCGCGCACGGCGGTGGGCAGCCGCAGCGCGTCCACGTCGGCGGGGCCGACGGGGCGATCGTGCGGCAGCGGGTCGGCGTAGAACTGGGACGGCTCGTCGCGCAGCGTGCCGCCGTCGCCCCCGCCGACGATCGCGAGCGTCACCGCTCCGACCACCACGACGAGCGCGACGACCAGAAACAAGAACATGACCATCTGTGCCGTCCCCTGGCTCGACCGGGCCGGCCTTCACGCAGCCCGAAACCGTCAGGGTCCGATCGTGCCATGCCGTACTGACAGTTAAGGTCGCAGGCGACCCTTGATACGTGATTGCAGTGGGATCCAGAGGAGAGTCACAGGGATGCTCAGGCTGGGCCGGCACGAGTTCGCCGCGCACGAACCGGTGATCATGGCGATCGTCAACCGGACCCCCGACTCCTTCTACGACCAGGGCGCCACGTTCCGGGACGAGCCCGCGCTCGCGCGGGTCGAGCAGGCCGTCGCCGAGGGCGCCCTGATCGTCGACATCGGCGGGGTGAAGGCCGGTCCCGGCGAGGAGGTCGACGCGGCGGAGGAGGCGCGGCGCACCGTGGGCTTCGTGGCGGAGGTGCGGCGGCGCTTCCCCGACGTGATCATCAGCGTCGACACCTGGCGGCACGAGGTCGGTGAGGCCGTGTGCGAGGCGGGCGCGGATCTGCTCAACGACGCGTGGGGCGGCGTCGACCCGAAGCTGGCGGAGGTCGCGGGGCGCTACGGCGTGGGCATCGTGTGCACGCACGCGGGGGGCGCGGAGCCCCGTACGCGGCCGCACCGGGTCACCTATGACGACGTGATGGCGGACATCCTGGACGTGACGGTCTCCTACGCGGAGCGGGCGGTGTCCCTCGGGGTGGCGCGCGAGTCGGTGCTGATCGACCCGGGCCACGACTTCGGCAAGAACACCCGCCATTCGCTGGAGGCGACGCGGCGCCTTCCGGAGATGGTGGAGACGGGCTGGCCGGTGCTCGTGTCGCTGTCCAACAAGGACTTCGTGGGCGAGACGCTCGACAAGCCCGTCAAGGAGCGGGTCATCGGGACGCTGGCGACGACGGCGGTGTCGGCGTGGCTGGGCGCGCAGGTCTACCGGGTGCACGAGGTCGCGGAGACGCGGCAGGTGCTCGACATGGTGGCGTCCATCGCGGGTCACCGGCCCCCGGCGGTCGCCCGCCGGGGACTGGCCTGACCGCACGCGCGAGCGGTCTACTTGCCGGTCTCCTTGGTGACCAGCGTGATCGCCTCCTCCACGTCGTCCGTGACGTGGAACAGCAGCAGGTCGGCCTCGCCGGCCTTGCCCTGGGCGATGACCGTGTTCTTCAGCCAGTCGACGAGTCCGCTCCAGTACTGCGTGCCGAACAGGACGATCGGGAAGCGCGTCACCTTGGTGGTCTGGACGAGCGTGAGCGCCTCGAAGAGCTCGTCCAGGGTGCCGAGGCCGCCGGGCAGCACGACGAACCCTTGCGCGTACTTCACGAACATCGTCTTCCGGACGAAGAAGTAGCGGAAGTTCAGGCCGAGGTCGACATACTGGTTGAGCCCCTGCTCGAAGGGCAGTTCGATGCCGAGGCCGACCGAAATGCCCTTGGCCTCCACGGCGCCCTGGTTCGCGGCCTGCATGGCGCCCGGCCCGCCGCCCGTGATCACGGCGAAACCGGCCTCCACCAGGGCCTTGCCGATCTCGACGCCCGCCGCGTACTCCGGTGAGTCCTCCGGTGTGCGGGCGGAGCCGAACACACTGATCGCGGGCGGCAGTTCGGCGAGCGTGCCGAAGCCCTCGATGAACTCGGACTGGATGCGCAGCACCCGCCAGGGGTCGGTGTGCACCCAGCCCGACGGGCCCTCCGTGTCGAGCAGACGCTGGTCGCTCGTCCCGGGCTGGACCTGGTCACGGCGGCGGACCACCGGCCCCGTCCGCTGCTCCTTGGGACGTCGCGTGCCCTCGGGGTTGCTCATTGTCCGCTCCCTTCCTGCGCAGTCATCACGCACTTACGTAGAGCAAGGGTAGGTCTACGCGGGTTACATGCGAGGGACCTCGGCGTATCAAGGAGCGGTGAGCCAGGAGGCAAGCACCTTCTCGGCCTCCAGGATGAGCCGGGTGTCCACCCGCTCGTCGATCTTGTGGGCGTAGATCGGGTTGCCCGGTCCGTAGTTGACCGCGGGGACGCCGAGGGCGCTGAAGCGGGAGACGTCGGTCCAGCCGAACTTGGGGCGCGGCTCGCCGCCGACGGCGGCCAGGAAGGCTGCGGCCGCGGGGTGCGTGAGGCCGGGCCGGGCGCCGCCGGTGTGGTCGTCGACGATGAACTCGTCGAGGGGGCAGCCGGCGAAGAAGTCGCGGACGAACCGCTCGGCCTCCTCCATGGAACGGTCCGGGGCGTAACGGAAGTTGACCGTGACGGCGCAGGCGTCGGGGATGACGTTCTTGGCGAGTCCGCCCTCGATGGCCACGGCGTTCAGGCCCTCGTGGAACTCCAGGCCGTCGACGACCGGCTTGCGCGGCTCGTAGGCGGCGAGGCGCTCCAGGATCGGGGACGCGGCGTGGATGGCGTTCTTGCCCATCCACGCGCGCGCGGAGTGCGCCCGCTCGCCCGACACCTTCAGGATGACGCGCAGGGTGCCCTGGCAGCCGCCCTCGACCAGGCCCTCGGTGCCCTCCAGGAGGATCGCGAAGTCACCCTCCAGCCAGTCGGGGTGGGCGTCGGCCACATGCCCCAGGCCGTTGAGGTGTGCGGCGACCTCTTCGTTGTCGTAGAAGACGAAGGTGAGGTCGCGGTTGGGCTCGGTGACGGTCCGCGCGATCCGGAGCTGGACCGCGGCGCCCGACTTCATGTCGCTGGTGCCGCAGCCCCACAGGGTGACGCCGTCCTCGTCGAGGCGCGAGGGGACGTTGTCCGCGATCGGGACGGTGTCGATGTGACCGGCCAGGATGATCCGCTCGGCGCGGCCCAGGTTCGTCCGCGCCACGACGTTGTTGCCGTACCGGTCGACGGTGAGGTGCGGCAGGGCGCGCAGGGCCTCCTCGACGGCGTCCGCGAGCTCTTTCTCGCTGCCGCTGGGCGAGGCGAAGTCGACCAGCTGGGCGGTGAGGCGGGCGGCGTCCTGGGTGAGGTCAAGCGCGGTGCGGTCCATGGCGCCGATCCTAGACGGGCGGCGCCCGGCCGCCGTCGCCCGTCCTGTCGGTGGGCTCCAGTACCGTACGTCGCGTGCCTGGGCCCCCCACTCCCGTGCGGCGCGGCCGCCTCGTGAGGTTCGGCGCGTCCGTCGCCGTGCTGCTCGCCGTGGCCGGCTATGCGGCCGTGCAGTACGCCACCGGCTCGCGCCCCGCGCCGAGGTGCACGGTGACGTCGGCCCACGGCGGCGGGGTGTCCTATGTGTTCACGTCCGAGCAGGCGGTGAACGCGGCGACGATCGCCGCGGTGGGCACGTCGCGCGGGATGCCCGAGCGCGCCGTCACCATCGCGCTGGCGACGGCCCTCCAGGAGTCCGGTCTGCGCAACATCGGGTACGGCGACCGGGATTCGCTCGGCCTGTTCCAGCAGCGCCCCTCGGAGGGCTGGGGCACCGCGCGGCAGATCATGGAACCGGCGTACGCGGCGGGGCGGTTCTACGCGCGCCTGGAGAGGGTCCCGGGCTATTCGCGGCTGCCGCTGACCGTGGCCGCCCAGCGCGTGCAGCGCAGCGGCTTTCCGCAGGCGTACGCGAAGCACGAGCCGGACGCTTCGCTGCTCGCCGCCTCCCTGACCGGGCGGGCCGCCGCCTCGCTGACCTGCGAGGGCCGCCCGAGCGGTGTCGGGACGACGCGGGCCGGCGGTCCGGCGGGCGTGCGGGCGGCGCTCGGGCGGGACTTCGGGCGGGACTTCGGGCGGAAGGTCGTCCCGCCGGCCGGGGGCGGGGCCACGGTGCGGGTCCCGGTGCCCGCCGAACCGGACTCCGCCGTGGGCGGGGAGCGGCAGCGCGGCTGGGAGCTGGCGCAGTGGGCGGTGGCCAACTCGTCCGCGTTGCGCGTCGAACGCGTCTCCTATGCGGGCCGGGAGTGGACCGCCGGAGAATCCGGGCAGAAGTGGCGCACGGCACCGAACCCGGCAAAGGCACAGACCGCCGTCGGCGAGGTCCGAATCGTCACTGGGCAGTAGTGCGGGCTGTCACCCGATAGGGGCACGCGGGTCGCGTCCGGTGAACGTCGTGCACGCGCTCGCGGGCGCACTTCGGCGCAGGCCGCGATCCCCTTGGGACAAGGGGCTTCCAGCGGTTTTCGAGCCTGTACGGACGGCGGCGTTTGCCCGTTTTTATCCGCAGCAGATAATGCGACGCATTACCAACCCTTTACGTTGCCGACCCGCAACCTTCCCGGGGCGTCGGGCTGTTGTCACGGCGTCCGACCGCCGCACGGCAGGCGCCGCACGGTGACCGGGCACCACACGTTCTCTCCCGTCTAAGGAGCATCATGTCCCTCCCCCTGACCCGTCGGATCGCCCAGGCCGCGCTGCTCCTTGCGGCGGGAGCGGCACCCGTGGTCGGTGCGGCCGGTTCCGTGAGCGCTGCCGAACTGCCCGCCACGCCCGACCTCGGCGGTGTGACCGCGCTGGACGGCGCGAACCTGGGCAACACCGTCGACGGAGCGACCCAGAACGCCACCGGCATGGCCGGCGACACCGGGAGCAAGGCCGTGAAGAAGGCCGTTCCGGCGGCCGGCAAGACGGTCGGCAAGGGCGCCAAGACCGCCACCCCGGCGGCGCAGAAGGCCGCGGGCGACCTGGCCGGCAGCACCGGTGACGTGGTCGGCGACACCGCCGGCACCGCCACCAAGGGCGGCCTGCCCACCGACTCCCTGACCCAGGGCGGTCTGCCGACCGAGTCCCTCCCGGTCCAGAGCCTGCCGCTCGGCTGAGTCGCGCGCGACTGATCGACGAAGGGGCCCCGGACGCTTGCGCAAGCGTCCGGGGCCCCTTCGTCGTGGTCGGTGGGCGTCAGGCCAGCCGGTCCACGGCCGCCTGGATCCGCTCGTCGGACGCCGTCAGGGCGACGCGGACGAACGTGTTCCCCGCCGCGCCGTAGAAGTCGCCGGGCGCCACCAGGATGCCGAGCTCCGCGAGATGGGCGACGGTGTCCCAGCAGGACTCCCCGCGGGTCGCCCACAGGTACAGGCTGGCCTCGCTGTGCTCGATGCGGAAGCCGTGCTTCAGCAGCGCCTCGCGCAGCAGTTCACGGCGGGCCGCGTAGCGGGCGCGCTGGTCGTGGACGTGGCCCTCGTCGCCGAGCGCCGCGACGACGGCCGCCTGCGTCGGGGCGGAGGTCATCATGCCGCCGTGCTTGCGGATCTGGAGCAGCGGGTCGAGGACCGCCGCGTCACCGGCCAGGAACGCCGCCCGGTAGCCCGCCAGGTTCGAGCGCTTGGACAGCGAGTGGACGGTGACCAGCCCCTCGTGACTGCCGCCGTTGACGTCCGGGTGCAGGATCGAGACCGGGTCGGCCTCCCAGCCCAGCTCGATGTAGCACTCGTCGGAGAAGACCAGGATGCCGTGCTCGCGGGCCCAGGCCACGATCCGGGTCAGCTCGTCCTTGGACAGCACCCGGCCCGTCGGGTTCGACGGGGAGTTGAGCCACAGGAGCTTGATGCCCGTGGGGTCGAGCTCGGTCGGGTCGTCGTAGGAGACGTAGTCGGCGCGGGCGAGGCGGGCGCCCACCTCGTACGTGGGGTAGGCCAGACGCGGGTAGGCGACCTTGTCGCCGGGGCCGAGGCCCAGCTGCGTCGGGAGCCAGGCCACCAGTTCCTTGGAGCCGACGACCGGCAGCACGTTGTGGTGCGTCAGACCGCGGGCGCCGAGCCGTCGCTCGCACCAGGAGACCAGGGCGTCGCGCAGCTGCGGGGTGCCCCAGACCGTGGGGTAGCCGGGCGAGTCCGCGGCGTCGACCAGGGCCTTCTGGATCAGCTCGGGCACCGGGTCGACGGGCGTGCCGACGGACAGGTCGACGATGCCGCCCGGGTGCGCCGCGGCCGTCTTCTTGTACGGCTCCAGCTTGTCCCAGGGGAAGGTCGGAATGCGGTCGATGGGGGCCGGGACTGCGGACACCTGTCAGCTCACTTCTCTCACGACGACGGTGGACAAATGCCACGGCCCCGTACGGCAGTGGAAGCCGTACGGGACCGGGGCAGCGCCTGTGCGTACCGCTTGCGCAGTTACTGGTTCTGCGGCGGCAGCGCGGCGATGAACGGGTGGTCCTTCTCGATCAGGCCCATCTTCGAGGCACCACCGGGCGAACCGAGCTCGTCGAAGAACTCGACGTTCGCCTTGTAGTAGTCCTTCCACTCCTCCGGAGTGTCGTCCTCGTAGAAGATGGCCTCGACCGGACAGACCGGCTCACAGGCACCACAGTCGACGCATTCGTCCGGGTGGATGTACAAGGACCGGGAGCCCTCGTAGATGCAGTCGACCGGGCACTCCTCGATGCACGCCTTGTCCTTGACGTCGACACAAGGCTGCGCGATGACGTAGGTCACGCTGTCGTTCCTCCTCGATAGGGCGCTGGCGGGCCTCCGCAGGCTCCGCCGCCTGGCGCGCGGGAGCGCGGCGTCGTCGATGCCCGCCACCTAGTATCTCCGTTCCCGGCCATGATCCGAACAGGAGGGGTGGGCCTAGCTGTGGAATTCACTGCTGGCGGACGGCTCGAAGTCCGCATCTCGGGCGATGACGTGGGAAAACGCGTGTCAGTACGACGGGTGAGCGAGGACGGTCCCGCGGGTCGGCGTTTCACCGACACCGTCGGAGTTCTCACATCGTGGAACAGCGGTGTGCTGCTCATCACACGAAAAGACGGTGAACGGGTCACGGTCGAGGAGTCCTCGCTGGTCGCCGGGAAGGTGGTGCCCGCCGAACCGGCCCGGCGCCGGGGGCCGGCCGCGACCTTCGCCGAACTGGCGCACATCTGCGCACGGGCCTGGCAGCCGCTCGAGGACGAACGGCTGGGCGAGTGGCGGCTGCGGGCGGCCGAGGGCTACACCAAACGGGCCAACTCCGTGCTGCCCGTGGGCGACCCGGGCATGCCGCTCGACGAGGCGCTGGCGCACGTCCACCGGTGGTACGCGGCCCGGGGGCTGCCCGTGTACGCGCAGGCGGCGACCGGCGCCGAGGGGACGCAGGAACTGCTCTGCGCGGAACTGACCGCCCGCGGCTGGACGGACGAGTCGCCGACCGAGGTGCGGATCGGCGCGCTCGCGCCGGTCGGGGACGGGCCCGACCCAGGGGCCGAGGTCGTGCTCACACGGCAGCCGTCGGTGGACTGGCTCGCGCGCTACCAGCGCAAGGGGGCGAGCGAGGTCGCCCTCAAGGTGCTGTGCGCCGGTCCTTCGGTGTGGTTCGCGACCGTGCCGGGCGAGGGCGACGTGCCCGCCGCGATCGGGCGGTGCGTGGTCGACGGACGGTGGGCCGGGTTCGGTGCCGTGGAGGTCGACCCTGCCCAGCGGCGCCGCGGCCTCGCCACGAAGGTGATGACGGCGCTGGCACGGCAGGCCCTCGACGAGGGCGCGTCGGCCGCCTGGCTCCAGGTGGAGGCGGACAACGAGGGGGCGCGCGCCCTCTACGACCGCATGGGTTTCGCCACGCATCACACCTACCACTACTACCGTGCACCGGAGCACCTGAGCGGCATCGGCGGTGCCGACCACCGCCGCGCCCGCTAATCGATCGGCCTGAGAGGGCACGAGGCACGTATGTCCCCGCACCTGTCCCCCCGTTCCACCGAACTGCGGCGCCGGTTCGCCGAGGAGGCCCGGGCCGAGCGGCCCGACCTCACGCGGCTGTGTCTGCTGCTCGCCGCGGAGGCGGACGGCTCGCTCGACGAGGCGGGCATGGACGCCGTGGAGATCGAGCTGGACGAGCTGGCCGGCCGGCTGCCGTTCCGGCCCGGCGGGCCGCGGGCCTGGGCGACGGCCCTGGCCGAACTGCTCGGGGCGCAGCTCGGGTTCCACGGCGTGCCGGGCGACTACCAGCGGCTGGAGTCGTCGCTGCTGCACGAGGTCGTACGGCGCCGGCGCGGGCTGCCGATCCTGCTGTCGGTGGTGTGGCTGGAGGTGGCCCGGCGGGCCGGGGCGCCCGTGTACGGCGTGGCGCTGCCGGGGCACTTCGTGGTCGGGTTCGGTCCGCCGGAGCATCAGGTGCTCGCCGACCCGTTCGACGGGGGGCGGGTGCTGACCGGGTCCGACGCGGAGTTGCTGGTGGCGGGGGCGACGGGGGCGCCGCTCGATCCGTCGATGCTGCGGCCCGCCGATCCGCTGGAGGTCGTCCTGCGGATTCTGAACAATGTGCGGGCCTGGGCGTCGACGCGGCCGGAGCGGTCGGATGTGTCGCTGTGGGCCGTGGAGTGGTCGCTGCTGTTGCCCTCGCATCCGGCGCGGTTGCGTTATGAGCGGGCTCAGTTGTTGGTGCAGCGGGGTGAATTCTTGCTGGGGGCCGCCGAATTGGAGGCCTATGCCGAGGTGGTCGGGGCCGTGGACGCTGCCGCTGGGGAGCTGGTGCTGGGGCAGGCTCGGGGTGCTCGGGCGATGCTGAACTGAGGTCTTCAGGTGCGGCGCCGTCGTGGTTGCTCGCGCCCACGCGGCGGAGCCGCACATCGATACAGCCCCGCGCCCCTGCGGGGCGCTGCTACAGCCAGCCCTTCTCCTCGGCCACCCGTACCGCCTCCGCCTTGTTGCGGACCGCCAGTTTTTGGATGGTCACCGAGAGGTAGTTGCGGACCGTGCCCTGGGAGAGGTTCAGGGAACGGGCCAGTTCGGCGTTGGTGCGGCCGTCGGCAGCCGCGCGGAGCACCTCGCGCTCCCGGTCCGTGAGCGGGTTGGCGCCCTCGGCCAGGGCCGCCGCGGCCAGCGTGGGGTCGATCACGCGTTCGCCGGCGAGGACCTTGCGGACGGCCTCCGCGAGCTGCGCGGCGGGGGCGTCCTTGACCAGGAACGCGTGCGCGCCCGCCTCCATGGCGCTGCGCAGATAGCCGGGGCGGCCGAACGTGGTCAGGACGACCACCTTCACCCCGGGCTGCTCGCGCGTCAGCCGGGCGGCGGCCTCGATGCCCGTACAGCCCGGCATCTCGATGTCGAGCAGCGCCACGTCCACCGCGTGGTTGCGGGCCGCCGCCAGTACCTCGTCGCCGCGCGCCACCTGGGCGACGACGTCGATGTCGGGTTCCAGGCCGAGCAGCGCCGCGAGGGCCTCACGGACCATCGACTGGTCCTCCGCGAGCAGCACCTTGATCGGGTGGGTCATGCCGCGGATCCTACGGAGGCCGCCGGGACCCGGGCCACCAGGCGGAATCCGTGCCCGGCGGCCGCGCCGGTCTCCAGCGAGCCGCCGACCGCGGCGAGGCGTTCGCCGAGGCCGGTCAGCCCGTTCCCGGCGGGCCGGCCCGCGGGTCCCGCGCCGTCGTCCTCCACGGTCAGCTCGACCACCGGCCCGTCCAGCGTCTCGCGGCGGGTGACGGCGACGACGCAGCGGCGGGCGCCGCTGTGCCGTACGACGTTGGTGACGGCCTCGCGAAGCGACCAGGCGAGCGCCGCCTCGCGGGCCTCGGGCAGGCCGGGTGCCTCGGCCGGCACCGTCGCCTCGATGCCCGCCGCGGTGAGCGCGACCTGGGCGCCCGCGAGCTCGGCGGACAGCCGGGCGCGCCGGTAGCCGGTGACGGCCTCGCGCACGTCGACCATGGCCTGGCGGCTGACCTTCTCGATGTCGGCGACCTGGTCGGCCGCCTTGTCGGGGTGGTCGGGGAGCATCCGGCCCGCCAGTTCGCTCTTCAGCGTGATCAGGGAGAGCGAGTGCCCGAGGAGATCGTGCAGATCGCGGGCGAGCCGCAGCCGCTCCTCGTTGGCGGCGAGCTGCGCGACCTGCGCCCGCGCCTCCCGCAACTCCCGGGTCGTCCGCACCAGTTCCCGTACGCCGATCATGGAGAAGCCGCCGAGCAGGGCCGGGACGACCAGCCAGTACTGCGGTTCGGTGCCGAGCAGCAGGCCGACGCCGACCATGACGGCCGTCGCCCCGACGATCGCGAGCCGGCTGTGGCGCAGCGGCAGGACCGCGCCGAAGGCCACGGACACGTAGACGAACAGGACCAGCCACTCGGACCCGAGGGTGAGCGAGAGGACGACGGCGAAGACGGGCAGCACGCTCAGGCAGGCGCGGGCCGCGAACCGGCCGAGTCGGCGGCCCGTCTGCCGCATCACGAGGCCGATGTACGCGACCACGAACACCGTCAGGCCCAGGCTGCCGAGGGTGGTGCCCACGGCGCTGTGGTGCCCCTGGGCGAGATCCGCGACCGGGCTGCCGAGGAAGGCCAGCCACATGGCGATCCACAGGAGCTTCACGAAGAACTCCCGGCGGCTCTCCGGCGGCTGACCGACCCTGGGGATGCGGCCCGTGGCCTCCAACTCGGTGCTCACGCCTTCAACGTGTCCTTCCGGTACAGGTACGCCGCGCCGCCCGCGAAGAGCAGGAAGTACACGACGATCAGCAGAACGTCCTTGGCGTGCGGGGCGTTGCCCAGCTCGATGGCCTGGCCGAGACCGGCGTAGGCGTGCGTGGGCAGCCACTTGGCGATGTCCTGGAGCCACTGCGGGAACGTCGTGGTGGGCATCCACAGGCCGCCCAGGATGGACAGACCGAAGTAGACGATCATCGTGATCGGGCGGACGGCGTCGCCGGACGCGAGATAGCCGAGGGCGACCCCGAGCGCGGCGAAGCAGAGGCTGCCCGCCCAGATCGCGCCGGTCAGCGCGAGCCACTGCCAGGCGTCGAACCGTACGTCCTTGAAGACGGCGGCCACGCCGAAGACGATCACGATGGAGGGCAGCGAGACCACGGCGGCGCTGGCCGTCTTGGCGAGGACGTAGCCGCGGCCGGGCAGGGTGGTGAGCCGCAGCTGGCGCACCCAGCCGCTCTCCCGCTCCTTGGCGATGCGCTCGCTGTTGCCCATGAGGACGGCGGTGAGCGCGCCGAAGGAGGCCATGGAGACCATCATGAACGCGGGCAGGCTGAGCCCGGTGCCGTCGACGATGTCCTTGCTGTCGGCCGATCCGGCGATCAGCAGGAAGAGCACCGACGGGTAGACCACGGAGAAGAACAGGAACTTCCTGTTGCGCAGGGCGCGGGTCAGCTCCAGCTTGATCAGGCTGTTCATGACGCCTTCGCCTCCTCGGCGTTGGTGATGGCGACGAAGGCCTGCTCCAGGCCGAGTCCGGCGACTTCGAGATTTCGGGGGTAGACGCCGAGCCCGTACAGCGCGTGCACGGTCGCGTCGGCGTCGGTGGACTGGATGCGGACCGTCTGGCCGGACACGTCGACGGTGGTCAGGAACGGCAGGGCGCGCAGGGCGGGTTCGTCGATGGTGCCCTCCAGGTCGAAGGAGACCTTCCGGGCGCCCGCCTTCGCCTTGATCTCGGCGGCGGTGCCGTCGGCGAGCAGACGGCCGCGGTGCAGGACGAGGACGCGGTCGGCGATCGCGTCCGCCTCTTCCAGGTAGTGCGTGGCGAACAGCACGGTGCGGCCCTGGTCGGCCTGTTCGCGCATGGTCGCCCAGAACGCCTGGCGGGCCGACACGTCCATGCCGGTCGTCGGTTCGTCGAGGACGATCAGATCGCTGTCGCCGGCGGTGGCGAGGGCGAAGCGGACGCGCTGCTCCTGGCCGCCGGAGAGCTTGTTGACCTTGCGGTCGGCGATCTGGGTGATGCCGGCCCGGCTCAGGACCTCGTCGGTCTTGTGCGGCTTGGGGTGCAGGGCCACCGCGAGCCGCACCAGCTCGCGCACGGTCACCTCGTCCATCAGGCCGCCGCTCTGCAGCATGGCGCCGACCCGGCCGCGCACGATCGCGTCGCGCGGGCCGAGGCCGAAGACCCGTACGTCACCGGTGTCGGCGGGACGCAGGCCGAGGAGCAGGTCGAGGGTGGTGGACTTCCCGGCGCCGTTCGGGCCGAGCAGGGCGACGGTCTCGCCGGGGTGCAGCGTGAGGCTGAGCCCGTCGACCGCCTTCACCGTGCCGTACGTCTTCGTCACCCCGGTGAAGGTGACCGCTGCGTCTGTGTTCATGACGCCATCGTCGCCGCTCGGCGGCCCGGTACGGCAGTGCTTCCTGTCGCGCGTCCCGCATGACAGATGTCATGCGGGACGGACGACGAGCCGTGCTAGCCGGCGTTCGTGGGGATGTCCACGGTGCGCTCGGCCTTGGTCTTGCCCAGCAGCGCCCTGCCCATGGCCTGGGCGACGTCGGTCGGCTGGACCGCCGTCTTCTTGCCGGTGCCGCGGGTGATCAGGACGCCGTCGAAGGTGTTGCCGTAGAGCTTCTTGAGCGCCGGCAGGTTGTACGTCTCGACCAGCTTGCCGTCGACGGCCTTCATGCCGAGCACCTTCGGCAGCGAGATCGCCGGGCCGAAGTCGATCTGCTTGCCGCCCGCCGTGATCGTGACGTTGGCGGACATCGCCGGCTCGGCGAACTGCTTCATCTTCCGGTCGACCTCGGCGTTCGAGACCGTCGGCTGCTGGGTCGAGGTCGCCACCGAGACCGGTGCGTCCTTGCCCGTCTCGACGTGCGCCCGGTACGCCTCGGCGACCGCGCCGGCCGACTGGTCGACGTCGATGCCCTTGCCCGCCTTGCCGTAGACCGCGACGGCCTTGCCGGGGACGAACTTGATCGTGCCGTCGCCGGAGGTCGCACCGCCGCCCGCCGCGTCCTGGAGGGCCGCGTGCAGCTTCTCCTCGTCGACGGGCATGACCGGCTGCACGACCCGCTGGTTGCCGAAGAGCGAGCCGATCACCGAGACCGGGTTGTAGTCGCTGCCCGCGGCGGCCGAGACGGTGGCCGCGCTGTCCAGCGAGAGGCCCGACTGGTCCGGCTTCAGCTCGACGGTCTTGCCGTCGACCTCCAGCTTCAGGGCGTCGTCGGTGCGCTTGCCGAGGGTGCTCTCCAGCTTGGCGGCCGCCTCGTCCCGGGTGCCGCCGCCGATGTCGACACCGAGGACGGTGGTGCCCTTGGGGACGTCGGAGTGGTTCATCAGCAGGCCCGCGCCGTAGGCGACACCGGCCACGCCGACGACGCCCGCGCCGAGCAGGACCAGCTTGCTGCGGCCCTTCTTCTTTTTCGCGGGGGCCGCGGCCGGGGCGCTCTGCACCGGGTCCGGCAGCTTCGGCGGGGTGTGCGCCACCGGTCCGCCGCCCGGACCCTGCGGAGCGAACGGCGAGCCGGGGCCCGCGCCCTGGCCGGGCTGCGGGACGACGGGGATGCCGCTGGTGAGCGTGTCGCCGGAGACGTTGCCGCCGGCCCCGGGGGGCTCGGGGGCGGGAACCTGCGGCGTCAGGATCGCGGTGTCGTCGCTCATCCGGGGCGGCGTCGGGGCACCGGCGCCGGGCGTCAGCGGATTCGGACCGCTCGGCGCGCCCGGCGGCGTCAGCTTCGGGCCGTCGCCGGTGACGGGACCACCGGTGGGACCGGCGGGGCCGCGGCGCGGGGCGCCGTCGGGACCGCCCGGCGCGTTCCCGCTCGCGTTCGCCGAGAAGTACGGCAGGTCACCGCGGTCCTGGCCGCCCGGACCCGGCCGGCCCGAGGGCCCGCCCTCGGGTCCCTGCGGGGCGCCGCTGCCCAGCGGTCCGGCCGCGACGGCGCCGGACACGTCGAAGCCGCCGGAGGTACCGGCGGACGTGCCGCGCTTCGGGGTGCCCGGGCCGGGGGCCGGAGCGCCCGCGGCGCCGGGACGCGGTGGAGCGGGCGCCGCCTTGCGCGGGGCGAACCAGTCGCTGGTCTTCTCCTCGCGCTGCGCCGCGGGTTCGGCGGGCGCACCCGGCTGCGGGGCGTCGGCCGGGAACCCGGCGGGCGCCGCGGGACGGCTTTCGGCGGCCGGCGCCTGGGGCGTCTGCGGGGCGGCGGGACCGCGGCCCGGCTCGGCGTCCTGGGGCCCGTCGGCGCCACCGGCACCTCCATCGACGTCGCTCATCGGCGTACGCATCACGACCGGCGGGATCGGCCGCGAGCCCGGGATGTTGATCCGGATCCGGGTCGTCAGGGTCGTCTCGGTCTTGGGGCCGTCCTGGTCGCCCGGCGGTGTCGGCTCGGCGTCCCCGGACGCCGCGCCCTGCGCGGACGTGCCGTACGGAGGCGTCCCGGACGGGTAGGCGGCTGCGCCGCGCCCCTGGGGCCCGGAGGACGAACTGTCAGTTTCACGACTCAAGGCAGGTTCTCCCGGTTGGCTCCGCCGCCCGTCTCGACCTCGCGCGGGCTGTTCGGCGGCGCGCACCACCATACTGGCCGTCGCGGGAAGTCATCGTGTGACGGATGGTGAATCCCCTGTGGGGCCGGTGGCGATATCCGTCAGGTGTCCGTCACGTGCCCGTCGGGCGTCCACCAAAAAAGTCACGTCACTTCCCAAGTCGGGCGCCGGACACGGGTGGTTGCCCCGGCAGCCCGATGGTGGCGCAGATCACAGCCGCTGCCATCCCTCCGAGGAGGAAGAGGTAGGAGCCCAGTCCCGCGCCGAAGAGTAAGTCACCCTCGGGCCGGCTCGTGGTGAGCAGCACGACGACGACGAGCCAGCCCACGGCCGGCGCCACGGCCCCGGCTCTGCCGCCGGTGAGCCGGGCTCCGCCGTGGAAGGCGCCGGCCGCGCCGAGCAGCGCGAGCAGCAATCCGCCCGGGAACCAGCCGCCTTGGGCCAGCGCGCCCGCGCCGCCGACCAGCGCGCCGAGCACGAGGAGACCGAGCAGCGCGGCGATCCGGCCGGGGCTGAAGTCGATCGGCTGGGCGAGGGCGCTGCCGCCCTGCGTCCGGGCCGGGGTCGTGTTCTTGCTCGTCATCGTCGCGCTCCCTCGGCGGTCGGGCTCTCGGCGCCCTCGAACAGGTCCTTCTCGTAGGCCGATCCGGGCTCGCCCCGCACCAACTCGTAGTACTCGACGTCGAACAGGGGCTGCGCCAGCCCGTTGGACAGCGCGAACACCGTGTCTCCCCGCGCGACCTCGACCTGGGTGGCGTGGGCGCGCATCGCCGCGGCCTTGCGGTCGAGGTACGGCCGCCCGTCGATCTCGGCGGTGATCCGTCCGTCGTCGACGACGCCCGGTACGTCACCGACGGCGGCGACGGCGCCGAACGGGGCGGGGTCGAGACGCCGGAACCTCTCTTCGACGACCGTGCGGGGCACCCGGTTCCAGTAGATCTTGGCGATCGTGTGCGGCTCTCCGAGGTCGCGCCGGAAGGCGGGCTCGGCGGCGAGGTCGGCGGCGCGCAGGGCGACGCGGTGCGCCTGGATGTGGTCCGGGTGGCCGTAGCCGCCGTCGGGGTCGTACGTGACGAGGACCTGCGGGCGGACCTCGCGGACGACGGCGACCAGGTGGGCGGCGGCCTCGTCGAGGTCGGCGGACCAGAAGGAGTCCGGCCGGCCGTTCTGCTCGGCGCCCATCATCCCGGAGTCGTGGAAGCGGCCCGGGCCGCCGAGGAAGCGGTGGTCGGTGACGCCCAGTTCCTTCATGGCCGCGGCCAACTCGCCGATACGGTGCGGTCCGAGAAGGTTCTCCCGGTCCGGGGCGAGATGGGCCAGTTCGTCCGGAATGACCTCGCCCTCTTCGCCGAGGGTGCAGGTCACGAGGGTGACGTGCGCGCCGTCGGCGGCGTACTTGGCCATCGTCGCGCCGTTGTTGATCGACTCGTCGTCGGGGTGCGCGTGCACGAGGAGCAGACGCCGGGCGGGCAGTTCGGTCATGCCCCCAGCCTAGAACCCCGCGCGCGGAACCCCGCGCCTAGAACTTGATGCCGCCGACCATGTCCGCCACGTTCGTCGTCAGCTCCTTGATCGTGGGCGCGATGGACGAGCTCGCCAGGTAGAAGCCGAGAAGCACACAGACGATCGCGTGACCGGCTTTCAGCCCGGACTTCTTGATCAGGATGAAGACGATGATCGCGAACAGCACCACGGCCGAGATCGAGAGTGCCACAGCGGTCCTCCTCCAAAGTGATCCGGTCGCCGGGAGTCTTCCGAGACCTGTCTACCCACGGAATGCTACGGATCATAACTATCCGTCGTCACGCATGAGTCGCCACCAGGGGGCACCGGAAGCACGAGGGGGCGCATGGTCCACTCGCGCCCTACGCTTCGGGGATGACCACCGAGACCGAGACGCTCGTCACAGAGCCGTCGACTCCTCCTTCCTTCCCTCGTCAGCACGCGCGTACCCAGCGCTTCACGCTGGGCGCGCCACGGGCGTTCACGGTGGCGCCCGACGGGGAGCGCGTCGTCTTCCTGCGCTCCCCCTCCGGTACCGACCGGGCGAGCGCGCTGTGGGTGCTGGACGTGGCGAGCGGCCGGGAGCGGCCGGCCGCGGAGCCGTCCGCGCTGCTCGGCGGCGCGTCGGAGAAGCTGTCCGCGGCGGAGCGCGCCCGGCGCGAGCGCAGCCGCGAGGGCGGCGCGGGCATCGTCGGGTACGCGACGGACGCGGCGGTGGAGCTGGCGGCGTTCGCCCTGTCCGGCCGCCTCTTCGCCGCCGAACTGCGGGCCGGGACCGCCCGTGAACTGCCCGTGCCCGGACCGGTGATCGACCCGCGCCCCTCCCCCGACGGCCGGCACATCGCCTACGTCGCCAAGGGCGCCCTGCGCGTCGTCGGCGCGGAGGGCGGGGACGACCGGGCGCTCGCGACCCCGGAGTCGGACACGGTCACGTACGGGCTGGCGGAGTTCATCGCCGCCGAGGAGATGTCCCGCTACCGGGGCCACTGGTGGTCCCCCGACTCGGACCGGCTCCTGGTGGCCCGCGCCGACGACGCGGCCGTGCACCGCTGGTGGATCGCCGACCCGGCGCACCCCGACCGCGAACCGGCCCGGGTCGCCTATCCGTCGGCCGGCACCCCCAACGCCGAGGTGCGGCTCTTCTCGTACGCGCTCGACGGCACCCGCACCGAGATCAACTGGAACCGGGCCGCCTATCCGTACCTGGCCCGCGTCCACTGGTCGGCGAACGGCGCCCCGCTGCTCCTGGTGCAGGCCCGCGACCAGCTCAGCGCGCTGTACCTCGCGGTGGACCCCGAGGACGGCTCGACCCGCATGGTGCACGCCGACGAGGACGACCAGTGGCTGGAGCTGCTGCCGGGCGTGCCGTGCTGGTCGCCGAGCGGGCAGCTGGTGCGGATCGCCGACGAGGGGGGCGCGCGGGTCCTGGCGGTGGGCGAACGCCCGCTCACCGGACCGCAGTTGCATGTCCGCGCCGTTCTCGATGTCGGCGAGGGCGATGTGCTGGTCTCGGCGTCGGCGGGCGCGGACGCCGAGGCGCCGGAGACCGGCGAGGTGCACGTCTACCGGGTCAACGAGCTGGGCGTGCAGCGGGTGACCGGCGAGCCCGGCGTCCACTCGGCGGTCCGCTCCGGCGATGTCACGGTCCTCGTCTCGGCAACCCTCGACGCCCCCGGCGCACGGGTGCGCGTGGAGCGCGGCGGCAAGCACGTCGCCGAGATCGCCTCCTTCGCGCAGACGCCCGTCCTCTCGCCGCGCGTGACCCTGACCGAGGCGGACGGCATTCCGTGCGCCGTCCTGCTCCCCTCCTCGTACACCGAGGGAGACGGTCCGCTGCCGGTCCTGATGGACCCGTACGGCGGTCCGCACGGGCAGCGCGTCATGGCGGCGCACAATCCGTATCTGACGTCCCAGTGGTTCGCCGACCAGGGCTTCGCCGTGATCGTCGCGGACGGCCGGGGCACCCCGGGCGTCTCGCCCGGCCAGGAGAAGGCGGTGCGCGGCGACTTCACGGTGACGCTGGACGACCAGGTCACGGCGCTGCACGCGCTGGCCGACCGGTTCCCGCTTGACCTGTCCAGGGTGGCGATGCGCGGCTGGAGCTACGGCGGCTACCTGTCGGCGCTGGCCGTGCTGCGCCGTCCCGACGTCTTCCACGCGGGGATCGCCGGGGCGCCGGTGACGGACTGGCGGCTGTACGACACCCACTACACGGAGCGCTACCTCGGGGATCCGGCGAAGAGCCCGGACACGTACGCGAAGAGTTCCCTGGTGACGGACGACGGCCTGGCCGAGGCGGCCGATCAGCACCGGCCGATGCTGATCGTGCACGGACTCGCGGACGACAACGTGGTCGTGGCGCACGCGCTGCGGCTCAGCTCCGCGCTGCTCGCCGCCGGGCGGCCGCACGAGGTGCTGCCGCTGTCGGGCGTCACGCACATGACGCCGCAGGAACAGGTCGCCGAGAATCTGCTGCTGCTCCAGGTCGACTTCCTGAAGCGGTCGTTGCCGAGGGCGTAGGCAACCGGGGCCGGAGCGACATGGCGCGCTCCGGCCCCGGTTCACGGCACCCGCACGGCCGTACGTGGAACATCCTGGCCTGTCCGTATATCGGGACCGGGTCCGTCAAGTTGCCTGTGTGTAAAGGCCCGAGGGGGCTCTCACTCCGACGGCACGACCTGCTTCTCCTCCGCGAAGTGGCAGGCCGAGGGGTGTCGGGCGGGGGTGTCGACCGTGCTGAACACCTCGGGCACCGCGAGCAGCGGTTCCTCCTGCGCGCAGCGTTCCTGTGCCTTCCAGCAGCGGGTGCGGAAGCGGCAGCCGGAGGGCGGGTCGGCCGGTGAGGGGACGTCGCCCGCCAGCAGGATGCGTTCGCGGTGCTCGCGTGCGCGGGGGTCGGGGACGGGGACCGCGGAGAGCAGCGCCTGGGTGTAGGGGTGGGTCGGGTGGTCGTAGATCTGCGAGTCGGAGCCGATCTCCACGACGCGGCCCAGGTACATGACGCCGACCCGGTCGGAGATGTGCCGCACGATCGACAGGTCGTGGGCGATGAAGACGTAGGAGAGGTTGAACTCGTTCTGCAGCCGGTCGAGCAGGTTGATCACCTGGGCCTGGACGGAGACGTCGAGTGCGGAGACCGGTTCGTCGGCCACGATGATCTCGGGCCGCAGGGCGAGTCCGCGGGCGATGCCGATGCGCTGGCGCTGGCCGCCGGAGAACTGGTGCGGGTAGCGGTTGATGTACTCGGGGTTGAGCCCGACCACGTCGAGCAGTTCCTGGACGCGCCGGCGCCGGTCGCCCTTGGGTGCCACCTCGGGGTGGATCTCGTACGGCTCGCCGATGATGTCGCCGACCGTCATGCGGGGGTTGAGGGAGGTGTACGGGTCCTGGAACACCATCTGGATGTTGCGGCGGACGGCCTTCAGGGCCCGGCCCGACAGCTTGGTGATGTCCTCGCCCTTGTACTTGATCTGGCCCGCCGTCGGGCGTTCCAGGTTCACGAGCATCTTGGCGACCGTGGACTTGCCGCAGCCGGACTCGCCGACGATGCCGAGGGTCTCGCCCTGGCCGAGGTCGAAGTCGACGCCGTCGACGGCCTTGACCGCGCCGACCTGCTTGCGGAAGACGATGCCCTGGGTGAGCGGGTAGTGCTTGACCAGGCCGCGCACCTCGAGGATCGGTTCGTGCCCGGAGGCCGAGCCGTTCGCCGCGTAGGAGGACTCCGCCTGCGACTGGTGCAGCAGGTGCCGGGCGATCTCGCCCTCGCGCTTGAGGTCCTGCTTGCTGACGTGCTCACTGTGCGGCATCGAGCGTCTCCTTCCAGAAGTGGCAGGCGCTGCGACGGCTCTCGGAGACGTCGGCGAGCGGGGGGACGTCGGTGCGGCACACGTCCTGTGCCATCGGGCAGCGCGGGTTGAAGGCGCAGCCGGGCGGGATGTTCATCAGGTTGGGCGGCAGGCCCTTGATCGCGTACAGCTCCTGGCCCTTCTGGTCCAGGCGCGGGATCGACTCCAGCAGGCCCTTGGTGTACGGGTGCGCGGGCGCCCGGTAGATCTCGTGCACGGGGGCCTGTTCCACGATGCGGCCCGCGTACATCACGGCGATCTTGTCGGCGACGTCCGCGACGACACCGAGGTCGTGCGTGATGAGGATGAGGCCCATGTGGAGTTCGCGCTGCAACTCCGCGAGCAGGTCCATGACCTGGGCCTGGACCGTGACGTCGAGGGCGGTCGTGGGCTCGTCGGCGATGATCAGGGCGGGTTCCAGGGCGAGCGCCATCGCGATCATGATGCGCTGGCGCATACCGCCGGAGAACTGGTGCGGGTACTGGCCGACGCGTTCCTTCGCGGCCGGGATGCGGACCCGGTCCATCAGCTCGACGGCCTTGGCCTTGGCGTCCTTGCGGGACATGCCGCGGTGGACGGTGAACAGCTCGCCGATCTGCTCGCCCACCGAGAGCACGGGGTTGAGGGAGCTGAGCGCGTCCTGGAAGATCATCGCCATCTCGGCGCCGCGGATCTTGCGCCGCTCCTCCTCCTTGAGCTTCAGGAGGTCCTGGCCGCGGAAGAGGACCTCGCCGCCGGTGATCTTCCCGGGCGGCATGTCGAGGATGCCCATCACGGCCTGCGCGGTGACCGACTTGCCCGAGCCGGACTCGCCGAGAACGGCGAGGGTCTCGCCCTCGTCGACCGTGTAGTTGACACCGTTCACCGCCTTGGCGATGCCGTCCCGGGTCCGGAACTCCACGTTCAGGTCGCGTACTTCGAGCAACGGCATGGGCGCTACCTCAGCTTCGGGTCGAGGGCGTCGCGCACCGCGTCGCCGAGCATGATGAACGCGAGGACCGTGATCGCGAGGGCGCCGGACGGCCACAGCAGCGCGTGCGGGGCGTTGCGGATGTTCGCCGACGCCGACGAGATGTCGATGCCCCAGCTGACCGCCGGCGGCTTCAGACCGACGCCGAGGTACGACAGGGTCGCCTCCAGGGCGATGTACGTGCCGAGGGCGATCGTCGCGACGACGATGACGGGCGCGACCGCGTTCGGCGTGATGTGCCGCAGCAGCATCCGCGAGTTGGAGGCGCCGAGCGCGCGGGCCGCCTGCACGTAGTCGTTCTGCTTGGCGGTGATGACCGAACCGCGCGCGATGCGCGAGATCTGCGGCCAGCCGAGCAGCACCATGAAACCGATGACCGGCCAGACGGTGTTGCTGCTGACGACCGACAGGAGCACCAGGCCGCCGAGGACGACGGGGATCGCGAAGAAGATGTCGGTGATACGGGACAGGATCGAGTCCCAGAACCCGCCGAAGAACCCGGCGAGACCGCCCAGGACCGACCCGAGGAGCGCGACACCGACCGTGGCGCAGACACCGACCGTGATGGAGTTGCGGGCCCCGTACACGGTGCGCGTGTAGACGTCGCAGCCCTGACCGTCGAAGCCGAAGGGGTGACCCGGCGCGGAGCCCTGCTGACGCTTGGACAGGTCGCAGGAGAGCGGGTTGCCGGAGGCGATCAGCTGCGGCCAGATCGAGATGATCACCAGGAAGAGGATGACCAGGCCCGCGATGATGAAGACCGGGTTGCGGCGCAGGTCGCGCCAGGCGTCGGACCACAGGCTGCGGGGCTTGTCGGCCGGGCCGCCGGCGGGGCCGCCCGGGGAGCTCTCCACGGTCGCGCCCTCGCTGGTGGCGAGGTCCATCGCGCCGCCCATGCCGGTCGCGGCGATGGCACCGTCCTCGGGCGCGCGCCCGCCGCCGGACGCCCCGGGCCGCCTGGAAGGCTCTGGTGCTTGCGGTTCAGGCATAGCGGATCCTCGGGTCGAGTACGGCGTACAGGAGGTCGACGATCAGGTTCACCGCGAGGAAGACCAGCACGAGGATCGTCACGAAGCCGACCACGGTCTGGGTGTTCTGGCGCAGAATGCCCTGGTAGAGCTGGTAGCCGACGCCGTGGATGTTGAAGATGCGCTCGGTGACGATGGCGCCGCCCATCAGCGCGCCGACGTCGGCGCCGATGAAGGTGACGACGGGGATCAGCGAGTTGCGCAGCAGGTGCCGGGTGATGACGCGACGCCTGGGCAGGCCCTTGGCGATGGCGGTGCGCACGTAGTCGGCGCGCTTGTTCTCGGCGATGGAGGTCCGGGTCAGGCGGGTGACGTAGGCGAGGGAGACCGAGGCGAGGACCAGGCCGGGCACGATCAGCTCGCTGAAGGTCGCCTCCGTGGACACCGCCGGTTCGATCCAGCCCCACTTGACGCCGAGCAGCAGCTGGAGCAGCAGACCGGTGACGAACGTCGGGATGGAGATGACGACGAGGGTCAGCAGCAGCACGGTGGTGTCGATGGGGCGGCCGCGCTTGAGGCCGGTGATGACGCCGAGCGTGATGCCGACGACGATCTCGAAGAGGATCGCCACGATCGTCAGACGGATGGTCACGGGGAACGCGGTCGACATCAGCTCGGTGACCTTCTGGCCGTTGAACGCCGTGCCGAAGTCGCCGGTGAAGACGTTCCCCATGTACGTCAGGTATTGCTGCCACACCGGCTTGTCGAGGCCGAACTCCTTCGACAGCTGCGCCTTGGTGGCAGGGTCGCAGGCCTTGTCGCCGCACAGCCCGGCGATGGGGTCGCCCATCACGTTGACCATGAGGAAGATCAGCAGCGTCGCGCCGATGAAGACCGGGATCATCTGCAGCAGGCGCCGGATCACATAACGTCCCATGAGGACTCCGGTTCCGTTTCCGCGAGGGTTCAGCGAGGGGGCGGGAGGGGCGGCCCGACGGCCGCCCCTCCCCTGGCGTCAGTTGACCTTGATCTCGTTGTAGACCGGGACGCTGAACGGGTTCAGCGCCACGTTGGAGACCTTGTCCGAGTAGCCGGCGCTGCCGTTCTGGTACCAGAGGGGGATGGCCGCCATGTTGTCCCGGACGACCTCCTGGGCCTGCTGGAAGATCTTCACGGCCTCGGCCTGGTCGGACTCGGCGTTGGCCTTGTCCACGAGGGAGTCGAACTCCTTGTTGGACCAGTGGCCGTCGTTGGACGAGGCGTCGGTGTAGTACAGCGGCTGCAGGAAGTTCTGGATGAGCGGGTAGTCCATCTGCCAGCCGGCGCGGAACGGGCCCGTCATCTTCTTGTCGGTGATCTTGTTGCGGAAGTCGGCGAAGGTGCCGGTGGGGCTGCCGACGCACGCCTTGTCGTTGCCGAGGGCGTTGTTGATCGAGTTGCAGACGGCGTCGACCCACTCCTTGTGGCTGCCGGTGTCGGCGTTGTAGCCGATCTGCACCTGGCCGCCGGGGATGCCGCCGCCCTCCTTGACCAGCTTCTTGGCCTCGGTGGGGTTGTAGTCGCAGAACTCACCGCACAGGCCCTCCTTGTACCCGCCGTCCTCGCCGAGGACCGGCGAGGTCCAGTCGGTGGCGGGGGTGCGGGTCTTCTGGAAGATCGACTCGGTGATCTGCTTGCGGTTGATCGCCATCGACAGGCCCTTGCGGACCTTGTCGCTGTCCGCCTTGTTCCAGTCGGCGTCGTAGAACGGGAAGGCGAGCGTCTGGATGATGCCGGCGGGGGTGTTGATGTACCGGCCGTCGAGGTCGCTCTTCACGTTCGTGAGCTGGGCGGCGGGCACGTCATCGACGAGGTCGAGGTTGCCGGCCGTCAGGTCGGTGTAGGCCGTGTTGTTGTCGGTGTAGACCTTGAGGTCCACGCCCGCGTTCTCGGCCTTGTCGTCGCCCGGGTACTTGTCCCACTTGCGCAGGGACATCTGCGAGCCCTTCTGGTACGACTTCACGGTGTACGGCCCGTTGCCGATCGGCTTCTGGACGTACGAGTCGTGGTCGTCGAAGAAGACCTTGGGCAGCGGGGCGAAGGCCGCGTAGCCGAGGGTGTCGGGCCAGGTGGAGAACTTCTGGTTCAGCTTGACCGTGAAGGTGTCGTCGCCGGTGACCTTGAGGCCGGAGAGCTTGTCCATGCTCTGCGAGCCGGAGTCCGGGTGCACCTTGTCGTAGCCGTCGATCTGGCCGAAGAAGTAGGCGTTCTTCTGGTTGTTCTTCAGGCTCGCGCCGTAGTTCCAGGCGTCGACGAAGGACTTGGCGGTGACCTTCTCGCCGTTGGAGAACGTCCAGCCCTTCTTCACGGTGATCGTGAAGTTCTGCGAGTCGGACGTGTCGATCTTCTCGGCGAGCATGTCCTTGGCCTCGCCGGTCTTCGGGTCGTACCGCTTCAGACCGCGGAAGATCATGTCCAGGACCTTGCCGCCCTGCACCTCGTTGGTGTTGGCGGGCTCCAGCGGGTTCTGCGGGTCACCCCAGGAGGAGCGCACGATCCCGGAGCCGTCACCGCCGCCACCGCTGTCGCCGCCCCCACCACAGGCCGTCGCCGCGAGGGCTACGGCGACTGCACCAGCCGCCCACTTGGCGTGCGTGGCTCCACGCATGGAGTGCCTCCTCTGTACCGATCACGTGACACGTACGCCCAAATATCAGGCCATACGTCACATATCGCACTCCCGATTCAGCCACCCGTGGGACGGGCCCTTTCTTTCGCAACCCCGTACCCTCGGCTCACAGTGCACGCATAGCGAGACACGAGTGTCCGGATATCGGACCCCACGCCACGCTTGTCCGGCGATGCCGTCTTTATGCCATGGGAACACCCATGCGAGAGCAATCCCGCCCCCTACTCAGAGCAAAGCCCGGGGCAAGGATTCAAAGGTGGAATCAAGACATCCAGAATTCATTGACCGTGCATCAAATGCCCTGAAAAGGTCCCGCTTAGCGCTCCGGTAGACCCGTTAGCGCATATGGACCCCTCAGGGCCTGGAGCACCATGACGACCCCAACTCCCCCTGCCGCAGCCGAACTTGAGGTTGTGGAGGACGACGCGCCCGCGCCGCGGACACCCCCTGCGGCGTCCGGCGACGACGAGAGCCTCTCCCCCGGCAAGCTGGCCTGGCGCCGCTTCAAGCGGGACCGCACCGGCCTGATCTCGGCCGGTGTCGTGCTGTTCTTCTTCGTGATCGCCCTCGCGGCGCCGCTGATCGCCAAGGTGTACGGCAAGGACCCGTACACCACCTACGCCAGCGCGCGCCCGGAGCTGCTCGACGCCTTCTCGTACCCTGCGGGTGCCAACGGCGGGATGAGTTCCGAATTCTGGTTCGGCATCGAGCCGCAGCTGGGCCGGGACGTCTTCACCTTCCTGCTCTACGGGATCCGCAACTCGCTCGGCATCGCCGTCGCGGCCAGCGTGCTGACCATGGTCGTCGGTGTGGTCGTCGGCGTCACCGCGGGCTATCTGGGCGGCAAGACGGACTACCTCGTGGGCCGGATCATCGACATCCTGCTCTCGGTCCCGTCGACGCTCTTCTTCATCGCCTTCATGCCGGTGGTCTTCGGGCTCTTCGTCGCCGACGACGACAACATCCCCACCTCCCTGCGGGCGGTCTCGCTGATCGTCGTCCTCTCGGCCTTCGGCTGGGCCTCCATCGCCCGTCTGCTGCGCGGCCAGGTACTCGGCCTGCGCGAGCGGGAGTTCGTCGAGGCGGCCAAGGTCACCGGCGCCTCGCCGATGCGCATCGTGTTCAAGGAACTGCTGCCCAACCTGTGGACGCCGATCATCGTCCAGGCCACGCTGCTGCTCCCCCTCTTCGTGACGTCGGAGGCGGGCCTGGCCTTCCTCGGTGTCGGCATGATCGACCCGACCCCCGACTGGGGCGTGATGATCGGCCGCGGCGCCCAGTTCTACAACCAGGACTTCACGTTCCTGCTCTTCCCGGGCCTGTCGATGGTGATCTTCGTACTCGCCTTCAACCTGCTCGGCGACTCGGCGCGCGACGCCCTCGACCCGAAGTCGAAGCGCTGACCCCCAGCTCCCCCTCCGCCGGTTTCGACGACGTCCGGCCACCCTCTCTTCGTCCCGACTGACCTAGGCAGGCCCAACCATGTCCTTTTCCCGTAGAAACCTCCTGATCGCCACCGGTGCGGTCGCGGCGTCCAGCGCGGTCCTCACCGCCTGCGGCGGCAGTGGCAGCGGCAGCTCGAGCAAGAGCAAGGGCCCCTCGGTCACGGGTTCCAAGACGACCGCGATCCCGGTCGGCACCAAGGCCGACTCCACCGGTCCGGCCCCCGAGGTCCCCGGCGCGGTCAAGGGCGGGACGATCTACTCGCTCGACCAGTTCGACATGGACCACATGGACCCGGCCCAGATCTACGTCTCGACCGAGCAGGCCATCACGGTCCCGATCGCGCGCGGCCTGACCGGCTACAAGGTGGGCGACAAGGGCTCGGCCACCCTGGTCGGCGACATGGCGACCGACGCCGGCACGATGAAGGACGGCGGCAAGACCTGGTCCTTCACCCTCAAGGACGGCCTGAAGTGGGAGGACGGCTCCGACGTCACGATCGACGACGTCCGCCACACCTTCGAGCGCACCTTCGCCGACTTCATCACCGAGGGCCCGCGCTACTTCCAGGAGTGGGCCGAGGGCGGCGACAAGTACAAGGGCCCCTACGGCGGCAAGCACCTCGACTCCATCGAGGTCGACGGCAAGACCATCACGTTCCACCTGAAGGAAGCCCACGGCGACTTCAACTACATGGTGGCGATGCGCGGTTACTCCTTCGTGCCGAAGAAGCACGACACCAAGGAGAAGTACGACAAGCGCCCGATGTCCTGCGGCCCGTACAAGATCGACAGCCGCCAGCCGGGCAAGTCGCTGACCTACGTGCGCAACGACCACTGGGACCCCAAGACCGACGCCCTGCGCAACAACTACCCGGACAAGTACGTCTTCCAGTTCGGCTTCGAGAACCTGGCGTCCACCGACCGCTACATCGCGGACAAGGGCAACGACCAGCACACGGTGTCGATCTTCAACGAGGTCGCCCCGGAGCGCACCGCCCAGGTGCTCACCAACGCCAAGCTGAAGAAGCGCGTCCTCACCCAGGTCGACACGGTCACCTACTACTGGCCGATCAACACGACCCGCATCAAGGACGTGAAGGTCCGCCAGGCCATCAACTGGGCCTGGCCGCACCAGCAGCTGCAGACGATCCGCGGCGGCGCCTCCACCAGCGAGCTGGCCACCTCGATCCTCTCCCCGGTGACCCCCGGCTACGCCAAGTTCGACCTGTACGGCGTGACCAAGAAGCCCGGTGGCGACCCGGCCAAGGCCAAGGCCCTGCTGAAGGAGGCCGGCGCGACCGGCCAGAAGCTGGTCATCGCCTACCAGCAGTCCGACAACGCGGTGAAGCAGGCCGTCGCCATCAAGAACGCCCTGGAGGCGGCGGGCTTCACGGTCGTCAACAAGCAGATCGACAAGTCGACCTTCTACACCCAGATCGGCAAGATCGACAACGAGTACGACGTGTTCGCCGCGGGCTGGAGCCCCGACTGGCCGGCCGGTTACTCGGTGTTCTACCCCTGCTGGGACGGCGACAACATCGGCGACGGCCGCAGCAACTACTCCCAGCTGAAGGACGCGAGCGTCGACCGGGCGATCGCGGCCGCCACCACGGAGACGGAACCGGAGAAGGCCAACAAGGCCTGGGGCGCCATCGACCGCCAGATCATGGAGCTCGCGGCCTGCGTGCCCGACTACCACTCGATCCGCAACTGGATGTACGGCTCCAAGGTCGGCAACGTCGTCTACGACCTCGGCAACACCTGCGTCGCCCTCTGCAAGCTCTACGCCAAGAAGTAAGCGCCCCCGTGAAGGGGCGGCCGCCCGCGCGGCCGCCCCGGCGGCCCTCCCCCTTCAGCCTCCCGGCGACGGCGCCCCGTCCGGAAAGTCACGCCCCATGTCCCGCTTCCTCGTTCGCCGAGTCCTCGGCGCGCTGGTCATCCTGCTGATCATCAGCGCGATCACCTTCTGGCTCTTCTACGCGATCCCGCGTGACCCCGCCATCATGTCCTGCGGCAAGAACTGCACGCCCGACATGCTCGCCAAGGTCCGGCACAACCTGGGCATCGACCACCCGATCCCGGTCCAGTACTGGGACTGGCTCAAGGGCATCTTCGTCGGGCGCGACTACGCCAGCTTCGGCCGCTGCGACGCGCCCTGCCTCGGCTACTCCTTCGCCAACCGCGAGCCGGTGCTCGGCACGATCCTGGACCGGCTCCCGCTGACCCTCTCGCTCGCCTTCGGCTCGGCCGTCGTCTTCCTGATCTTCGGCATCGGCACCGGCATGATCGCCGCGGTCAAGCAGGGCAAGTGGCAGGACAAGCTGGCCAGTTCGGCCTCGCTGGTCGCCTCCTCGATGCAGATCTACTTCGTCGGCTACATCGCGATGTACTTCCTCGTGTCGAAGCTGGGCATCCTGGACAACCCCTCGTACACGCCGCTCACCGAGAACCCGGTCTCCTGGGCCTCGGGGCTGCTGCTGCCCTGGCTGGTCCTGGCCCTGATCTGGACCGCCAACTACACCCGTATGACGCGCTCGCAGATGGTCGAGACGCTCAGCGAGGACTACGTCCGCACCGCCCGGGCCAAGGGCCTGTCCGGCCGCAGCGTCTTCTTCCGGTTCGCCTGGCGCGGCGCGATGGGCCCGATCGTCACCATCTTCGGCATCGACATCGCCACCCTCATCGGCGGCGCGATCATCACCGAGCAGGTCTTCAGCCTCCAGGGCGTGGGCCGGCTCGCGGTGCAGTCCGTGGACAAGAGCGACCTGCCGATGCTGCTCGGCGTGACCGTGCTGTCGGCCGGCGCCATCGTGTTCTTCAACATCATCATCGACGCCGTCTACGCCCTCATCGACCCGCGGATCCGGCTCGCCTGACCTCCGCCACTGCCCCCTACCCCCGCATCACCCCCAGGAGCGTCCCCGTGACGAGCACCGATCAAAAGCCCTTCCTCTCCGTCCAGGACCTGAAGGTCCACTTCTCCACCGAGGACGGCACCGTCAAGGCCGTCGACGGGCTCAGCTTCGACCTCGCCAGGGGCAGGACGCTCGGCATCGTGGGTGAGTCGGGGTCCGGCAAGTCGGTCACCAACCTGACGATCCTGGGCCTGCACGACCCGGCCCGCACGCGGATCGAGGGCGAGATCGTGCTCGACGGCAAGGACCTGCTCACCGCCACCGAGCGGGAGCTGGAGCAGCTCCGCGGCAACACGATGTCCATGATCTTCCAGGACGCGCTGGCCTCGCTGTCGCCGTACCACACCATCGGCCGGCAGATCGGCGAGACGTACCGCAAGCACACCGGGGCCTCCAAGAAGGAGGCCAGGGCGCGGGCGATCGAGATGCTCCGCAAGGTCGGCATCCCCCAGCCCGACATGCGGGTGGACGACTATCCGCACCAGTTCTCCGGCGGTATGCGCCAGCGCGCGATGATCGCGATGGCGCTGGTCTGCGACCCCGAGCTGCTGATCGCCGACGAGCCGACGACCGCGCTCGACGTGACGGTCCAGGCGCAGATCATGGACCTGCTCAAGGAGCTCCAGCAGGAGTTCGGCACGGCCATCATCTTCATCACGCACGACCTCGGGGTCATCGCCGACATCGCCGACGACGTGCTGGTGATGTACGGCGGGCGGTGCGTGGAGCGGGGCACCAAGAAGGAGGTGCTGGGCAGCCCCCAGCACCCGTACACGCTGGGCCTGTTGAGCTCGATGCCGAGCCTGGAGGGTCCGGTCGACGTGCCGCTGTCGCCGATCCCCGGCTCGCCGCCCTCGCTGCTGAACCCGCCGACCGGCTGCCGGTTCCACCCCCGCTGCGCCTTCGTCGACCGGGTCGGCGGCGGACGGTGCGCCGGTGAGTCCCCGGTGCTCGAACTGACGCAGGGCCGGGGCTCCGCCTGCCACCTCCCGCTGGACCGGCGCGCCGAGCTCTTCGCCGACCTCGCCGCGCCCCGGCACAACTGACGTACAAGAGACGGGATTTCACCACCATGAGCAGCACCTCCCCCCTCCTGGACGTCTCCGGGCTGACCAAGCACTTCCCGATCAAGGGCGGCTTCCCGATCCGGCGGACCGTCGGCGCCGTGCAGGCCGTGGACGGACTGGACTTCCAGGTCGCCGAGGGCGAGAGCCTCGGTCTGGTCGGCGAGTCCGGCTGCGGCAAGTCGACGACCGGGCGGCTCATCACCCGGCTCCTCGAACCGACGAGCGGCACGATCTCCTACCGGGGCAAGGACATCACCCACGCGAGCCGGAGCCAGCTGGCGCCGGTGCGCTCCGAGATCCAGATGATCTTCCAGGACCCGTACGCGTCGCTGAACCCGCGGCAGACGGTCGGCAAGATCATCTCGGGTCCGATGGAGATCAACGACATCAACCCGGCGGGCGGCCGCGAGAAGCGGGTGCGCGAGCTCCTGGAGATCGTCGGGCTCAACCCCGAGCACTACAACCGCTTCCCGCACCAGTTCTCCGGCGGCCAGCGCCAGCGCGTCGGCGTCGCCCGCGCGCTCGCCCTCGAACCGAAGCTGATCGTCGCCGACGAGCCGGTCTCCGCGCTCGACGTCTCCATCCAGGCGCAGGTGGTGAACCTGCTCCAGAAGGTGCAGCGCGAGCTCGGCATCGCGTTCGTCTTCATCGCCCACGACCTCGCCGTCGTCCGGCACTTCTCGCAGCGGGTCGCCGTGATGTACCTCGGCAAGATCGTGGAGATCGCGAACCGCGAGGACCTCTACGACAATCCCCGCCACCCCTACACCAAGGCCCTGCTGTCGGCCGTCCCCGAGGCGACGGCCGAGGACGTCCCGGCCCGCGAGCGCATCCGCCTCCAGGGCGACGTGCCGTCCCCGATCAACCCGCCGTCGGGCTGCCGCTTCCGCACCCGCTGCTGGAAGGCGACGGACAAGTGCGCGAGCGAGGCCCCGCCGCTGGTCCGGGTGACGGGCAACTCCGACGGCCACCTGACGGCCTGCCACTACCCCGAGGAGCCCGCCGTGGCGGCGGTCCCGCAGTCCCGCAAGGCCCTCTAGACCCCGCCGCGCCGCCCGCCCACCACCCCGACGAGGGCGAGCGACGCGCGTCGGACCGGACCGTTCGGCCCATTGACCCGAGCCACGGAACGCACCCGGTCCAGGGGAGAAGGCCCGCACCGATCGACTCGGTGCGGGCCTTCTTGGCCGTCGTCCGGTCTCAGCCGGCCACGGGAGCCGCCAGCTCCGGGTTCTGGCCCGAGCGGCGGAGGGAGTCGGCGACGAAGCCCGACGCCGTCAGTTCGGCCACCGTCTCGCTCAGGAAGCGGACCGTGCGCGCGTCGCGGGTCCGGGTCGTGCCGACGGCCTGCCGGATGGTCATGAACGCCGGTTCCAGCAGGCGGAGTCCGGGGTCGGCGGCGACGTGGGCGGTGAGGGGCTGGCGGATGCCCGCGGCGACCTCGAGACCGTCGCTGTGGAAGGCGTCCACGCCGTCGGTGCCGCGCACCACGGTCGCCTCGCTCAGCGTCCGCGTCAGGAACAGGTCGTAGGCGGAGCCCTGCTTGACCCCGATGCGCACCCCGGCGCGGTCCACGTCGGCGGAGGTCCGCAGCGCGGAGCCGGCCGGGACCGCGTAGACGCCCTCGATGTGCACGTACGGCGCGGTGAAGGCCACCTCCGCCTCACGGGCCGGTTCGACGGCGAGGAAGCACAGGTCGGCCCGGCCCGTGGCCATCGCCTCGTAGGACTTGCGGGCGGCGTCGAAGCACTGGAACTCCACCGGGAGCCCGAGCCGGCCCGCGATCTCCCGGGCCAGGTCGACGGTGACCCCCGCGGGCGCGTCGGGGGTGCCCTGGGCGAGGACGGGGTTGCCGAGGTTGACGGAGGCCCGCAGCACTCCGGTGGGCGCGAGGTCCTGCGCGACGGCGGCTGATTCCGTGGAGTTCGTCATGTCCCTGATTCTAGGAACGGCCTGGTCCCGGGAACGTACGGTGGTGTCATGACCACCGACCAGGGCCAGGACCCGGACCGGACGATCCCCCGCACCTCGATGACGCCCGAGGAGATCGAGGCGGCCGACCCGGGCTCCGCGGCCCGCCTCGACGGCCGGGTGACGCTCGTGGAGCCCGATCCCCTGTGGCCGGTGGTGTACGCGACCGAGGCCGAGCGCATCGGCACCGCCCTCGCCGCCCTGCCGCACCGCCTGGAGCACGTCGGCTCCACCTCGGTGCCCGGCCTCCCCGCGAAGCCGGTCGTCGACATCCTCCTCGCGGTCCCCGACTCGGCGGCCGAGCGCACTTACGTTCCCGGCCTGGAGGGCCTGGGCTACGGCCTGGTCGTCCGCGAACCCGACTGGTACGAGCACCGCGTCCTGCGCCATCCGGCCGTGGCACCCGGCATCGACTACGTCAACCTCCATGTGTTCACGGCCGGTTGCCCGGAGATCGACCGGATGACCGGCTTCCGCGACCGTCTGCGCACCCACCCCGCGGACCGCGAGCTGTACGCCCGCACCAAGCGCGATCTGTCCCGGCGGACCTGGGAGTACGTACAGGACTACGCGGACGCCAAGACGGAGGTCGTGGAGGAGATCCTGCGCCGGGCCGGACGGGGGTGAACGGGAAGAGGGCCGGCCGCCGGGAAACCCGGTGGCCGGCCCTCGAAGGGCATGGCACGGCTCACGCCGCGTGGACCACGTCCTTCTCCTCCGCGAAGTGGCACGCCGACTCGTGGGCGGCCTGGGAGTCCGAGCCCTGGAAGCGCTCGGGGATGGCCAGGAGGGGAACCTCCTTGGCGCACTTGTCCTCGGCCTTCCAGCAGCGGGTGCGGAAGCGGCAGCCCGACGGCGGGTTGGCCGGCGAGGGCACGTCACCGGTGAGGATGATGCGCTCGCGGCCCTCACGGGCCTCCGGGTCCGGGACGGGGACCGCCGACAGCAGCGCCTGGGTGTAGGGGTGCGTCGGGTGGTCGTAGATCTGCGTGTCCGTACCGATCTCGGCCATCTTGCCGAGGTACATGACGCCGACCCGGTCCGAGATGTGCCGGACGATCGACAGGTCGTGCGCGATGAAGATGTAGGAGAGGTTGAACTCGTCCTGCAGCTTCTCCATCAGGTTGATGACCTGCGCCTGCACCGACACGTCGAGCGCGGAGACCGGCTCGTCACAGATGATGATCTCGGGGTTGAGGGCCAGGCCGCGGGCGATGCCGATGCGCTGGCGCTGACCGCCCGAGAACTGGTGCGGGTAGCGGTTGATGTACTCGGGGTTGAGACCGACGACGTCCAGGAGCTCCTGGACCTTGCGGCGCCGGTCGCCCTTCGGGGCCACCTCGGGGTGGATCTCGAAGGTCTCCCCGATGATGTCGCCCACCGTCATACGCGGGTTGAGCGAGGTGTACGGGTCCTGGAACACCATCTGGATGTTGCGGCGGACGGCCTTCAGGGCACGGCCGGACAGCTTGGTGATGTCCTGGCCCTTGTAGAAGACCTCGCCCGCCGTCGCCGTCTCCAGCGTCATCAGGAGCTTGGCGACCGTGGACTTGCCACAGCCGGACTCGCCCACGATGCCGAGGGTCTCGCCCTGGTAGACGTCGAAGGAGACACCGTCGACGGCCTTGACCGCGCCGATCTGCCGCTTGAACAGGATGCCCTGGGTCAGCGGGAAGTGCTTCACCAGGTTGCGCACCTGGAGGATCGGCTCACCGCGGTCGACCGGCGCCTCGATGGCGGCGACGGCCTCGTCGGTGGTGGCGGCGTCCACCGTCTCCACGTCCGTGACGTTGGGAGTGGCGTCCGTGGGCACGGCGTCGTTCTTGCTCGGCTCAGCCATGGAGCGTCTCCTTCCAGAAGTGGCAGGCGCTGCCGCGGCCGGGCAGCTCCGTGCCGTCGCGCTCGGTCACCTGGTGCAGCACGGGAACGTCCGTGGAGCAGATGTCCTGGGCCTGGGTGCAGCGCGGGTTGAACGCGCAGCCGCTCGGGATGCGCGTCAGGTTGGGCGGGAGGCCCTTGATCGCGTAGAGCTCCTTGCCCTTCTGGTCCAGGCGCGGGATCGACTCCAGCAGACCCTTGGTGTACGGGTGCGCCGGGCGCTTGTAGATCTCGTGGACCGGGGCGGTCTCGACGATCCGGCCCGCGTACATCACCGCGATCTTGTCGGCGACGTCCGCGACGACACCGAGGTCGTGGGTGATCAGGATCAGACCCATGTTGAACTCGGTCTGGAGCTCCGCGAGCAGGTCCATGATCTGGGCCTGGACCGTCACGTCGAGCGCCGTGGTGGGCTCGTCCGCGATGATCAGGTCGGGCTCCAGGGCGAGCGCCATGGCGATCATGATGCGCTGGCGCATACCGCCGGAGAACTGGTGCGGGTAGTCGTTGACCCGCTCCTTGGCCGCCGGGATGCGGACCCGCTCCATCAGTTCGATGGCCTTGGCCTTGGCGTCCTTCTTGGACAGACCCTGGTGGACCCGGAACATCTCGCCGAGCTGGTAGCCGACGGAGAGCACGGGGTTCAGCGAGGAGAGCGCGTCCTGGAAGATCATGGCGATCTTCTGGCCGCGGATCTTGCGGCGCTCCTCGTTGGACATGGTGAGCATGTCCTGGCCGCGGAAGAGGATCTCGCCCTGCGGGATCTTCCCCGGCGGCATGTCGAGGATGCCCATGATGGCCTGCGCCGTCACGGACTTGCCGGAGCCGGACTCACCGAGCACGGCCAGGGTCTCGCCCGCGTTCACGGTGTAGTTCACACCGTTGACGGCCTTGGCGACACCGTCGCGGGTGTGGAACTCCACGTGCAGATCGCGGACTTCGAGCAGCGGGGCGCCGTCTGCGACGGCGTCACCGGGCTCGGGAACGTTCGTGGGTTGAGAGGTGCTGGTCACGTACGCCCTCCTCAGCGCAGCTTCGGGTCGAGGGCGTCGCGGACCGCGTCGCCGAGCATGATGAACGCGAACACCGTGAGGGTCAGCATTCCTGCCGGGAACAGCAGGGCGTGCGGGTCGTCGCGGATCACCTTGCTGCCTTCGGAGATGTCGATGCCCCACGAGATCGTGGGGTCGCCCAGGCCGAGGCCGAGGAACGACAGGGTGGCCTCCGCGCCGATGTAGCCGCCGAGCGCGATGGTCGCGACGACGATCGTCGGCGCGATGGCGTTCGGCAGCACGTGCCGGAACAGGATCCGGTTGGTGCCGGCGCCGAGGGCACGCGCGGCCGTCACGTAGTCCGCCTGCTTGGCGGTGATGACGGAGCTGCGCATCACGCGGGCGATCGAGGTCCAGCCGAGGAAGGCCAGCGCCAGGATCACGACGTACACCTTGCGGTCGACGAACGCGTTCAGGACGACCATGGTGCCGAGCAGGAACGGGATGCCGAAGAAGATGTCGACGATGCGGGAGATGATCGAGTCGATCCAGCCGCCGAAGTAACCGGCGAGCAGGCCGAGCAGACCACCGACGACGGTGACCGCCGCGGTCACGCACACGCCCACCGTGATCGAGGCCCGGGTGCCGTAGATGACCCGCGCGTAGAGCGACCGGCCCTGCTGGTCGTAGCCGAACCAGTCGGCCTGGAAGACGTGCGTGTACTCCGGCTTGCTGAGGTAGTGGTGCACGAGGTCGCCGTCGCGCGGGCTGACGCTGGTGAACAGGCCCGGGAAGATGGCGATCACGATCAGCACGAAGAGCAGGATCGAGGAGACCCAGAACATCGGCCGGTGACGCAGCTCGTACCAGGCGTCGCCCCACAGGGAGCGGGCCTTCTCCTTCTTCGCGTCGCCGCCTCCAGGCTTCTCGACGAGCGGGGCCGCGTGGGCGTCCAGCTCGGCGGCCTCGGCGGCCTCGGTGATCTGGTCCTTGGTCACGTCAGGCATACCGGATCCTCGGGTCCAGGACCGCGTACAGCAGGTCGATGAGGAGGTTGATCACGAGAATCACGAGGACGATGACCGTCACCACACCGGTGACCGTCGAGCCCTCGCTCGTCTGCACCGCTCGGTAGAGCAGGTTGCCGACTCCCTGGATGTTGAAGATGCCCTCGGTGATGACCGCGCCGCCGATGAAGCCGCCGATGTCGGTACCGATGAAGGTGACGACGGGGATCAGCGAGTTGCGCAGCAGGTGGACACCGACGATGCGGCGCCGGGGCAGGCCCTTGGCGAGAGCGGTGCGCATGTAGTCCGCGCGCAGGTTCTCGGCGAAGGTCGTGCGGGTCAGCCGGGCCACGTAGGCCATGGAGAGCGTCGCGAGGACGAGGGCGGGCAGGAACAACTGCCCCAGGTTCGTGGAGTCCTGGACGTTCGGCGGCAGCCAGCCGAGTTCGTCGGCGAAGACGAACCGGGCGATGAAGCCGAGCACGAAGACCGGGATCGAGATCACGACGAGCGTGAAGATCAGCACGCCGGTGTCGACGGCCTTGCCGGCCTTCAGACCGGCCCAGGCGCCGAGGCCCACGCCGATGATGATCTCGAGGATGATCGCGAGCAGCGTCAGCCGCAGCGTCACCGGGAACGCGTCGGTCATCAGGTCGAGGACCGGACGTCCCGCGAGGTTGTCGCCGAAGTCTCCTTGCAGGAGCTTCCACATGTAGTTGACGTACTGCTCCAGCACCGGCTTGTCGAAGCCGTAGGCGTGCTTGATCGCCGCGATCTGTGCGGGGTCGGGAGCCTTGTCGCCGTACATGGCCCGAACCGGGTCACCCGGAAGGATGTGGACCATGAGAAAAATCAACAGAGTAGTCCCGATGAAAATCGGGATCATCTGGAGCAGTCGCCTTGCAGCGTAACGCCCCATGTCGAGCCTCCATGCCGTGAGGGGTCGGCGAGGCCTGCGCACATCTCTCTACCGCAGGAGGGGTGGTGTGAGGTGGAGGCCTGTGCCTACGGGCCGGTGCGGCCGCCCCGCGCCTCGTGGGGGCGGGGCGGCCGTCACCGGCCTGCGGTCGGGGTGAACTACTGCTTCTTGACCTTGACCTGGTCGAAGATCGGGTCGCCGTCCTGGCCGTACGGGATCTTGCCGAGGATCTTGGTCGACTGACCGCTGTTGACCTTGTAGAACCAGAGCGGGATGGCCGGCATGTCCTTCGCCAGCAGCTGCTCCGCCTCCTGGTACTTCTTCACGGTCTCGTCGACGGACGCGGCCTTGTCGGCCTCGGTCGAGAGGGCGTCGAACTCCTTGTTGGCGTAACCGCTGGTGTTACCCGCGGCCTTGGAGCCGTAGAGGTCACGCATGAAGTTCGAGTTGACGGGGTAGTCGAGCACCCAGCCACCGCGGTACATGGACTTGACCTTGTGCGCGTCACGGGCGTCGAGGTCGGCCTGGAAGGTCGGCTTCGGGTCGCCGGTGCACTCGACACCGGTCGCCTGGCGGATCGAGTTGCAGACCGCGTCGACCCAGGGCTTGTGGTCCTGGTCGGCGTTGTACTGGATCTGGATCTTGTTGCCCGGAACGCCGCCGCCTTCCTTGATGAGCTTCTTGGCCGCAGCCGGGTCGTACTTGGTGATGTCGCCAAGCGCGCCCTTCTTGTAGCCGAGAACGCCGGGGGCCACGTACGAGTCGGCCGGCTGGCGGGTGCCCTGGAGGACGGTCTTGGTGATCGTGTCACGGTCGATCGCCTGCGACAGACCCTGGATGACCTTCGGGTCGACGTCCTTCCAGGACTTCGCGTAGAAGGCCGGGACGATCGACTGGACGGCGGAGTACGCCTGGTCGATCGCGCGGTTGCCGAGGTCCTGCTTGTACGTCTTCAGCGCGGTGGTCGGGACCTGCTCGATCCAGTCCACGTTGTTGGAGCGCAGGTCCGAGTAGGCGGCGTCGGCGGTCGTGTAGTTCTTGAAGTCGATGCCGCCGTTCTGCGCCTTGTTCGGGCCCTTGTAGCCGTCGAACTTGCGCACCTTGATGAGCTTGTTGTGCTCCCAAGACTCGAACTTGTACGGGCCGTTGCCGACCGGCTTCTCGCCGTAGGCCTTCGGGTCCGAGAAGAACTTCTCGGGCAGCGGCGCCCAGACGTCGTAGCCCAGCTTGTACGCGAAGTACGAGACCGGCGAGGTCAGCTTGATGGTGAAGGTGTTGTCGTCGACGACCTTCAGGCCGGACATGGCGTCCTTCTTGGCCTTGCCCTTCTCAGGGTGCACGTCCTCGAAGCCGACGATGTCCGCGAACCAGCTGGAGTTGGTCTGGTTGTTCGCGATGTTCGCGGACCAGTTCCAGGAGTCCACGTAGGACTTGGCCGTGACCGGCGTGCCGTCGTGGAACTTCCAGCCGGCCTTGAGCTTGACGGTCCACTCGGAGGAGTCGTCGTTCGGCGTGACCGACTCGGCGTTGACGTACTCGAGCTTGCCGGTGCCCGGCTCGTAGTCGACCAGGCCCGAGAAGATGGTGCGCAGGACACGGCTGCCCTGGCTCTCCTTGGCGTTCGCCGGCTGCAGCGGGTTCTGCGGCTCGCTCAGCTGCGCAGTGACGATGCCGTTCGGGTCGGCCTTGCCCTTGTCCATGTCGTCGCTCGCGCTGTCACCGCCACCACCGCAGGCGGTCGCAGCCATTGTCACGACGGCGGCTATCGCGACCCACTTGGCGCTCTTGGCACCACGCATGGGTTCCTCCTCATGAGTCCACTTGTTCATCAGAAGGGGCACACAAGACATGACGTCGCCACCCCTGACGACGCGCATGAAGTGCCCCAGTGTGCTCGTGAGTCGGCGCTCCCCACAGCGCGTGACCCATTGACCCGAGCTCTATGCGCTCAACTATTAGCCACCGGGACGGTCGCGACCACCGTCTTGAGGTCTCGGTTCGATCACACCTGACACGTACATCTCCTAAAATCCGGACAAACTGATCCTAGATAGATGACCGCGAAACGGACTTGTTACATATCTATCGACCGAAGCTCTCCGCATAGCGGACACAGCGGAGCTATTAATGGCTTGCGCCGGAAACGCACTTGGTACTCGCCGGTCACGCATCGCATCCGACTGCTGTACCCCGCGTGAACGCGCCACTCTCACCGCGCGTAGACAACCGAGGGCAGATTAGCGGCAAGGCGGTGGCCGCGGGAGGACTTCCTGCCGACCGGCCCAACGGCCGCATGATCGACCGGACTTGCCCGCCGTGCGGGCGCACGCCGAGGGCCGGCCTCCCTGAGCGGGAGACCGGCCCTCAGAGCGTCAGTGCGCGTCTCAGCCGTGCTTGGCGCGCGAGGCGGAGCGGCCGCGCTCCTTCTGGTCCAGGACGACCTTGCGGATACGGACGGCCTCCGGGGTCACCTCGACGCACTCGTCGTCGCGGCAGAACTCCAGGGACTGCTCCAGGGAGAGCTTGCGCGGCGGGACGATCGCCTCGAACGAGTCGGCCGACGAGGACCGCATGTTCGTGAGCTTCTTCTCCTTGGTGATGTTCACGTCCATGTCGTCGGCGCGCGAGTTCTCGCCGACGATCATGCCCTCGTACACCTCGGTGCCGGGGTCGGTGAACAGCACGCCGCGCTCCTGGAGGTTCGTCATCGCGAACCCGGTGACGGCACCGGCGCGGTCGGCGACCAGCGAGCCGTTGTTACGGGTCGTCAGCGTGCCGAACCACGGCTCGTGGCCCTCGTGGATGGAGTGGGCGATGCCCGTACCGCGGGTGTTCGTCAGGAACTCCGTGCGGAAGCCGATGAGGCCGCGCGACGGGACCACGAACTCCATGCGGACCCAGCCGGAGCCGTGGTTCGACATGTTGTCCATGCGGCCCTTGCGGACGCCCATGAGCTGCGTGACGGCGCCCATGTGCTCCTCGGGGACGTCGACCGTGAGGCGCTCGACCGGCTCGTGCGTCTTGCCGTCGATCTCCTGGGTGACGACCTGCGGCTTGCCGATGGTCAGCTCGAAGCCCTCGCGACGCATCTGCTCGACCAGGATGGCGAGCGCGAGCTCACCACGGCCCTGGACCTCCCAGGCGTCGGGACGCTCGGTGTCGAGGACACGGAGGCTGACGTTACCGATCAGCTCGCGGTCCAGGCGGTCCTTGACCTGGCGGGCGGTGACCTTGCGGTCCTTGACGGCCGACTTGGCCGCCGCGCCCTTGCCCGTGCCACCGCGGCCGACCAGCGGCGAGGTGTTCGTGCCGATGGTCATGGAGATGGCCGGCTGGTCGACCGTGATCAGCGGCAGCGCGATCGGGTTCTCCGGGTCGGCCAGGGTCTCGCCGATCATGATGTCGGGGATACCGGCGACGGCGCAGATGTCACCGGGACCGGCGACCTCGGCGGGCTTGCGGGTGAGCGCCTCGGTCATCAGGAGCTCGGTGATGCGGACGTTCGAGATCGTGCCGTCGCGCTTGATCCAGGCCACCGTCTGGCCCTTGCGCAGCTCGCCCTGCTCGACGCGGAGCAGCGCGATGCGGCCGAGGAAGTTGTCGGCGTCCAGGTTGGTGACGTGCGCCTGGAGGGGGGCCTCCTCGTCGAACGTCGGGGCCGGGACGTGCTCCAGGATCGTGGAGAAGAACGGCTCCAGGTTGGTGGAGTCCGCGGGGACCGTGCCGTCGGCCGGCTTCGTCAGCGACGCGATGCCGTCACGGCCGCACGCGTAGACGATCGGGAACTCGATCTGCTCCTCGTCCGCGTCCAGGTCGAGGAAGAGGTCGTACGTCTCGTTGACGACCTCGTCGATCCGGGAGTCGGGACGGTCCGTCTTGTTGATGCACAGGATGACCGGCAGACGCTGCTGGAGCGCCTTGCGCAGCACGAAGCGCGTCTGCGGGAGCGGACCCTCGGAGGCGTCCACGAGCAGCACGACGGCGTCGACCATCGACAGACCGCGCTCGACCTCGCCACCGAAGTCGGCGTGGCCCGGGGTGTCGATGATGTTGATCGTGATGACGTCGCCGCCATCCTTCGGGTGGTACTTGACGGCCGTGTTCTTGGCCAGGATCGTGATGCCCTTCTCACGCTCCAGGTCATTCGAGTCCATCATGCGATCGTCGAGGGACTCGGCGGCGTGAGCGGCGAACGAGCCGGCCTGCTTGAGCATGGCGTCGACGATGGTCGTCTTGCCGTGGTCGACGTGGGCGACGATGGCGACGTTTCGGATGTCGTGGCGCGTGGCCATATTGCGGCGTACTCCCGGAATAGTGGACGGCTGCGCGTACATCAGTGATACGCGCGCCCTGCCGGGCTGGACACGCCACGGCCTCACCCCATCGTACGTGGCTCAACGGGTGAGGGGGTTGCGGGGGCTCGGCGGGGTGGGGGGAGCGAGCCGTACCGCAGGGTAAAACCGCAGGTCAACGGGTTAGAACGAACCTTGCCCCGCGGGCGGGCCCGGGGGCAAGGGAGTTGAGCTGGATCTGAGCCTGGGACGTGGTCCCAGGCAAGGCCGCAGGTCAGGAGGACGGGCTCGCCGAGGGCTTCGCGCCCTTCTTCAGGTAGCCGATGTCCTCGTACTGGGGCTCCTGGAAGCCGAAGGCGCCCGCGTTGGCGACGTTCGTGCGGGTCGCGACCAGTTCGGGGCGCTGGTAGAGCGGGATGGATCCTGCGGCCGCCCAGATGCGGGCGTCGGCCTGCTTCACCAGGGAGCGCTCCTCCCCCGCGTCCAGCTCGCCGATCGCCTCGTCGAAGAGCTGGTCGATCTGGTCGGTGCCGACCCGGGTGTAGTTCTGCTCGACGGTGAGCGACCCGTCGGCGGCCGGGATCGGCTTGGCGTAGATGGGGCGGGCGTCGGTGGCCGGGTAGGCGGACGCGGGCCAGGAGTACAGAGCGAGGTCGTACTGGCCGGACGCGATGTGGTCCTTGAAGTAGCTCTCGTCGTCGACCTTCATGATGTCGGTGCGCACGCCGATCTTCTCCAGCATCTGCGTGATCCGGTCGGCGACGGTGCGCAGCTGCTCGGAGCCCGCGCCGGACGGCAGGACGAAGCGCAGCGTGAGCGGCTTGCCGTCCTTGGCGAGCGGGCCCGCGGCGGCGCCGGCCGGGGCGGCCGTGCCCTTGGGCGCGTACGCGCCGGGGGCGCCGCCCTGCTTCACGTACGTCTTGGCGTCCTTGCCGAGCCCCTCGGCGGCCTGGTCGTTCTTGTGCTTCTTGGCGTGCTTGGCGTGCTTGCCCTTCTCCTTGTCGGCCTTGCGCAGCTTCAGCGCGTCGGCCTGGTGCAGCAGGGCGGTGTGCTGGGCGGCCGCGAGCGGGCCGGGGACGAACAGCCGGGGCGCGTCGGCTCCGGGCTTCTGGTCGTCCTCGCCGACGATGTACGTGCCGTCGTCGGCGTCCTCCGCGTCGTTGTCGGAGTTCTCGGAGCCGGCCGTCTTCTCCTCGGCCTTGTCCGCCTTATCGGTCTTGTCCTTCTTGAGCGGGCCGCCGGGCACCCAGCCCGCCTCCGCGAGCAGCGCCTGCGCCTGCGCGGTGTCCTGGTCGCCGAGCGCGCCGCTGTTGTCGGCGTACGCCTCCTGGCCGGCCAGCGCGAGGTGGTTGTCGACGGTGCCGGCGGGCAGGCCCAGCGGCTTGAGGACGGCCTCGGCCAGCTTGCTGCGGTCGATGGCGCGGGCGACGGCGCGGCGGACGCGCTCGTCGGCGAGGGGGCCCTCGGTGCCGTTCAGCGCGAGCTGCGTGTAGGCCGGCTCCAGCGACTTGCGGACCGCGAAGCCGCGCAGGTTCTCCTGCTCCTTCGCGTACTTCTTCACGGCCTTGCGGGTCTTCGCGCGCGCCGCGATCTCCTCCTCGGCGGCCTCCTCGTCCTCGCCGTGCATGATCGCCCAGGAGCGCAGCGCCTTGCCGGGGGTGAGGGCGGCGCCGGGGCCGTGGGCGAGCGGGCCCGCCGTGCTCTTGTCGCGGGCGGCGTACGCGATGCGGTCGGCTCCGCCGGCGTCCAGGTCGGCGAGGTCGAGGTCGCCGGCGGCGAGGGCCGCGGCGCGCTTGCCGCGCGGTACCGCGCTGAGGACGAGCTTGTCCAGCTTGGCGGGGCTGCCCCACCAGCGGGGGTTGCGCTTGAGGGAGACCGTCTCGGCGTCGCGGTCGACCTTGTCGATGGCGAACGGGCCCGCCGTGTTCGTCAGCTTGCGCCGCGCGCCGTCGTTGAAGTGGTCCGGGGTCCCCATGACGTCCTTGGGGTACAGCGGCGAGAACAGGGCGCGCCAGTCCGCGTACGGCTTGGCGAACGTGACCCGCACCTCCAGGTCGTTCGCCCCGCGCTCGACCTTCTCGATGCGGTCGTAGCCGGCGTTGTGCGCCGTCCAGTACGCGCTGTCCTTGCCGGACAGGGCGCGCCACTGCGCGGCGAAGTCGGGGGCGCCGATCTCCCGGCCGTCGCTCCAGACCGCCTGCTGGTTCAGCTTGTACAGCACGACCTGCTTGGGCTCGGTCTCGATGACCTCGGCCTTCTCCAGGAAGTCGGGGTCGGCCTTCGGGCGGCCCTGCGCGTCCAGCTTGAACATCGACGGCAGCACGGCGCCGGTGACCCGGCTCGTGCTCGCGTCGGCGTCGGCCTGGAAGGCGTTCAGGGTCTGCGGCAGGTTGTCGACGGCCCAGCGCAGGGTGCCGCCGTCCTGGATCTGGTCGCGGGCTGCGGGGGCGATGTCCTGCCCGGCGGAGGGCTTGCCCGCCTCGTCGTCCGCGGCGCACCCGGCGAGGGCGGTCACGGCGAGCGCGCCGCTCACGAGGAACGCGGCCGAGCGCAGGGCTGCGCGTGGGCGCCTGGGGGTCTGGTGCATCTCGGAGCTACCTCCGGTACGGGCCGGTTGATCACTTTTGGCGGTATATGCGGTTGATCACATCTATCGGGCCGCGGGCCCTACGGGCGACGGCGACACGGCCCCGCCCCACCGGAACCCCCCGGGCGGACCAATGCCGGTCATGATCGGCGCCGGTGAGCGGGGGCCGGCCGCGCAGTTCCCCGCGCCCCTGGGCAGTCGGCCAGGCGCGGGCCGGTGGCCTCTTCTCGCGCAGTTCCCCGCGCCCCTGAGATGCGCACTGCGTGCGGCATCTCATCGGGGAGGCTGCGCGGAGCGCATGCCTCAGGGGCGCGGGGAACTGCGCGAGAAGC